>CAUJJW010000322.1 GCA_963205105.1 Verrucomicrobiota bacterium | reverse complement strand
GCGCTGATTTCGCGGACGATCGCGTTCACCTTGGGGGCGGGGAGGGAGCGGAGCGGGAGGCTGGACACGATGGTCACGGGGCAACCGTGGGCATCTGCTCCGGCGCGGCGCAGGAGCCGGCGGAGGTTGGCGGCATCGCCGCAGAGCACCTGAACATCCAGAAAACGTTTGCGAAGCAGCCGGGTGAGCGATTCAGACAACTCAATGGCGAACAACCGGTTGGGCGGGATGCCCCGGTTCAGCAGGGCTTCGGTGACGACCCCGGTTCCGGCACCGAGTTCGACGACCAGACCGGCGGGGTTGTCGGAGACGAGTCTCGCCATGCGCCGGGCCAGAGTGGGGGAACTGGGGACGACAGCGCCGATCTCGCGGGGATTGGCAAACGCCTCGCGTGCGAAAACGAACCAACCACGAATTTTCGCCAGGGACTCCATCCACGGGGGATTGCGTTCCGCACGTGCGGCCATGGCGCTGGGGCTATTCACAGGGAGGCAACCGTGGGAAGTGTGGCGTTGCTCCGACGATTTGTAAACAAGCCCGTGGGGTGCGGGAAGCGGCTTGGGCTCGG
This sequence comes from Verrucomicrobiota bacterium, assembly GCA_963205105.1. Taxonomy (GTDB): domain Bacteria; phylum Verrucomicrobiota; class Verrucomicrobiia; order Limisphaerales; family CAIMTB01; genus CAIMTB01. Next base: position 79,992 of record CAUJJW010000322.1, on the reverse strand, counting down.
CGGGAGGGGGCATCACCACACCTGCACCGAGTCCGCCGCGAAGATGGCTTCGAGCAGTCCAGGGTAGTTGGGGGTTTCCGTGGTCAGGTCAACGACGGTGATCGCGGTCTCCGGAAGGGTGCGCTCGGTGGCGGTGACGATATCGTTGAGCGGGTCCAACGACTGGGTAAGGACGAGCAGGACTTGGCGCATGGGAGGGGGTTAGAAGCGGAGGACGTAGTCGCTTTCAGCGGCGAGGCGGGCCAGTTGGGCGACTCCGATCCGCTCATACGGCACGGGCGTCTGCCCAAGGTCCTCCAGCAGGGGCGCTCCGGTTTCGACGTACACCGGGCGGCCAAATTCTCCGATGATCGGCAGGTACCGGGTGAAATTGTCCTCGTCGACCAGTTCGTCCGGGAATTCCGAGAGGGCGAGAACCGCGGATTCACACAGGACGAGGGTGACATCGACCTTCTTCCATGTGCCGACGCCGGCGGCGATGCGGACAGCCTCGGCCGTGCGCGGACTGGTCCTGGGGTCGCTGTTGACGATGACGAGGGCTTTGCGGTTCACGGTGGTTCAATTGAAGCTGACGAAGCGGTCCGTGCTGGCGATGAGATCGTTGACCACGGTGAGTCCGGCGAAGGCGGCGAGGGAATTGACCGGGATGTTGCGGCGCTGAGCGCCATAGGCGCAGGCATACAACTTCAGTCCGCGTTCGCGCAGCTGCTGAAGCTCGGTATCGCCCACGCCTCGGACGGCTTCGTCAATGCAATACAGGTAGACATCGACGCCGGCGGCGAGGGCGGTCTCGGCGAGGCGGATGCCGTGGCGGAAGTTGCGTTCGGTCGGGGCCGTGGACAGCAGGATGCCGAGTTTCTTGCCTGGGAGGAGGGCGGGGTTCATGGGGTACTCAAGCCATGTCGCAACCTTGGGGGTGGCTGCGTCCAACGGCATCAGGGTGGCGACCAGGTGAAAGTCCGGGACGGGAGTCTGCTGGGGGCAGCCTGAGACGAGGCCGTGATCATGAGGTGGCCATGGGCCATCCGCCGGCGACCATGGCCTTATGTCCACCGGCCAGGGAGTAAACGTTGTGGTAACCCATCCGTTGGGCCACCTCGCAGGCGAGGGCCGACCGAAAACCGCCGCCGCAGTACATGATGATTTCGGTCTTGGGATCGGGGAACGTTCGCTCCAGATCACGTTCGAGAATGCCGCGACCCATGTGCTTGGCTTCGATGGCATGGCCGGCCTGCCATTCGTTGTCTTCGCGGACATCGAGGAGCACGACCGACGGCTGCGCGGCGATGCGGGCACGGGCCTGATCCACGGAGAGTTCCTTCACGTGGATGCGGGCTGCTTCGACGACTTTCAGGAATCCCGGCGAATGCTGCATGACGGCGGATGCTAGGGGATGGGTAGGGCTGGGCAACGGCGAATACGACCGGCGATGGGGTAAGGTGCCCTGTGCGATATCAACCTGCTCACGAACCATGAACCGGGGAGAGGTTCACCACCGAGGCACGGAGGCACAGAGTTAAGAGCGGCCTGTTTTGTTTCTCTGTGCCTCCGTGCCTCGGTGGTGCAAACCGGGTTCATGGAGAGCATTCGGGGATCTCTTGAGGGAAAGTGTGACGAGGCCTTGCGTTGGGCGGTGGATTGTCGCATGCGAGGCGGCGCGTGAACGAGTGTGCTGAGATGGCAAAGGCTTCGGGGTTGGCGAACCGGGCGCTGAGGTGGGTGGGCGGGGTTGTGTTGGGGGCGGTGGTTGCAGGCTGCAGTCCGTCGACATTTCTGGCTCGTCGGATGATGGATGCCCCGAACCGGGTACCTGAGTTCATCAAGCCGGAGGGACGGGTGTGGCTGGGATGGGCGGACGGTGTGCTGGAGCGTTTTCCGACGGGCACCAACCGGGTTGGGGAGCCGGCGGTGGACCTGCGCTGGGTGGCGGTGGAACCGGCGAATTACGGTTGGAAGAGCACCGCGTCCTCGGTCACGAATCGCGGTCAGGTGCAGCCCAGGTATCGGTTTGAGTTTCGGCTTCCTGCCGAGGGCTTGCCGGCGCCAAGGCAGGCACGGGGAACCGCCTATGTGCTGCATGGATACGGCGTCGATCTCGAGACCATGTTTCCTTGGGCGGTATTTTTGGCGGAAGCCGGCTGGCGCGCGGTGCTGGTCGACCTGCCGGGGCACGGGCACTCGGGCGGGCGGCGGGTCACCTTTGGCGTCCGAGAGGTCGAGACGCTGAAGGCATTCCGGCGGTCGGTGGGGATGGCGCGGGGATGGGGTGGACCGGTGGTGGTGGTGGGACATTCGATGGGGGCTTCCCTGGCATTGCGGTGGCAGGCCATCGATGACCGCGTTGCGGGGAGCGTGGCGTTGGGGGCCTACTCCGAGTTTGTTCCCGCGGCGCTTCGGCTTCGGGACGACTACGCGCGTTGGGTTCCCCGGGGGTGGGTGAGGCGGGCGGCGATCAAGTTGCCTGGGATGATTGGGGTGGCGCCGGAGAGCCTGGACACTTTGGAAGCGATTCGCGGACGGGATGTGCGGGCGCTAATGGTGGCCTCCGTGGACGACGTGGTGACCCCTCCCGAAGACAGCGCGGCGCTGCTGTCGTTGTTGGGCCGGGGCAGCGAACTCCTCATCGTGGGTGAGGCAACGCACGAGACCCTGCCATTCGTGTTCCCGCAGCATGGGAAGCGGGTTTTGGAATGGTTGGACGAGTGGGTGGGGGAGGTGGGGCGGCCGGCCAGCGTTGCGGGGGTGCGCTGAAGCTGGAAACGAAGAAGCCGCCCGGAGGGGCGGCTTCCTGATCCTCGAAAGGTGGAGAACGATTACTTCTTGTCGGAGACCGGCAGTGACCCGGCCGGGGCGTTGGCGTTGAGCTGTCGGAGCAGGTCTTCGGTCATGTCATTCTCGCCGTTGGTGTAGAGCACGATGGGCGTCTGGTTGACGCTGTCGGCGGCGACATCCATGACGAACGTGTACCCGGCAGCCTTGGACTTGGCGACGATGGTCTCGCGGATTTCGCGCAGGATCTGGTCGCGCATGCGCTTGCGCTTTTCGAGGAGCGTGGCCTCGGACTGCCGTTGGTACTGTTGGACCTGCTGTTCGAGGTTTCGGATCTCGAGCAGCTTGTCTTCGGCCGCCTTGCGACGCTTCTGCTTTTCGTCCGTCGAGATGGCGGAGTCGCCGGCGGCCTCGACGAGGCCCTTATACTCCTCGTTGAACTTGCGGTAGTCCTCGAGCATCCCCTTGGCTGTTTTCTCCAGTTCGGCGGCCTCGCCCTTGATCTTGGTGTCGGCCTCGCGGGTCTTGTAGTAGCCGTCGAACACCTTGCGCAGGTCGACGATGCCCATCTTGACCTGGGCGTGGGCGGAGGCGGAGGCGACCAAAAGGGTCGCGGCGGTAAGGAGAGCTTTGAAGGAGTAGATGTTCATGATTCGGAGGATGGGGTGGGATTAGAAATCGCGGGTGTAGCCGACCCCGAATTGGAAACGGCCACTGCCGGTGTCGTTGTATTCTTCCGACGTGATCGGGAAGGCATAGTCGAGCCGGAGCGGGCCGATGGGCAGGTTGAGTCGGATTCCAAGGCCCCAGCTGTCGTTGTAGAAGTTCTGCTGCGGTTCACGCAGGTCGAAGCTGTATGGTTTGTAGTAGACCATACCGACATCATAGAACATCGCGAACCGGACGCGTTCAATGATCGGGATGGAATACTCGAACGAGCCAAACCAGTAGGTGGAGCCGCCGATCGGTTCGTTGTTTTCGTCGACGGGACCGACATCGCGGTATTCAAACCCTCGAAGCGTGTACATGCCGCCGAGGAAATAGCGGTCGAAGAGAGGGACGCGCGGGGTGTCATCGAAGGCTTCGGACACGCCCAGTCGCCCGATGATTTCGATGACGTGTCCCTCACCGAACCCGGGCAGGTACTGGCCGCCACGGAGTTCGAGTCGGTAGAAGTCGGTATCCGCACCCAGCGGTCCGCCGGCGACCTCGGTAATCAATTCGATGCGTTGGCCGCGATTGGGAAGGATGGTGCTGTTGCGGGTGTCGAAGGTGAGGGTGCCGGTGAGCTTGGACACGAGACGGCGGCCGCCTTCCTGGGCGAGTTCGGGTGACACGCGCGGATTGCCGGTGATGATGCTGGAACCGTGACCGGGTCCCTCGTCGCGGACGACGGGGGCGAGGAGATCGGCCTCGTTGAAGTCGAGGTTGACGCTTTCGATGGTGTAAGCGACGCCGGCCCGGAAGTATTCGTTCAGGGCCTTGGTGAGGCCGACGCGTGCGCCGGTGCGCTGTTCGTCATAGACGGAGCTGAGGAACTGAAAGTCGCGGTGGTAGAGGTCGACCTCCAGGGCGAGACGGCGGCCGAGGAACCACGGCTCGATGAAGGTGATCAGGTAGTCCTGGCGCTGGGTGCCGACCTGGGCGCGCAGGCGCAACTTGTGGCCGCCGCCGGTGAAGAAGGGCGGGTTGAAGAGGTCGAAGTTGCCCTGGCTCATCTCGACGAACCCGACCAGGTTGTCGACCGAGCTGAAGCCGGCGCCGATGCTGAAATTGCCGGTGTTTTTCTCTTCGACGCCGACGACGAGATTCCGGCGGTTGGGAACTTCGGTGGCCTCGGGGCGGGCATCGACCTTTTCGAAGTACTGGAGGCCGTAGAGGCGGTTGGTGCTGATCTTCACGCGCACCATGTTGAAGATTTCGCCGGGGGCGACCGCGAGTTCGCGGCGGATGACGCGGTCCTTGGTCTTGGTGTTCCCCTTGATCTCGATCTTCTCGATGAAGGATTTGTCACCCTCCTCGATCTTATAGACGAGGTCGATGGTGTTGGAGGACGTGTTGGGGACGCGGACGGCGCGGAGCGTCTGGGGGAACTCGACATCGATGTAACCGCGGGAGCCGTAAAAGTCTTCAACGAGCTCGATGTCCTTGGTGTGAAGCTTGGGCTTGAAGGTTTCGCCGGGGACCAGGTTCAGGCCTTCACGGACCTTGGTGCCCTCGCGGCGGCGCATGCTGCCGACGATTTCATTGGTCGAGAACAGTTTGTTTCCTTCGAAGGAGACGGAACCGACCTGGTAGGGTTGGCCCTCCTCGATGAAGAAATCGACCTTGAGCCGTTCCGGGTCGAGTTCCTCGACCTTGATATCCTTCAGTTCGAAGTCGATGTAACCCTCGTTGCGATAAAAGTCGTTGAGGCGCTCGCGGTCTTCCTGGATGACGTCCTCCTTGAGTCGGCCGGAGCCGGTGAGCCAGGAGAACATCCAGCGCTTCCGGGTTTTGACCACCTTGCGCAGCTTCTTTTCCTTGAAGGCGACGTGGCCGGGGAACTCGACGCGCTTGATCCGCTGCTTGGCGGCTTCGGTGATTTGGAAGGTGACCGTGCCGCGTCCCGCGTTTTCGTCGATGTTGAGGACGTATTTGACCTCCGTCTTGAGGTAGCCGGACTTCTCGTAGGCGGTCTGGATTTCGCGGGCGTCCTTGTGAAGCTGGGCTTCGTCGAGGGGTTGGCCGACCTTGGACGTGACTTTGCGGGCGACCTTTTTGAGGCGGAAGCGTTCGTAGCCTTCGTAACGGATGTCGCTGAGCACCGGGCGGGCCTGGACGAAGTAAACGAGCTTCACCCCGTCGGTTTCGCGGGTTTCCGTGACCCGGATGTTGAAGAAGTAGCCGGTGCCGAAAAGGTTCCGGACATCGTCGTCGATGTTCAGCTTACTGTAGGGGTCCCCGGTTTTGACACGGATGTTGGCTCGCACGAGGTCGTCGCTGACGGACCTGGGGCCGACATGACGGATCTCGATCGAGGTGATTTGAACGTTGGGCGGTGCTTGGGCTTCTGAGCGAAAAGAGAAGAGGGCCGCTGCGAGGGACAGCGGCAGGCACAGATGCAACCAGCAATGCCCCAGCCAGCTACGAGGGAACATCGTCGTGGCTGACCTTGGCAGCGGCCTTGAACCGAGTAAACCTTTTAAGAAATGTGAGGGGGACATCGCCGGTGGGGCCATTTCGCTGTTTGGCGATGAGGAGGCTGACTTCCACGCCGCTTCCGTCGTCGCGGGGTACGCTTTCCTCGTCGTCGCCGTCTTTGGAGGGCTTGTAGAGCAGTCCGACCAGGTCGGCGTCCTGCTCGATGGAGCCGGATTCGCGGAGGTCGGAGAGCTTCGGCTTGCGGGCCTTGTCTTTTTCGATTTCGCGGTTGAGCTGGGCAAGAACGATGATGGGGATCTCCAGTTCTTTCGCGAGGGCCTTGATGCCGGAGGAGATCTCCGCGATCTCCTGCTGGCGGTTGTCCTTGGCCCGTCGGGTGTCCGAGTGCATCAGCTGGAGGTAGTCGATGACCAGCAGTTTGATCTGGTTTTGCTGCCACATCCGCCGGGCGCGGGCGCGCAGTTGGAGGATCGACAGGCCGGAGGTGTCATCGATGAAGAGCGGGGCACCGGCGATTTCGCCGGCGGCATGGGTGAGGCGGGGGAAATCGCGTTCGGCGAGGAATCCTTCACGGACGTCGCGGAGGTTGACCTCGGCGCGGGAGCACATCATGCGGAGGACGAGGGATTCCGCGGTCATTTCCAGGCTGAACACGCCGACGCCCTGTTGGAGATCGATGGCGATGTGTTCGGCGATGTTCATCGCCAGGGAGGTTTTGCCCATGCTGGGTCGGGCGGCGATGACGATCATTTCCCCCCCGTGGAAGCCCGTGGTCATCTTGTCGAGGTCGTTGAACCCGGTGCTGAGCCCGCTGAGCATGCCCTGTCGGGCGTGCAGTTCCTCGATGGTGTTGATGGCCGAATTGACCAGGTCCTTGATGGCCTTGGTTTCCGGGCGCTCCCGTTCCTCGTTGATCCGGAGAATGTCCCGTTCCACCTCGTCGAGCAGGGAGGAAACCTCGCCTTCGCACTCAAAGACGCGGGTGATGACGTTGGTGCAGGTTTGGAGCATGCGCCGGAGCAGGTGCTTCTCCAGGACGATTTCGACGTAATACGCGAGGTTGGCGGCGGACGGGACGGAATCGGCGACTTGATTGAGGTAGGCGAGGCCCCCGACGGCATCGAGCTGGTTCTGGTCACGCAGTCGTTGCTGGAGGGTGATGAGATCGATGGGCAGTTGGGCGTCGTACATCTCCACCAGGGTCTGGTAGAGCGCCTGGTGGCGGAGTTCGTAGAAGGCCTCGGCGCCGGCCCGCATGGTGCGGACGCATTCGCCCATGGCGTCGTTGGGCGATAGAAGCACGCAACCGAGGACCCCGCGTTCGGCGTCAGCGGCGTGCGGGGGCAGTCGATCGACGCGTCCGCCGGAGGGGGCGTCCGGGCGTGGGGGTGGGCGGCGTCCGGCCATGAGGTCGGGCGGAGGTTCTGGAAGGGGTTCGTGCTCTGGAATGGGGTCCACGGAATCGATCACGTTGCGCGGGGAGGAGCATCCGGAACTTGAGCCGGCAGGCGAGAGTGAAATCGGGGACTAAGCGGAACGATTCAGTTGGATCTCACGCGAAGACGCAAAGACGCCAAGAAGGACCGTCCTCGAAAGAGGCTCGCGCGCTGCAGGATTTGCGAACCAAAAGGTGTGGGTGATTGGAAGGTTCGCGATCCCTCGATTTTATGGCTTTCCTTGGCGTCTTTGCGTCTTGGCGTGAACCCTATCGATTTCAAGTGAATCGTTCCGCTTAGAGTTGGCCGGGGCGTTGTGCGGCTTGGCATTTGACGGTGAGCGGCACGGGGCCTTTACTGCCTCACCCAAAGCACGCCATGAAAGCCTCCTTGAACCGTCGACATGCCCTTCGTCATTTGGCCGCCGGTGCGCTGGTTGCGTCGGTTGCCGGCGATCTTTCGCGCCGGATCAACGCCGCCGAGGCGGTGGGTCAACTGAAGGGGCGGATCCGGCACTCGGTGTGTCGCTGGTGCTATGGGAAGGTTCCCTTGGAGGACTTGTGCAAGGCGTCGCGCGAGATGGGGATCACCTCGATCGACCTGTTGGGTTTGGAGGAGATTCCGACGGCGAAGAAGCACGACCTGACGTGCGCGATGGTGAGTGGCATTCCCGGGGGCATCACCAAGGGGTTGAACCGGGTGGAGAACCACGACGGGATTCTGAAGTGGTTCGAGGAAGCGGCGCCGAAGGTGGCGGCTCTCGGGTGCGAGAACGTGATCTGTTTTTCCGGCAACCGGGGAGGGATCTCGGACGAACAGGGGTTGGAAGTCTGTTCGGTGGGTCTGAAGAAACTGATGCCGGTGGCGGAGCGGCACGGGTTGGTTCTGGTGATGGAGCTGCTCAACTCGAAGGTCGACCACAAGGACTACCAGTGCGACCACACCCGCTGGGGTGTGGAGCTGTGCAAGCGGGTGGGGTCGGAGCGCTTCAAGCTGCTCTACGACATCTATCACAGGCAGATCATGGAAGGGGACGTCATCCGGACCCTCAAGGAGAGCGCGCCGTACATTGCCCACTACCACACCGGCGGCGTTCCGGGACGGAACGAGATCGATGATTCGCAGGAAATCTACTATCCGGCGGTGATGCAGGCGGTGGTCGCAACAGGCTTCAAAGGGTTTGTCGCGCAGGAGTTCATTCCGAAACGCCCGGACGTCCTCGCCTCGCTGAAGCAGGGGGTTCACATCTGCGACGTGTAAGCGATGTCGCTGCCGAGCTGGATTCTGTCGATCGCCGTCGTTTTCTGGGGAATCTCCATCGATGCGTGGCCGGTGGCAGTTGCCTTGGTGGCGGGGTTGATGGCGCCGCGCTGGGTGGGCCGACGGCTGGAAGTGACGCAGGCGGAGTTTTCACGGGTATTGGACGTCTGTTGGCTGCTGGCCTTCGGCGGGGTCCTGCTGACGTACAGCCGCGAGCCCGTGGGGAGCGTGCTTCGGAGTTTTGTTCAATGGCTTCCCCTGGTTTTTTTTCCGGCGATTCTGGCGCAGGTGTGGTCAGTGCGGGAGAGGATTCCCATGGCCGCGCTATTGCCACTGCCGTGGTGGCGTCGACGGGACCACGGTCCGGCGGAGCTGGAAGTGTCCGGGCCCTACCTGGTTTTCTGCCTGCTATCGGCGAGCGTCGCGGGCGGTGGAAAGGTGTGGTTTTTCTTCGGGCTGGGGGCGGTGGCGGGGCTGGCGTTGTGGAGGACTCGGGCGAGGGGATTTCCCGTTTGGTTGGCGGGTGGTTTTTTATTTCTGGCGCTGGCGGGGGGGTGGTTTGTGTCGCTGGGACTGAGTGGATTGCAGGGGTGGTTCGAGAACCGATTTCTGGCCTGGGTCACCCAGTTGCGGCGTGACGACGGGGTGTTCCGATCGGCGCGCACCGCGATTGGTTCGACGGGGCGGGTGGGTGGATCGGGACGGGTGGTGTTGACGGTGCGGAGCGAGGGAAATGGGCGGGTGCCGCCGCGGTTGAGGGTGGCGGTTTTCTCGGCGTGGTCGGATGGGACCTGGTACGCGCCGGCAAGCGTTTTCAACAAGCTTGAAGGAACGGGGGGCGAATGGGTGCTGGAAGAACGCGAAGGGCCGACCGGGTCGGCACGGGTGGAACTGAGGATCGACGAGACTGGCGGCTCGTTGGCGGTGCCTGGGGAGGCGCGGGTGATCGGGGAATGTCCGGCGGACTCTCTGGAGCGGACGGCGGTGGGTGCGATTCGGGCGACGTTCACGGGAGGGATGATGCCGTACCGGGTGGACTTCGGGGAGGCCGCGGGGTGGGAGATGGAACCGACGGAGGAAGAGTCCAGGGAGATCCGGGTTGCGGAGCGGCCGGCGATTGAGGCGGTTGGGGCGGAGTTGGGGTTGGAGGGGCTTGCGCCTGCGGAAGTTTTGGCGCGTGTGTCGCGGCATTTCTCGCTTCATTTTCGGTACACGACCGAGTTGAAACCGAGCACATCGAAGGACCCCCGGGCGAGGACGGCGTTGGGTCGATTTCTGCTCAGCGATCGGGAAGGGCATTGTGAGTATTTTGCGACCGCCGGAGTGCTGCTGTTGAGGTCGGCGGGGGTGCCGGCCCGGTACGTGACGGGTTTTTTGGTGAATCCCCAGGATCAAGTGGCGGGGTTCTATACTGTGCGGGCGAAGGATGCCCACGCCTGGGTGCGGGCCTGGGTGGATGGCAAGTGGCAGGACTTCGATCCCACGCCGTCGGCGATGTTCGATCTGGCGCCGTCCCTGAGTCGTTGGGACCGGTTCTGGAACGATCTGAGGTACGCGGTCCTGCGGTGGTGGTGGCTGGGCGAGAAGCGCTGGCTGCGGGAGGCGTACTGGCTGGTGCTGCCGTTGCTGGTGTTGACCGTTTGGCGTTTCCGACGGATGCGGGCCGCGCGGGGTTCGGTGGAGCCGCTGGCGGGTGAGCGGTTGGCGACCCATTGGCCGGGGTCGGACTCGGAATGGTTCCAGGTGGAGGAAGGGCTCGCCGGAAACGGTTGGTCGCGTCGGGTCCAGGAGGCTTTGGGAGCCTGGCTGGAGCGGGTGGCGGCGCAGATGCGGCGGCCTTTGGTCCGGGAGCGGATGGCGCGGGCTTACCGGTTGCACGCCCGGCTGCGGTTTGACCCGGCCGGGCTGACGGCCGGGGAGCGCGAGGAATTGCGGCGTGTGTCGGGAGAGTTGGCGGAGGAGATCGGGGTTGGCGGCGTCACTCGGCGCGACGGCGCCACCAGATCATGAGCTCGAGGCCGGCGCGGTTGGGGTAGGAGCGTGGCACCCAGCCGGCAACCCATTCGAAGCGGGACTTAAACCGCTCGATCAATTCCTCCTGGGTGCAACCGAACGGAGGTCCCTCGACATCGCGGATCATGTAGTGGATCGCGAGAAAATTGCCGCCGGGTCGAAGCCATCGGTGCACGGACTCGGCGTAGAGGTCGCGGTCGGCGGGTTGGATGGCACAGAAGAGGGTGTGTTCGAACACCCAATCAAAACGTTCCGAGGCCGGTTCCCGCAGGAAATCGCCGAGTCGGAAGGAAGCGTTCAGGCCCTCGGCTGCGGTGCGTTCGGTCGCGATGCGGATGGCGGACGGCGCGATGTCGAGGCCGGTGGGGGTGAAGCCGTGGCGGGCCCAGGTGCGGGCGTCGTGACCGGTGCCGCAACCGGGAACCAGCACGGAACCCCGGGGCAGGTCGGGTCGGTCGCGCAGGAAATCGGCGAGCCCGGGGGAGCCTTCACCTTTTTCCCAGGGCATGTCGCCGGATTGGTAGCGGGCTTCCCAGTCGGTGGTGGTCATGACGCGACGAGTATGCGCGGAACCGGCGATCGACACCAGATTTCGGCCAGCGGGGTGGCATGGGCGATGGGGAGATTGCGGCGCCGGGGGCCTGGGACTAGTTTCCGGCCATCTTGGAAGGCGACATGAGGAGGTGGTGGATGGGGTGCTGGCTGCTCGGCGCGATTCTCGCAACGCCAGCCTTCGCGGGCGTTGCGCTTCGGCTACCTCCCAACGTGATGGTGGAAGGGTTGGCGGTGGGGGCAGCGACCCGTTCCTTTGAGCCGGCGACGGTGGGTGAGACGCTCGACGCCGTCCGGCGCGCCGGGGCGGCCGTGGTTGAGATCCATTCGGGACAATCCCTTTCGACGAATCTAACGGGTTCCGTGGTGGGGGAGTCGATGACGGAGGAGGAAACGTTTGCGCTGCGGCGCCAGGCGACGGCTGCGGGCATGCGTCTGGTGGCGGCGCGGGTTCGCTTCGGCAACAACGCGAGTTCCATCACGCGGCTGTTCGAATGGGCGGATCGCCTGGGTGTCCAGGTGTTGGTGGGGGACCCGCCGACCGAGCAGTACGACCACGTGGAGCGCATGGTGCGGCAGTACAACATTGCCGTGGGGTTGCCGACGGGGACGGCGTCGGCGTCCGGCCGTGGTGGAGCGGGGCGCAGTGGGTGGACGGATCCCCAGGCGGTACTGGCGGCGCTTCGGGGTCGCGACCTTCGGATCGGGGTGGTCGTCAATGTTTTGAATCTGGTGCGCGCCGGCGAGGACCCCTTCGAGGCGCTGGAGGAACTGCGTTCGCGGCTGATGGGAGTGCAGGTGGTGGATCTGAGTGAGCTAACCGCCAAGGCTCGTCCCGTTCCGTTTGGCACCGGTGTGTTCGATTTTCGACGCATGCTGGCCGCCCTGCACGCGCATCAATTCGATGGGTATGTGGTGTTCGATCCGCCTCCGGACACCCCGGCAGTTCGGGAGGATCTCCGTGCGGGATTGGCCATGTTTCGAAAGGAAATGGCCTCCATCCGCAGGGCCAGTTCCCTGCGCCAAGCTGGCCGAGGGACGGTGGTGTCAGAGGGGTTGCGCTACGAAGTCCTGACCCAGGGGGATATTCCTGAGCCGGTGCGAGTGGCTCAGTGCCCGGATGGCAGCGTCTGGTTTGCCAGTCGGCGTGGGATGCTCTGGGCATGGTCGCCGGAGGCGCGGACCAACCTCCTGGTTGCGCGGTTTCCGGTGAGTACCTCGGGGCAGCGGGGTCTGTATGGATTCGAATTCGACGGCGGCTTTCTGACCAACGGATTCCTGTACGTGTACCGCGCGCCTATTCTTTCCGAGGGGAATTCCAACCGGGTTTCTCGGTTCACGGCGAAGGGTGGTCGTGGAGCGTGGCGGGTGGGGTTGGAGACGGAGCGGGTGCTCTTGGATGTGCCGAGTTCGAGCCATGGTTTGCAGCAGGGCGGTGGTCTGCTTCTGAACCCCAAGGATCACATGCTGTACGTGGGAACCGGCGACAACCTTCTTCCCAACGAAACGCCGCGGGTCTACGACGATCCCATGAGCTGGCCTCAGGATCGGGGGGATCTCCGGGGCAAAATCCTCCGGGTCGCTCCGGACGGATCGATACCGCCGGGCAATCCGTGGGTGGCCACCGCCGGGGCGCGGCCGGAGGTGTTCGCGATCGGGCTGCGCAACCCGGTCACGCTGGCGTGGGATGGGAGGAGCGAAACCGTCCTGGTCGGCGACGTGGGCTACGATCGGATGCGGGACCAGGAGGAGGTCAACCGGGTGGAGGCGGGGGCGAACTATGGCTGGCCCCGATGTGATGGGAGGCATCGGGAGACGTTGTCGGGCGGGGCCTGTCCCTTGGCGGATGCGGTGGGCCCGTGGTTTTCCTACGCGCACGACTCGGCCGCCGCGGTGATGGTAGGAGGGACGGTGGATCGGCCGCCTGCGGGTTGGCCGGACCGGTTCGGCCATGGCATGCTGTATTCTGATTTTTCGCGTCGGGTGGTGCGGTTCGCCCAGATCGATGCCGGCCAGAATCTCGTGACCAACACGGTGCCCATTGCCAGCGGACTGGCTGGAGGGGTGCTGTCGATGACCCTCACGGCCGAGGGGGAGTTGTACATGGTGGAATACGGGGGAAACCTCTCCGGCAGCCCCGATGATCGCCTGTCGCGCATCCTGCCGGCCGACCGGTGACCGGTGGGTTTGGCCCGGAGGAACAGGGGGGTGGCCCCGAATGGATGGAGGCAGGTTGAACGCGGCGGGGGGTGCTGGTTAGCCTGCGGCATGCGTATCTTGTCCGGCATCCAGCCCTCGGGCGCCCTGCATCTCGGGAATTTCTTCGGGATGATGCGTCCCGCGATCGAATTGCAGAACCAGGGCGACGCCTACTACTTCATCGCGGATTACCACTCCATGACGTCGTTGTTCGATGCGGCCGCGCGTCGGAAGAACTGTCTGGATGTGGCGCTGGACTTTCTGGCCTGCGGTCTGGACCCGAAGCGCAGCGTGTTTTTCCGGCAGTCCGATGTGCCCGAGCATTGCGAGCTCATGTGGATCCTTAGCGCGATCACGCCGATGGGGCTGCTGGAGCGCTGTCACAGCTACAAGGACAAGACGTCGCGGGGCATTCCGATCAACCACGGGTTGTTCGCCTATCCGGTTCTGATGGCGGCGGACATTCTGATCTACGACTCCAACGTCGTCCCGGTAGGGCGCGATCAGAAGCAGCATGTGGAAGTGACGCGCGACATCGCCATCAAGTTCAACGAAGCGTATGGCACCACCTTCGTGGTGCCCGAACCGCGCATCCGCGAGGAGGTCGCCGTGGTGCCCGGCACGGATGGCCAGAAGATGAGCAAGAGCTACGGCAACACGATCGAGATTTTTGGCGAGGAAAAGGCCCTGCGGAAGAAGGTGATGTCGATCGTGATGGACAGTCGCACCCCGGACGAACCCAAGCCCGATGCCGACCAGAACAACGCGGTCAAGCTGCTCCAATTGGTGGCGCCTGCGGATGTCGCGAAGTCGGTGGAGGAAAAACTTCGGGCGGGAGGTTTCGGCTATGGCGATCTCAAGAAGGCCTTGTTCGAGAACTACTGGAATTTCTTCGCCGAGGCCCGGGCGCGCCGCAAGGAGTTGGAAGGCAACCTCGATTATGTGCACGCCGTGCTGAAGGAAGGTGCCGATCGGGCGCGGGCGGTGGCATCGAAGGTGTTGAAGCGGGCGCGGCAGGCGAGCGGACTGGAGTGAGTCTTCAGGCTCGTTCGCCGATGCGGCAGTGGATCCACGGCGCCGAGGCGCTCTCCGGACGGGCGAGAACTTTGCCAATGGCGGCAGCCTGCTGGTAACCCAGCTGGTGGAGGGTTGCCAGGCATCGCTCCGCCTGATCCGCGGGAATGCCCCCCAGCAGACCTCCCGAAGTCTGGGGGTCGAAGAGCAATTCGTGGCGGGGATCGCGTTCGATTGTGGTGTCAGCGTCGGCGATGGCGCGGGCAGCGCTCCGATTGTGTGGGTGCAAGGAACTGAGCAGGCCGGCGCGGATGGTTTCGAGGGCGCCGTCGAGCACGGGAAGGGAGTCCAAGTGGACCGCTGCCGAAACGCCGGACGCGCGGAGCATCTCCGCCAGGTGACCTGCCAGACCAAAGCCCGAAATATCGGTGCAGGAGGACGCTTGGTGCTGCCGGAAGCAATGGGATGCCTGGTGTCCGGAACGCGTCATCGACGCGATGGCTGCTTCGACCCAGGATCCTTTCGCTTTGCCGATCATGTCGGCGGCGAACAACGTTCCTGTGCCCAAACCCTTGGTCAGGATCAGCACATCGCCCGGCCGAAGTCCGCCCTTGCGCAGGAGAACCCCTGGCGCGGCGAATCCGTTCAGGGTCAGGCCCAATGACAGTTCCAAGCCCTCGGCAGAGTGGCCACCCACCAAGGCGGTGTCGTGGGCGTTGAGTTCGGCAAGGACGCCCGAGAGCAACTGGAACAGGGTCTCCTCCACGAGGTGCGCGGCACCTGCGGGAAGGGTCGCGACAGCCAACGCGGAATGCGGTTCGGCTCCCATGGCGAACAGATCGTTCAACCCATGAAGGGTGGCGATCCGCCCAAAGAGATAGGGGTCTTGTAGGAAGGTGCGGAACGAGTCCACCGTCTGCACCAGGGCGAGTCCCGGGGGAGGGGCGATCACCGCCGCATCGTCGGGCGCATCGAGACCGATCAGGATTCCCGGGCGAGCGAGGGGTTGGAGTCGGTGCAGGACGCGGTTGAGCACCTCGGCCGGAACTTTGGCGGCGCAACCGCCGCAGGGTAGTTGCGGGGGAAGCCCTCGGTTCGAAACTGACTGGCTCACGAACCTTGAACCTGAGGGGGCTCCGGGGGGCGAGGCGCCCCCTTCCACGGCAGGCGGGATGCCCGCCGCTACGGAGGCACGACTCATGGGCAACTCCTGGTAGGTGCGCATCCAGCGCCGGTCGATCCAGTCTTTGATCGTCCACACCCAGCGACCCGCCAGCGCGAATGAGCCGTAGGAAGCGATGGCATGGCGGTCGCCGGTGGACAGAAGGTTGAGAGCTCGGGACTGAGGGATGAAGGGCCGGGGTGAAACACCGCAGACCGCGCGGCGGAGGTTTTCGGCGAGGGGGGGGCCTTGGCGGACGGCGAACACTCCGGACTTCGGGCGAGGGTGATGGACAACGGAAGCGATGTCTCCGGCCGCGAAAATGAACGGGTGCGAGGTGGATTGAAGTGTTGTCGTGACAGCGATGAAGCCGGAGGGATCGGTGGCCAACCCGGAGGTGGCCACCCAGGGAGCGGGCGATGCGTGGGTGGCCCAGACCAAAGCGTCGAAGGGGATGCGCGAACCGTCGGTGCACACCAGTGCGTCGGGGAGGGCCTCCATGACCCGGCGTCCGGTATGCACCTGGATGTCTTGTCGAAGGAGTGCGCGTTCGGTGAGGCGCTGGACGGCGCGGCTGTGGGTCGGAAGCGGGTTCTTGGCGGCGGTCACCAGGTGGAACTCCGGGCGTGGTGCACCCGGCCCAGGGCTGTGGGCGAGGTCGGCGAGCCAACGGTGGCGGATGGCGAAGATCAGCTCCACGCTGCCGGCGCCGCCGCCGACTACCACCACGCGCCAGCGAACTCCGGGAGCGGGACGGTGGGCGAGTCGGTCGCGCAGCGCAGCCCAACCCTCGAGAAAACGGTCCACGGGTTTGACGGCCAGTCCGTGGTCGACCGCGCCTGGGATGCTCTGCAGCGAGGGCGTGGAGCCGGTGTTGATCGAAAGTGTGTCGAACCCGATGGGCGGTCGGTCGCGGAATCGGAGTTGTCGGTGGTTCAGATCGAGACCAGTGATGGGAGCTTGGATGAACTGGGCGTTGGCGAAGCGGCACAAAGGTCGGAGCTCGACGTGCGCCTCGCCGCTTTGGTAATGGCCGGCGATCAGGCCGGGCAGCATGCCGGAGTACGGTGCCGCGGAGGTGTTGGAGACGAGAGTGATGCGAGCGCCGGGCAGGGGATGCATGCCGAAGCGCTTCAGGACGGCGACATGCGCGTGGCCACCTCCCACAAGCACGAGGTCGTGCCGGGTGGGGACGGTCGCAATCATCGCGGCGAGCTATACGGAACGGGGCCGGTGAAGGGCAGAAAAAACCCCGGGTTGACGACCTGCGGACAGCGGACACGGGCGCGGCGACTGGATTTGGGCGGGTTCTGGGGCATTCTGAGCCGGTGAAAGAAGCCCATGGCGTTCGGGTGGTGGTGTTGGGAGCGGGTTTTGGCGGGCTGACGTTCTGTCAGGCATTTCGGCATCCCTCGGCGACCATCACGCTGGTGGATCGGACCAACCATCACCTGTTTCAGCCGCTGCTGTACCAGGTGGCCACGGCGGGATTGTCGGCGCCGGAGATTGCCGCGCCGATCCGGTCGATTTTTTCGGATCGCCCGGATGTGACTGTGCTGATGGATGACGTGCAGTCGATTGATCTGGACGGTCGCACGGTGAAACTGGGGCATGCGACGCTGCCGTATGACTACCTGGTGATGGCGTTGGGCGGAGTGACGAGTTACTTCGGGCACCCGGAATGGGAGCGCCACGCACCCGGTTTGAAGTCGCTGGATGACGCGGTGCGGATTCGTCGGGAAGTGTTGCTGGCGTTTGAACAGGCCGAAAATTCTACCGATCCCGAGCTGAGGCGGGAACTGACCTCCATGGTGGTGGTGGGTGGCGGGCCGACGGGAGTCGAGTTGGCCGGGGCCTTCGCCGAATTGTCGCGCACGGTCTTGGCCCGGGATTTTCGGCGCATGGACCCGACCCAGGCCCATGTGGTGCTGGTCGAAGCGGGGCCAAGGATTCTGGGGCATCTGCCGGAAAGCCTGAGCGAAAGTGCCCGTCGGCAATTGGAGGCGCTGGGGGTGGAAGTCCTGGTGAACACCAAGGTGCGGGATCTGCGGGAGCGCGAGGTGGAATTCGAGAATGGCCGTGTCCTGCGGGCGGCGAACATCCTGTGGGCGGCTGGCGTGGGGGGATCTCCGCTTGCGCGACAATTGGGTGCCGAACTGGACCGGGCCGGTCGTGTGAAAGTGTTGAGCGATCTCAGTCTTTCGGGGAGGCCCGAGGTGTTTGCGATTGGCGACATGGCGCTGGTGACGGGGCTGGATGGGCGGCCGGTACCCGGGGTTTCGCCGGCCGCCATGCAGATGGCCCGCCATGTGGCATCGACGATTTCGGAGGAACTGGGCTCACCCGGAGGGCGTCATGCGGCGCGAACTGCCTTCAAGTACTGGGACAAGGGGACGATGGCCACGATCGGGCGATCGGCGGCGGTCGCGAAGGTGGGGGCTCTCGAACTGACCGGATTTCCGGCTTGGTTGGCCTGGTTGGGCGTGCACCTGGTGTTCCTGATCGGGTTCCGCAACCGGGCGGCGGTCCTGTTGCAGTGGATGTACTCCTACTTCGCCTACAAGCGCGGGGCGCGGATCATTTTTGGGAACACCAGCGAGAGTTGAAGCCCGCTGCTCGGCCGATCAGGGGCGCGACCAAAAGGGTAGGGTTTTACCCCATGGCACGTGAACCGAGGGCTTGTGAAGCTCGTGGTGGGCGTCCCCGTAGCGTCGGAACGTGTTTCGAATGCGGTTCACACTTATCAAGCATGAAAGATCCAGTCTACAAACTGATCGAACTCACAGGAACGTCGACCAACTCGATTGAGGAAGCCGTGGGCTCGGCGCTCAAGCGGGCGCGCAAGACGATCAAGAACCTGAGTTGGTTCGAAGTGACCGAGACTCGAGGGAGCATCGAGGATGGAAAGGTTCACCGCTGGCAGGTGACGATCAAAGTCGGATTCGCAGTGGAGGAATAAACAATTGCCATGGCGGGGGAATGGAAGTCGGCGCAAAGTTTCTCGCATGAAACGAGGTCGGGACGGATGGCTGATGAGTTGTGCGGGATGGGTGGTCGTGGGTGCTGTTGTGCTGTTGTGCTCCGTGAGGTTGGCGGAGGGCGCGGACTCAAACGCCCGAACGGAGCGGGTCGGCAGGGGAGATTGGTTGACGAACCGTTTCTCCATCACCGGGATGCATTGTAAGGACTGCGCCAAAGGCCTGACGGCGGAGTTGAAACTCACGCCGGGGGTGGTCAAGGCGGTAGTGTCCTTCACGGACACCATGGCCACGGTGGTGTATGACTCCAAGCGGGTGGAATGCTCGGGGCTGCTGAAGGCCATTCAGGAGGCCGGATTTCGGGGAACTTTGATGACCAATGTTCCGGCAAGAAGCGCGGCCGCGAAGCCGAAGGTGGGGAGCACGCCGGAGGGCAAGGTGGCCGCAGAACCTCCTTCCCCATGAATCAGCCGAGGCTTTCGCCGGAGATGGGGACTGCTCCCGAGCCGCAGGGAACGCCTCCTGTTCCAACCCACAGCGCCGCGCTGTCGGTCGGGGCGATGCTCGGGGTGGTCCTGCTGCTCGGCGCGCTGGTGGCCGGTGGTCTGTATTGGAAAAAGCAGCGGGAAACCGCGCGACTTGGACCGCCCCGCCAGGCGCGCCAGTTGACCGATTTCCGCCTGACCGAACGTTCAGGACGACCGGTCGAACGTGCCGAATTCGAGGGGAAAATCCTGGTGGTGAACTTCGTGTTCACCGGCTGCTCGCTGGCCTGCTACGAAGTGAGCCGGCGCATGACGGAAATCCAGGGATACGTCGCCGCCAAACCTGACGTGCAGTTGGTCTCGTTCTCGGTCGATCCGCGCACCGACACCCCTGAGGTTCTCGCCGCCTTTGCCGACCGCCTGAAGGCGGACCCGAAGCGCTGGCTCTTTCTGACCGGGGAAAAGTCCGATGTGTATCGGGTCATCGAAACAAGCTTCCTGCCGAAGGCGCCTTTGGACGCCCCAAGTCTGATCCCGGGCAATTTCGATCGGGCGGAACGCATCGTCGTGGTGGATGGGGAAGGGAGAGTACGTCGGTATTTCGACGGGATGAGTTCCTCCGTGGTGGGGCAGGTGCTCGATGAGATCGCCGACGCGGAAAGGGAGCGGAAACGATGACAACACGCGTCTGGCGCCGATGGATGGAACTGGGGTGGGTGCTGTGCCTGGCCCTTCTGACGGGGTGTGGACCTGGGGGAAGGCTGGAATCGACGTCTGCCGACACTGCCGGCCTTCAGCCTGGCGACCGCGCCTTCCAAGTGAAGGGGGTGGTTCGCGACGTGCCGGCAGCGGGCGGCACTCTGGTGGTGCGGCATGAGGAAATTCCGGGATACATGCCGAAAATGACCATGGAACTGACCGTTCTGAACACGAATGAACTCGCCGGGTTGAAAGCCGGTGACGCCATCGAGTTCCGTTTGGTGGCACGATCCGAGGATCACTTCATCGATCGCATCCGTGGTGTTGCCTCCGCGGAGGCCGGGACGGTTGCGGTTTCACCGGAGACGACACCCGCCGCGGATGAGGTCGAGGAGGAGGAAGTCATGCTGGAACCGGGAGATGCCGTGCCGGATCTCAACCTGCGATTGGAGACAGGGGAAGGAGTGACGCTGTCGCACTGGCGCGGGAGCGCGGTGGCCATGACCTTTTTCTTCACCCGTTGCCCGCTGCCGGATTTCTGTCCGCGCATGAACAAGAACTTCGAGAAAGCCCGTTCCTTGCTGATGCAGAGCGGTGCGGGTCCAACGAACTGGGTGTTTCTGTCGCTCTCCTTCGACAGCGATTTTGACCAGCCCAAGGTTTTGCAGACGCACGCGTCGATCTACCGGGGAGCTGACGCGCGGGGGTGGTGGTTTGCGGCTTTGTCCCCGGAGGGAGTGAAGGTGGTGAAGCCCGCGTTCGACCTGATCGTGGGTCGGGAAGGGGGCAGCTTTTCCCACAACCTCCGTACGGTGGTGGTGAATCCCGAGGGACGGGTGTTCCGACAATTCAACGGAAACCGATGGACTCCCGAGGAATTGGCGGAGGCCATGGTTCAGGCGAGTCGGAGCGAAGGAGAGAAAGCTGCCGAGATTCCTGAGCGCTGAGGGCGCTCGCAGGCCTGCGACCGCGAAGGCGTTGTGTCCGGTCTCCTCGTTGTGTCCCAAGAAGCGTTGGCGCAGTCGATGGAGCGGGTGTTTGCAACGCCATGTATGAGCTGAATGGATCGGTGGGCGGGGCTGGGGAAATGGAATCGGGCAGGCTTCGGCTCAAGCCACCATGGAAGGCGTAGCGAATTCAGGTAAACACCGGGCGAAGTTGTGTGTAAAATGTTCTTAAGGAATTACTTATATGGCAGGTTGGGCGGTTTTTTTCGGGTTTTTTAGGGGGGGCTTGTGAAAAAAATCACAAATTCACCTTGTCCGACTTTTCGTCGTTGCTAGCTTTCGCCGGCCGGCAATTCCCCCGCTGGCAGGTTCCACCCATGACAACCACGGAGTTCGGATACAATTCGAAGATCGAAGGTGATGTGGTCTTCACGCAGTTGGACGCGGCTCTCGCATGGTTTCGTGAAAACTCTCTCTGGCCGATGCCCATGGGGTTGGCGTGTTGCGCGATTGAATTGATGGCTTCGGGTGCGAGTCGCTTCGACATCGCACGATTCGGTTCCGAAGTGATGCGGTTCTCGCCGCGTCAGTCGGACGTGATGATTGTGGCGGGTACGGTGACCTACAAAATGGCGGGGGCGCTGAAACGCATTTACGACCAGATGGCGGAGCCCAAGTGGGTGATCGCCATGGGAGCCTGCGCGTCCACGGGCGGCATGTACCGCAGTTACGCCGTGCTTCAGGGGGTGGATTCGATTGTGCCTGTGGATGTGTACATTGCTGGATGCCCTCCGCGACCGGAGGCGTTGCTGGACGGCTTGATGAAGCTTCAGAAGAAGGTCTCCCGACAACCGGTCGTAAAGGACCTCATGATCACCTCGGCCCTTCGCGGGGCCCCCAAAACACCGACCGGCGTCGTGGTCGGGCAGGCACCAGCCGTGACGCACGCTTGAGCGCCATGCCTACCGCCCTGGAACTTGCCCATCGGCTGAGGGAATCATTTGGGGACGCCTTATCGGCGCCCTTCGAATTCCGTGGCGAAGTGACCCTCGTGGTGCTGGATCCTTCAAGGATTGTGCAGGTCTGTCAGGAGGCGAAGTCAGGGTGTGGGTTTGACCTGCTGGTCGATCTGACCGGAGTGGACAATTACGGCGAGGACCCGCGTTGGACGGTGGTGTATGAGCTTTTTGGGATCGCGCACGGCTGCCACCTGCGGCTGAAGACCTCGGTGAGTGAGGAGATCTCGGAGATTCCCACGGTCTGCAAGGTCTGGCGCGGTGCCGAGTGGCATGAGCGCGAGGCGTACGACATGCTGGGCATTCGATTTCAGGGGCATCCCGATCTGCGCCGTATCCTGATGTGGGAAGGGTACCCGTACTTTCCTTTGCGGAAGGATTTCCCGCTGGCCGGAAAGCCAAGCGAGGTTCCCGACGTGGCGTTCACCAAGCCGGCGCCGCTGGAGGGTGGCCCTTTCGTGACGGTGGCTGGCGGAGCCGATTCGATCGTGCGCGAGCCTCGTGTGCGGACCCCGGAAAGCCAGGACTGACGCAACACACCGACCATGGCAACGGTTAAGGACATTCATTTCCTCGATTCGGCCTCGCGCCCTGGCGTGGCAGCGGGCGGATTGACGGAGTCGAGTTTCGGCGCGGGTGGCGACGCGGAGAGCGCCGACCAGGTGGTCGGTGAGAAGATGGTCCTGAACATGGGCCCCTCCCATCCCTCCACCCATGGAGTGCTGAGGGTGATTTTGGAGTTGGATGGGGAGACCATCACCCGCGCGGACCCGGACATCGGTTTTCTCCATCGTGGGGACGAAAAGATCGCGGAGAACATGACCTACAACCAGTTCGTGCCGTACACGGACCGGTTGGATTACCTGGCACCACTGGCCAACAACGTTGCCTATGCGATGGCGGTGGAGAAGTTGATGGGCTTGGAGCTTCCCCTTCGCGGCCAGTACATCCGCACGATTTGCTGCGAATTGGCGCGTGTCTCGGCGCACCTACTGGGATTGGGGGCGTTCGCGATGGACGTCGGGGCCCTCACGGTCTTCATGCACACCTTCACCGAGCGCGAGAAGGTGTACAACCTGGCCGAACGCCTGACCGGGGCACGGTTCACCACCAGTTACACCCGGGTGGGCGGTCAGACCCGCGACCTGCCGCTGGGCTGGCTTGATGGCGTGCGGAAATTTTGTGACGAAGTCTCCGTCACCATTGAAGAAGCGGACAAGCTTCTGACGCGGAACCGTATTTGGATGGACCGGACCCGCGGCGTCGGGGTGATCTCGGCGGCGGACGCGCTGGATTTTGGGCTGACCGGTCCGAATCTGCGGGGCAGCGGGGTGAATTACGACGTGCGCAAAGCCACCCCCTACCTGCTCTATAATCAGTTGGATTTCGAGGTGCCGGTGGGATCGGTCGGCGACTGTTACGACCGCTACCTCGTCCGCATGGAGGAAATGCGGCAGAGTGTGCGACTTCTGCGGCAGTGTGCGGAACGAATTCCGGGCGGTGGAGACAATCCCCATCAGGAACCCATCAATGTGGCGGATGGCAAGGTGTTCCTGCCGCCGAAGGAGAAGGTCCTCACCAAGATGGAGGAATTGATCCACCAGTTCATGCTGGTGACCCAGGGCGTGAATGCTCCGTCCGGCGAGGTGTACTTCGGAGCTGAAAACCCCAAGGGCGAGCTGGGATTCTACATTCAAAGCCGGGGCGGCGGGACGCCGTACCGACTGAAGATCCGGGCGCCATCCTTCTGCAATCTAAGCATCATGGCCCACTGCCTGCCCGGGCACATGATCTCCGATGTGACCGCCATCCTGGGCTCCTTTGATTTTGTGATGGGCGAATGCGACCGATGAACACGCTGGCTGTCCCACCCGCATTGGAAGCGGAAATCGACGAGTTGATTTCGCACTACCCCCAGAAGCGGAGTGCGTCGCTGATGCTGCTGCATGCGCTGCAGGAGCACTTCGGCTGGGTTTCGAAAGAGGCGGTTGAATGGACGGCGCGGAAGCTCGATCTGCAGCCGATCAACATCCAGGAACTGGTCACGTTTTATCCGATGTTCCGCCAGACGGCGGCCGGCAGGTTCCAATTCAAGGTCTGTCGGACCCTCAGTTGCGCGCTCGGCGGGGGGCACGCTTTGCATCGGCAACTGTGTGAGAAATTTGGGCTCGATGCCTCCAAGCACGGCATTCAGACCACGCCGGACGGAAGATTTTCAGTGGAATTCGTCGAATGCCTGGCGAGTTGCGGAACCGCGCCCGTGATGATGGTGAATGAAGAGTTTCACCAGGGAGTGTCCCCAGCAAAGGCCGACGAGATCGTGGGGGGCTGCCGATGATTCCGCGCAGGTTGACATTCCCCCTGGGAACGCACTCGCGGTCCTGCACCGGAGCCGGTCCCGCTGGAATTCCAATGAAATCCAGCACGAATTCAGGGTTGGACGGCTGCCCCAGCCAAAGCCAACCAGGTTTTGAATCCGGAAGGCATTGGCTGCCCGACATGGATTTGAACCATGACAAACAGATCCAGAGTCTGCTGTGCTACCGTTACACCATCGGGCAGTCGGTGCAGCGGCTACGGTTAGGCATTCGGGGCTGAGCGTCAAGACACCATGCCGCAGGAATATCGACTCATTTTGAAACGCGCCGATGAACCGGGGTACACCCCCGACATCGATTGCTACATTCGGCACGGGGGCTACGAGACGCTCCAGCGCTGCCTGGCCCTCACTTCCCGCGAGCTTCCCGACGGCAAAAAGCAGTCGCCCCAGGAGCAGATTCGCGACGAAGTGCTGAAATCCGGTTTGCGCGGTCGTGGGGGCGCGGGCTTTTCCGCCGGCCTCAAGTGGTCATTCGTTGATCGCAAGTCCGGCAAGCCGATTTACCTCATCTGCAACGCCGACGAATCCGAACCCGGCACCTTCAAGGACCGCCAGATCCTGCACAAGGACCCGCACCAGCTGATCGAGGGCATGATCATCGCCTGCTTCGCCAACGACGTGAAGCTGGCCTACATCTACATCCGCGGGGAGATGCCGGAGGGGGCTCGGATCCTCAACCGATCCTTGCGCGACGCCCGGGCGAAAGGATTCCTGGGACGTAACATCCTGGGCTCGGGGTACGATCTGGAAATCCATGTCCACCGTGGCGCCGGGGCCTATATCTGCGGCGAAGAAACCGGCTTGATCGAATCGCTCGAAGGCAAACGCGCCTACCCGCGGATCAAGCCGCCTTATTTTCCGGCCGTCCTGGGGCTCTACCAGTGCCCCACCATCGTCAACAACGTCGAGACACTGGCCGCCGTTCGCCACATCATGGCCATGGGGGCGGCCGAGTATGCCAAACTAGGCACCCCCAACAACACCGGCACCCGCATCGTCAGCGTCAGCGGACACGTCAAGCGCCCCGGTTACTACGAGATCGAAGTTGGCAAGGCGACCTTGGGAGAACTCATTTTCCACGAAAACTTCGGCGGCGGCTTGCGCGACGGACGCCAGTTGAAGGCCGTCATTCCAGGGGGCTCCTCCGCCAAAGTGTTCAAGGCAGGGGAAAAATTTAAACTCCGGCGCAAGGGCGCCGATGGCCAGATGGTACCAGTGGAGGTGGATCTCCTCGATCTTCCATACGACTTCGATTCCCTCCAGCAGGCCGGGAGCATGTCCGGCTCCGGGGCCATCATCGTCATGGATGACTCGACGGACATCGTCGGCGCGCTGGCGAACCTCAGCGAGTTTTACGCCCATGAGAGTTGCGGGCAATGCACCCCATGCCGTGAAGGAGCGTTGTGGCTGAGCAAGGCTCTTCACCGCATGACCCATGGCCATGCCCGAAAGCAGGATCCCGCCTACCTGCTGCACATCGCCCAGAACATCCAGGGACGGACGATCTGCGCCTTCGGCGAGGCTGCAGCCTGGCCGGTGTTGAGTTTCGTGAAGAAATTCCGCGAAGAATTCGAAGCACGGGGGGCTGCCGACGAAGCCCGCTCGGCCACGGTTCCTCATTCCGGAGGTGCCGGCCCGACCGTTGAACGGAAACTGGCGGCAAGTCCGCGAAGCTAGAAGCCATGGCCAATCCGCCTTCCTTCCCCCCGGTTCCAGCCGCGCCCTCCGCGGAAACGCTGAGCATCAAGGTCGATGGTCGCTCCATCGCCGTGCCGAAGATGATGCCCGACTGGCAGGGACGCCTGCAGCCGACCACGATGCTCCAGGCGTGCCAGGCGGCCGGCGTCGAGGTCCCCCACTATTGCTACCACTCGAAGCTCCCGGTCGCCGGCAACTGCCGCATGTGCCTGGTCGAGTTTGGCACCCCGATGATGGGTCCTGACCGCAAACCCGTCGTGGAAGCGGACGGAACCCCGAAGATCGCGCGGTCCGTCCTTCCCTACGAGCCGGGAACTCCCCGTGGGGCGATTGCCTGCGCCACTCCGATCTCGCCTGGCATGGAGATCTATCCCAGCTCTCCCGCGACCAAGCAGATGCGCGAGGCGGTGCTGGAGTCGTTGCTGATCAATCACCCCCTGGATTGCCCGATCTGCGACCAGGCCGGCGAGTGCAAGCTTCAGGAATACTCGGTGGAACATGGGCAGTCCTCCAGCCAGTTCGTTGAACCAAAGGTTCACAAACCGAAGGCGGTGGATCTCGGGCCCCGCATCATGCTCGATGACGAGCGCTGCATCCTATGCACGCGGTGCATCCGTTTCACCAAGGACCTCGTCGGCGACGACAAGCTGGGAATCGTGAACCGTGGTTCGTACAACACGATCGCCGCCTTCCCTGGCACCCGTTTTGACAACAACTACACGCTCAACACCGTCGACCTCTGCCCGGTGGGGGCGCTGACTTCAAAGGATTTCCGCTTCCAGATGCGGGTCTGGTTCCTCAAGGAAACCTCGAGCGTCTGCACGAGTTGCGCCACCGGCTGCAACATCACCCTGTGGTCGAGGGAGGGGCGAATTCACCGATACACCCCGCGCGACAACGACGCCGTCAATGCATCCTGGATGTGCGATCAGGGCCGGCTCAATTATCGATGGATCGGTCGCGAGGATCGCCTGCGCGAAGTGGTCAGCCAACGGCCGGGAGGACGCACCTGGAATGGCGCGCTGAAGGCTGTGGCGACTTCACTGGCTGCGGCGAAACCTGGCTCCGTGGCGTTGGTCGCGTCCGCACGCCAGACCACCGAGGAATTGTTCCTCCTGTCCCAACTCGCGGCCCGTCTGAACGCGGTGACTGATTCCGTGCCGCGGCAAGGGGAGGCGGACGGGCTGCTGGTGAACGCCGATCGCAATCCGAACATGACTGGTGCTCGGATCACAGGCATTGCCGGTGAGACCCCGGGCGCGCGTTTGAAGGAGATCGCGTCTGGGATCGCCAACGGAACGATCCGGACGTTGATCGTGTTCGGCGAGGACGTGACCCGCGTCGGCATAGGCGCGGAACTCCTCGGGAAACTGGAGACGCTGGTGGTCAGCGACATTCTGCCCAACGCCACCACGAAAATGGCTCATGTCCTGCTGCCGGGTTGTGCCCATGCCGAGAAGCGGGGGACGTTCATCAACGCCAAGGGCCGCGTGCAGCGTTTTCTCAAGGCGGTGGAACCTCCCGGGAACGCCCGACCAGAGGCCGAGTTTCTGGAGGAACTCCTGGCGCTCCACGCAGGGGCCGAGGCGGGCCACATCAGGGCTTTTTCGATGGAATCTCTCTTCAACCGGATGGCGCGGGAACTCCCGGGCTTGTCGGGGATCGAATGGGCCAAGCTGGGCGATGGAGGGGCGCCTGCGGCCGTCTAAGGCCGGCAACCAAGAAACTGCATGGACTGGTCCTTTCTCCTCTTCAGTGTGGTGAAGATCTTCGTGGTCTTCTCCGTGGTGATGACCATGGTGGCCTACGCGGTGCTCGTGGAACGCAAGGTCAGCGCCTTCATCCAGGATCGGGTCGGGCCGAACCGGACGACGCCCTTCTTTGCCAAGTTCATTCCCGTGCTGGGCCCCTTGTTGACTCGCTGGGGCATCTTCCAGCCCATGGCTGATGCCTTGAAGGCGATCCTCAAGGAGGACTACACGCCGGGGCACGTGCGGAAGATTTATTTCTGGCTCGCGCCGGCGATCGCGATGGTTCCCGCGCTGCTGACACTCGCGGTGATTCCCTTCGGCTCGCAGCTTGGGGCGCAGAAGATGGTGATCGCCGACCTGGACGTGGGCATTCTGTACACGTTCGGAATCGTTTCCCTGGGCGTCTACGGCATCGTGCTTGCCGGGTACGCGGCGAACTCGAAGTACCCATTCCTCGGTGGCCTGCGTTCGAGCGCCCAGATGATTTCCTACGAAATCTCGATGGGTCTCAGCGTCATCCCGATCTTTCTGATGGTGGGGAGCCTGAATCTCAGTGACGTGATTTCCCACCAGTCCGGAAACCTGTTCCACTGGCACATTTTCCAACAGCCCATCGCCTTCTTCATCTTTCTGATTGCTGCCTTCGCGGAGACGAACCGGTTGCCCTTCGATCTTCCCGAGGCGGAGACCGAACTGGTCGGCGGCTACCACACGGAATACAGCTCGATGAAGTTCGCGCTGTTCTTCCTCGGCGAATATGCCGCGATGATCTCGGTGTCAGCCATGATGGTGACGTTGTTCCTGGGCGGTTGGACGCTGCCGTTTTTCGGCCTGGATCAGCCGGCGACCTCGCTGGGCATGGGACTGCTTCACATCCTGATCTTCCTGGCGAAACTCTGCTGCTTTTTAGTGCTGATCATCTGGGTGCGCTGGATGCTCCCACGTTTTCGGTACGATCAACTGATGGATCTGGGCTGGCGCCGGTTCATTCCCGTCGCGCTGGCGAACATCGTGGTGACGGCAGCGGTGCTGCTGTTTGCGAAGTCCTGAACTGCCATGATTGTCGAACGCAAAGAACTCAGCCTCGCGGAGCGCCTCTACCTGCCGGCCGTGGTCAACGGCTTCAGCGTCACTTGGAGGCACTTCAAACGCACGGTGTTCGAAGGGCGCAACGCCGCGAAGGAAACCTCCGACGGGTATTATCCCGAGGTGCCATGGAAGGTGGAACGTGGTTACCGCGGAGCCCCCTACCTGGTGCGCGACCAGGAAGGCAGCACGAAGTGCGTCAGTTGCCAGCTGTGCGAATTTGTCTGCCCGCCCAAGGCGATTCGAATCACCCCGCCGGGACCGGATGGGCCTCCGGCCGACCGCGACAATGCGGAGAAGATGCCCAAGGAGTTCGAGATCAACATGCTCCGGTGCATCTTCTGCGGCCTCTGCCAGGAAGTGTGTCCCGAGGAGGCCATCTTTCTGCAAAAAGATTATTCCCTCACCGGCCTGAGCCGGGCGGAGATGATTTACAACAAGGAGAAACTGCTCTCCCTGGGCGGCACGCATGCCGGAACCCAGAAATGGCGGCACAAGCTCGACGAGGCCAGGGCCCAGGAGGCCTTTCCGATTGAGAACCGTCCCGCCGCCCACTAGCCCACCGTGAGCACCGCACCGCTATTCTCATGACCGACGTGCTCTTCTACGTGTTCGGCGGCCTCGCGCTCGCATGCGCCTTCATGACCGTGGCCAACCCGTTCTCGCGCAGCCCCGTCGCGAGCGCGCTGTTCCTGGTTTTGACCATGGTGTGGCTTGCCGGTCTGTTTGTTCTCCTCCATGCGTTCTTCATCGCCGCGGTTCAAATCCTGGTTTATGCGGGCGCGGTAATGGTCCTGTTCCTCTTCGTGATCATGCTGCTGGATCTCAAGGAGGAGGAGCGCCGGCACTGGAACCGGTTTGGGGTAGGAGCAGGCTTCATCACCGTCGGGGGCCTGTTAGCGGTTTTGGCCACGACGATTGTTCGGTCGCACGCAGGCGCCGGCCTGACTCCGGAACTGGAGGGCACCACGCACGCTCTTGGGTTGGCGCTCTTCCAACGTTACTTGCTGCCTTTTGAGGCGGTTTCGGTGCTGCTGCTGGTCGGAATGCTCGGCGTCATTCTGCTGAGCCGGAGGGATCTCAAGTGAAGGTGGGGCTCGAACATTATCTTTTGATCAGCGCCGGGCTCTTCAGCCTCGGCCTGCTGGGAGTCATCCTGCGACGCAACCTGCTGGTGATGTACATGGGCCTCGAGCTCATGCTCAACGCCGCCAACCTGGCCCTTGTCGCGTTCTCCCGGTACAACAAGAACTTGGATGGCCAGTTGATGGTGTTCTTCATCATCACCGTGGCCGCTGCCGAGGTCTCCGTCGGTCTCGCACTGATCGTCGCCCTGTACCGACGCCGGCAATCGGCTCACGTCGAGGACCTCACGTCGCTCAAATTCTGATTCAAGGGGAAGGAACCGGAAGAATACGATGCAACCCGAAACGCTTGCGTGGATCATCCTGGCATTGCCGCTTCTGTCGGCGGCGGGGATCACGCTTTTCACCCGACGCAACGCCGGTCTGAGTGCGGCGGTGTCGGTGACCGCGGTGGCCGCCGCGTTCGTCGCATCCGTGCTGCTGGTGCTCTCCTACCGCGGTCTCCATATCCCTGCCGGGGAATGCCTCATAGCGTCGGTAAACTGGCTGAACGTGGGGGGGCTGTCGGTGGAGCTCGGGCTCCGGTTGGATTCCTTGTCGAACGTGATGCTGCTCGGCGTTACCGGCGTGGGATTGATGATCCATATCTATTCCTGCGGCTACATGGCGGGGGACCCTTCCTACGCCCGCTTCTTCGCGTCCCTGAGCCTGTTCATGTTCTCGATGCTAGGAATCGTCCTGGCCTCGAATTTTGTGATGATGTTCGTGTTCTGGGAGTTGGTTGGCGTCTCCAGCTATTTGCTTATCGGATTCTGGTTCGAACGCCCCGCCGCCGCCGACGCGGCCAAGAAAGCCTTCCTGACCAACCGCATCGGTGACTTCGGATTCCTGCTCGGCATCATCGCCGTGTGGGCATCGCTCGGCACCGTCGACTTCCTCGATCTCCAGCGCGCCTTGGCTGCGGACCCCCAGGCGCTGGGCGCCTTCGCAAGCCTGGCGGGGGTGCTGGTTTTCATGGGAGCCATGGGCAAGAGCGCCCAGTTCCCGCTGCACGTGTGGTTGCCGGACGCCATGGAGGGACCGACACCCGTCAGCGCCCTGATTCACGCGGCGACGATGGTGGCGGCCGGTGTCTACATGCTGGCGCGCTCATTCTTCCTTTTCGAACTGGCCCCGGCCTGGCCGGAGTCCCTTGGTTTTCTCTCCGGCATTTCCGCTCTCGACGTGATCGCCTGGACGGGAGGCATCACGTCGCTCATGGCGGCCCTGATGGCGGTTCAGCAAAGCGACATCAAGCGCATCCTCGCGTACTCCACGCTGTCTCAACTCGGTTACATGGTCATGGCGGTGGGGTGTGCCAGACCCGAGGCCGGCATGTACCACTTGGTGACGCACGCGTTCTTCAAGGCGTTGCTGTTCCTCGGGGCCGGTTCCGTGATTCACGCCCTCCACCACGAGCAGGACATTTGGAAGATGGGAGGACTGCGCTCTCGCTTGCCGGTGACGTATTGGACGTTTCTGGTCGGCACGCTGGCTTTGTGCGGAGTGCCGCCTTTCAGCGGCTTCTACTCGAAGGACGGAATCCTGGCTGCGGCGGAGACCCGGCCGGTTCTCTTCGGCCTGGCCCTCGTGGTGGCTGCGCTCACCACGTTTTATATGTTCCGACTCGTCTTGGTCGCGCTCCGCGGCGAACCCCGGGATGCCGCGGCTTCCCACGCGCACGAGTCCCCCTCGGTCATGCTCTGGCCACTGCGGTTCCTGGCCATAGCTTCGGTGTTCGCTGGTTTCTGGGGAATCGACACCGCCTTGAAACGAGGGTTGGGCATGGCTGGCGCGTCCGGTCACGAGGATCACGGCGGCTTCCTCGCCGGGGTCTTCGAGCCGTTTGGTCACGCACCCCTGGCTGCGTTCCTGGGTCTGTTTGCGACGGGGATCGGTTTTGCGGTGGCCTGGACCCTTTACGGCTCCCACCCGGTGCGCGATCCGCTGCCGGAGCGCCTGGGCCCTCTCGCACGCTGGATGCGCGACAAGTTTTACTTCGATGAAGCCTACGCGTGGCTCATCCGCTGCACCCACGACGCCCTGGCCGCGGTGGCGGACTGGGTCGACCGCTGGATCGTGGCCGGAATGTTCGTGCGCGGCCTGGCGGGCGCGACAGACGTCGCCGGGCGTGCGCTTCGGCTGGTCCTGACTGGTAATTTGCAGACCTACGCTTTTCTGGCGGCAGCTGGCATGGTCGTCGCGCTTTGGATCGTGGTGCTATGAGCCCTGGAAATATTGATCGCCACTGACATGTCACCACTGACCTGGATTCTTGGGCTCCCGTTATTGGCCGCGGCGGGGCTTTGCTTGGTCCCGCGGACTTCGAAAGGCGTCCTGCGCACCGTGGCTGTGGCGGTGACCGCCGTTGTGGCGTGGATGGCCATCGATCTTCTCTTGGGCTTTGCCACTGCACCAGTGGGGCGGGGGGGGTATCGGTTTGTTCAACAGATCCCCTGGGTGGAATCGCTGGGGATCTCGTTCTTCGTGGGTGTGGACGGCATCAATCTCGGTCTGATCGTGATGGGTGCCATTGTGGCGTTCGCGGCCGCCTGTGTCTCGTGGGAGATCGAAGACCGAACCAAGGAGTACTACGTGCTCCTGATGCTGATGACCGGGGGCATCTTGGGGGCCTTCGCCTCGCTGGATGTGTTCTTCCTCTATTTCTTTCACGAGCTGGCGCTGGTTCCGACCTTCATCATGATCGGGGTCTGGGGGCGCGGTGAACGACGCCAGTCGGCGGCCTTCCAGATCACGCTCTACCTGACCCTGGGCGCGCTTGTGGCGCTGATCGGCTTGATCGCGCTCTACCTGCAGTCTGGGGTCCGAACCTTCGACCTGGTAACGCTCACCGACACCTTGGCGGCCAACCCGATGCCTGCGGCACGTCAGTATTTCATCTTCCCGTGGCTGATGTTCGGGCTGGGCATCCTGGTTTCGCTTTGGCCGTTTCACACGTGGGCTCCCCTGGGTTACGGGGCGGCGCCCACCGCAACCGCAATGCTTCATGCGGGTGTGCTCAAGAAATTCGGTTTGTACGTTCTGCTCAAGGTCGCCGTGCCGCTCCTGCCCGAAGGCGCGAAGGAGTGGCTGCCGCTCCTGGCCTGGATGTGCCTTGGCAACATCCTCTATTGCGGTTGGGTGGCGATGCGTCAGCGGGACCTGAATCAGCTCATCGGTAATTCGAGCGTGGCGCACGTCGGATTTGTTTTTCTTGGGGTAGCCAGCCTGACCACCGTGGGCGTCACGGGTGCCGTGATGGTCATGGTGGCCCATGGTTTTCTCGCCGCGCTCAGCTTTGCCCTCAGCGGGTTTTTGTACCGCCAAACGGGATCGCTCGACATGGGCCGGATGGGGGGATTGCTCAAGCAGTTGCCGTTCACCGGAACGGTGATGGTTATGGCCATGATGGCAGGCTGCGGTCTCCCGGGTTTCGGCAATTTCGTCGGCGAGATGCTCGTCCTGTTCGGCGGTTGGAAAAGCGACCTGCTGATCTGCGGCGGATGGATCTCGTTCCGCTGGTTCGTCGCGGCGGCAGCGTGGGGGGCTTTGATCGTTGCTGCCGTGTACATGCTGCGTGCCGTGCGGGAAATGTTCCACGGCCCGATCGGCGAGACGTGGAGGAAATCGAACGACCCGACCGGCGCGTGGCGCCGACTCCCTTATGTCGTGCTCCTGGTCAGCCTGTTGGCACTGGGAGTGGCTCCTCGTTTGCTGACCGATCACATTGAGCCGAGTGCAAAACTCATCGTGGACGCGGTGGAACGTTCGCGTCCTGCTCCTCATTTGGCAACGGCACCTGGTCATCCAATCCCATGAATCTCTGGCTGCTCGGACCTGAAGTCGTGCTGGTGTTGCTTGGCTTGTCGCTCCTGATGATGGACGGGGTGGTCCCGACTGCGCGACGACGCCTGCTGGGCCATGCCTCCGCCGCCGTCGTAGCGGTCCTTTGCCTTTACGCGCTCTCCGGCCATGCAGGGCTGCCCGAACCCGGCTATGCGTTCGGGAGGATGTTCGTCCTGGATGGGTTGGCGGTGTTCTTTAAGGCGCTGTTCCTCTGTGCCGGTGTGTTCGTTCTCCTATTGGCCGCGGACATGGGGGACCGACTGGGATCGGGTGTGACGGAATACTTCGTGCTCACCCTCTTCGCGCTGGCTGGAATGCTTCTGGCGGCGTCGGCCAACAATTTCGCCGTGATGTACGTGGCATTGGAGTTGATCACCGTCGCGTTTTACGTGCTGACCAGCTACCAGCGATCCCGAGTGGCCTCACTGGAGGCCGGCGTGAAGTACCTGATCCTGGGGGCGCTGTCCTCGGCTTTCATGGTTTACGGAATCGCCCTGTGCTTTGGTGCTTCTGGAACCATGCAGTTCGACGAACTGGCGGCGAAATCCGCGGAACTTGCCGAGAACAGGCTGTTTCAGGTGGGAATGCTTCTGGTTCTCGGCGGCCTTGCATTCAAGGTGGCGGTTTTTCCGTTCCAGATTTGGGCACCCGACGTCTACGAAGGTTCCCCGGCACCTACGACGGCTTTCCTCGCGATTGGTTCCAAGGCTGCTGGGGTGGTTCTTCTGGTTCGCCTCTTGGGCGGCGTTATTCCGGAACTTGGATTGAAGTGGGAGATGCTCCTGATGGTGGTGGCGGCGGTTTCGATCCTTTTTGGAAGTCTCAGTGCGATTCCCCAAAGGAGTCTCAAGCGGCTCATGGGTTACTCCAGCATCGCCAACGGTGGATTTGTGGTGCTGGGCCTGGCCGCGATGTCGAAAGCGGGCTCTGCGGCGGTGTTGTTTTACCTCGCTGGCTACCTCTTCACCGTGCTGACGGCCTTCCTGGTGGTTGCCGTGGTCGTGGAGCGGTTGGGAACGGATGATTTTTCAGCGCTTGCAGGTCTGCATCAACGTTCGCCGCTCCTGGCAGGCGCCCTGGCGATTTCCATGGTCTCGTTGGCAGGTGTTCCACCGTTAGTTGGCTTCTTTGGCAAGTTCCTGGTGTTGAAAGCGCTTGTGGAACAGGGCACCGCGTTGCCCTCCTACTTCGTTTTGGGCGGGATCGCGATCATCGGCGTGGTGATCTCCTTCTGGTACTATTTTGGAGTCGTTCGAGCCATTTATTGGAATCAGGGGCCTGAGGAGACAAGCCCGGTGGTGGTGCCCCCCGTCATCCGAATGGCTCTGGTTGGCGGGGTACTCGGAATCCTCTTTTTGGGGCTTTTCCCTGGTTCTGTTTGGGATGCGGCAGTGGCGGCCGTGGCCCTGCTGAAGTTCTGAACGGGTTTGAAGAATCGCGAATCCGCGTTCGTCAGCATCAAGGGGCTTCACAAGTGCTACGGGCTTCGGGCAGAGTTTCGTTCCCGACAGCAAAACCCATGGCACTGCCCACCCGAAAAACGTCGCGCTCAGCCTCGCCACACTCCGTGGTGACGGGCGGTGCAGGTTTTTTGGGGTCGCACCTCACCGACTTGCTGCTGTCGCGGGGCCATCGGGTGACGGTGCTGGACAACCTCGTCACTGGCTCGCTCCAAAATATCCAGCACTTGGCGGGAAATCCGGCTTTTCGCTTCGTGAAGCAGGATGTGACGGAGTTCCTGTTTCTGGAAGGACCGGTCGATTTTGTCTGGCACTTCGCCTCACCGGCAAGTCCGGTGGATTATTTGGAGTTGCCCATCCAGACCCTGAAGGTTGGGTCGCTGGGCACCCACAAGGCCCTCGGCCTGGCCAAGAACAAGGGCGCCCGTTTCCTGCTGGCATCCACTTCCGAGGTCTATGGGGACCCCCTGGTCCATCCGCAAACGGAAGATTACTGGGGCAATGTGAACCCCGTGGGGCCTCGTGGCTGTTATGACGAGGCGAAGCGCTTTGCGGAAGCTCTCACCATGGCGTACCGGGCGGAACACGGGCTGCAGACCCGCATCGTGAGGATCTTCAACACGTTCGGGCCAAGAATGCGCCTTCGAGATGGACGCGTTGTGCCCTCGTTCATAGGTTCGGCCCTGGCTGGAACACCACTTGCCATCCATGGCGATGGTGCTCAGACGCGCAGCTTTTGCTACGTCTCAGACCTCGTGGAGGGCATTTACCGCCTGATGATGTGCACCGATCGGAGCGCATGGTCGCCCACGAACATCGGCAATCCCCGGGAAATGACCATCCGTGAGTTCGCTCAGGAGATCCTGAGGCTCACCGGATCCCGAAGCCGATTGGTCACCAAACCCGCGCCGGAGGATGATCCCAAGCAGCGTCGGCCTGATATTTCACGGGCACAGAAGCTCCTCAAGTGGAGTCCTGAAGTCGGGTTGGCTCAAGGTCTTCAGCTCACGATAGATTATTTTTGTGGTCAAATGAAGGGTCAGCCCGTATGAAGGCCCGACAGCCACGCGGGATTTTTGAGTTTGCCCTGTGAACTGCTTTCCTTTAACCACCCGTCGCCTGCTCCCGTTCGGCGTTCACGCGCGATCGGTTGTCGCGTCGCCTGCGCCAACGCAACGTTCCTGGCACCATGCTTAAAGCCAAGCCATTCCTCACGATCGATTTCGGCGCCGGCACGCTGAAGCTGGCCGAGTTCGAGATCAACGACGCCGGGAATCTAGTGCTGCGCCAATTTGGGACCCGCTCACTAGGCCTCGAAGGATCCCAGGAGACGGCCCGGGAACGCGTGGTGACCAAGGGGCTTCAGGAGTTGATCTCAGAACGCGGGTTTAGCGCTCGCACCGCCAGCGTCTGCGCTCCTGGGTTCCACGTCTTCTCGAAGTTCGTCAAACTGCCTCCGGTCGATTCTGCCAAGGTCTCGCAGATCATCCAATATGAGGCCCAGCAGAACGTGCCGTTCCCGCTGGCCGAAGTTGTCTGGGACTATCAAATCCTAGGCACCGCAGCCGGTGGGGAGATGGAGGTCCTGCTCGTCGCGATCAAGACCGACATTGTTGAAGGACTTTTCCGAGTCGCCGAATCCAAAGGTGTTCGCCTGCAGCACGTGGATGTTTCTCCCGCTGCTCTCGCCAACGCCTTTCGCTTCAATTACAGCGACCAGGATGGATGCACGATGCTCTTGGACATCGGCGCCAAGACCAGCACCGTGCTGTTCTTCGAGAAGGGCAAGATCTACGCGCGCAGCATCAGCATTGGAGCCAATTCGATCACCCAGGATTTTGCGACCGAATCCAAAATTCGGTTCAATGAGGCTGAATCCTTCAAGCTGCAGCACGGTCTCGTCAGTCTTGGTGGCGCGTATGAGGAGCCTGAGGATCCCAAGCAGGCCGCTATCGCGAAGGTTGCCCGGCAGGTCATGACCCGCCTCCACATTCAGGTCAACCAGACGATTCAGTTCTATCGCGGCCAGCAGGGCGGGGGGGCACCCCAGCGATTGGTGCTGTCGGGCGGTGCTTCCATTATGCCTTACACTGCTCAGTTCTTTAACGAGAAACTGAACGTGCCGGTTGAGTACTTCAACCCCCTCCGCAACGTCCAGATTGGACCAGCCGTCAACGTGGACGAGCTTTCTGGCGTGGCTCACGGGATGGGGGAGTTGGTGGGGCTCGCTCTTCGGAATCTTGCCCAGTGTCCCATCGAATTGAACCTGCTGCCCAAAAGCTCCCTCAAGAGGCAGCAGTTCGATCAGAAGAAGCCTTACCTGTTGGCTTCGTTGTTCAGCCTCGTGGGTGTGGTGGCCGCTCTCGGATTCTTCGCGCGGTCCGTGGGCAACGACAAGGAAGCCGCGCTCAACCAAATCGCTGAAAAGGTCGAGCCACTGCAATCGAAGGAGCAACAACTTAACTCGGCCAATTCGACGCTGAAGAAGGCCGAGGAAGAGGCAACCTATTACCGAGATTGGCTCCAGGCGAAGTTTCGGTGGGTCGATCTCTTTGGCGAGCTCCGCAATGCCCTGCTCGCGGCCGAAGAAAAGGCAAAGCCACCTGGCGTGGATGTCGGAATCTGGATCGAATCGATGCGCATGGGCGATGTCGTGAAGGAATTTGCTGATAGCCAGGAAGCACCCGCCGAAGAGGAGGCGAAGCCTGCTTCCTTCGGGATGTCGCCGGAGTTGATGAAGCGGTACGGGCTCATTCCAACAACGCCGGTAGCTGCTGAGGGTGATGGAGGCGATGGGGGCGGAGGCGACACGGCTCCCGCCGCGGCGTCCGCGAAGAAAAAGAAGTCCGGCTCCACAAACGAGGTGTCTGAAATCAGTCTGGTGTTTAGGGCCGTGAACTTGGCCAATCTCTCACCGACCAACAATCTGCACATCACGGCTTCCGTGGAGCAAGAATTGCGGTCAAGTCCACTTTTCGACCCGGAGAACACGCGCCTCGGCAAACAGCCGACTCCGGAGGAGGGCGCCCCCACCTTTACGTTCGAGATGACTCTCGGACTGAAGAACCCCATCCAGCTTTAGTATGCCGTGGATCAAAAAGAACCTGACGCTCGTTCTCGGCGGGTTGGTGGGATTGGTGCTTCTTGGAGGGAGCGCCTTCTTCCTCTTCGCCCAATCCACGCGAGAATCCACCGTCAACGCGGAGCTTGAGGAGAAGCGTACGGAATGGAACCGGTTGAACAGCCTCAACCCCTATCCAGATGAAAAAAACATCAAGGCAGTCCGGGATGAGGCCGCAAAAGTGGAGAAGCTGACGGTTGCCCTTCGAGAAAGCATCAAATCGCCCAGCGTTCAGCCGGTGACGGACACCTTCTCTCTCAAGCTTTTGATCGAGACCACGATATCCGACCTAAAGAAGGAGGCGGAAGCAGCAGGAGTGAATGTGCCTGACAGGTATGCCTTTACCTTTCAGAAGCTTCGTGAAATGCCGCAGTTTGAATCCAATGGGATCCCCAAACTGGCTGAGCAGGTGGCTCAGATCTCGCTTCTCTGCCGTGTGTTGTTCGACGCCAAAGTTCATTCATTGGATCAGCTTCGTCGTCCCGCCATTCTCAAGGATGAAGGCGGTAGCACCGATTATCTGACCAAAAAGGCGGTCACCAACCGAAATCTAATTGTTCGGGCGCCTTACGACCTCAGCTTTCGTGCGTTCAGCAGCGAGTTGGCCGGGGTCCTTCGAGGCTTTGCGTCGCTCCAAGAGGTGGTGGCGATCAAAACCGTCAACATCGAGCCCACAACGCTGCCCTCCCAAGGCCCGGGTCAAGGCCAGCCCACCATGTTCATGCCGACCCAGACCTCGCCTATTCCGGGTGGCCCTGGCGGAGGAATGGATGCTGCCCTTCGGTCGCGGTACGGTCTCGGGCCAAGCTCTCGCTCTGCAGCCGAGAGTGGCGGTGGAGCCATGGGCATGGATCCAGCCCTTCGCTCCCGTTACGGCTTGGGGCCTGGGGGAGGCTCGGGAGAGGCCGCCATGCGTTCGCGCTACGGTATCGGTGGCGGAACGGCCGGAGCTCCACCTCCATCCTTGTCGACGCCCATGATGAGCGGAACTCCGGCCCCTGCGGCTCCTACCGGGCCTTCCGTGGTCCTCGACGAGAAGCCACTCCGCGTGATCATTCAACTCGACTTCATCAAACCAAAACCTGAGCCGGAAACCGCACGGCGCGGCGCCCGTTCGGCCCTGGCGGAGGATGCTGCAACCCAAGGAGCCGACAGTTCGACTCCTGCATCCGAATAAGGCGAAAGACGTCATGGACCAGCTCAAGAAACTCGGCGTCGTGTTTGGCGCCCACTACGAGAAGATCATCCTGAGCGTGATTCTCTTGGCCTTGCTCGGAGCTGCGGGTTTTCTCCCCTTTCGGGTGGCTCAGAACCGAGAAACCATCCGGCAAGCCCTGGAACTGGGCGAACGAGCCCGAAAGAAGGAAAGCCAGCCCGTCGACACGACCGGTTACGAGTCGATGATGAAGCGTCTCAAGACGCAGCCGAAACTCAACCTCTCCGGCGAACACAATTTGTTCAACCCGGTCCTTTGGAAGCGAGGTCGGGACGGGGCGCTGTTCAAGGTTGTCCGCGGCGACGAGGACGGACCAGGCGGTCTGATCGCCACGGCGATTCGTCCGCTGCATCTTGTGATTGAGTTCGACGGGGTGCAGGCCAGCGGGGAAAGCACCCGATACAAGTTCAACGTGCTGGACGAAGCCAAAGGCGGGCGGTCCGCACGCCCGCGACAAATGTACTTGGCATTGGGATCCTCATCGAAATCGGATCCGTTCGTGGTTACCAAGATCATGGGGCCAGCGGACAACCCGACCGGTGTTGAATTTCGTTTCGCCGACTCCACCGAAACCGCAACTGTGACCCGGGAGCAAGCCTTTAAGCGCGTTGCCGGATATGAAGCGGACATGGTGCACGAGAAGCTCGGAACGAAATTCAATAACGTGCGCACCAAGCAGCCCGGCGGAATCCGTTTGGGCTCCCAAACTTACAATATCGTTGCCATCAATAAGGACGAAGTTACTGTCCAGTCCAGCACCTCCAAGCGCTGGATCGTCCGCCGTAAGGGTATTTCTTGAGAGGTACGTTTTTATGTCTCTGTCCCGCATTGAACCCGGCTCCATGACCCGCCACGCTGCTGTATCCCTGTTGGCCCTGATTCTCAGTCTGGGCGCTCCACTCCATGCCTCGGCGCAAACGTCGCCGCCTGGAACGATTGAAGAAGGTGCGCGCCGAGAGGAGGCTTATCAGCTCCTTGCAGGCAAGCTCCAGCAGGCTGACCGAGACGTCGCCGCCAACCGCATCTCCGATGCTGCGCGACGATATGAGGAAGCCTACGCACTAGCTCTGCGCGTAGGGGCCAAAGCCGATCCGGAACGAGGCCGGGCCGCTGCCGGCGTATCTGCCACCCGAATGCAACTGGCGGCAAGCGCACAAAAACGGGGCTACCTCAATGAAGCTGTTGCCCATGTTGACCGGGTCCTGAAGGTAGACCCACTTCATCAGGAGGCAGCGAAACTCAAGCAGGAGCTCGACAAGGCCATCGCCCAAAAACGCGGGCTCACTCCCAGCGCTGATGCGCTCGGCCAGCTCCCGGAGATTCACGAAAAGAAAATCCAGGTCAGCACTCTGGTTCAGGACGCTCGAGTCTTTCTGGACGCGGGGGAGCTCGCGAAAGCCGAGGCAAAGCTGAAGGAAGCTCTGGATGCCGATCCAGGCAACGAGCCTGCCAACTACTACATGAAGCAGTTGTTGGATGCCAAGATGCGCTTGGAGAACAAGCGGCGTGGCATCCTCAGCCGCTCCGGTCTGCTGATGATTGACGAGGTTTGGAACAAGCCTCTCACGAAAGATAATCTTCCGGCAGCAAACCCGTTCGCCACAACGAATCTCGTTCACACAAGCAAGGGCAGACAGGTCATCAAGTCCAAGCTGGAGCGAATCAAATTGGACGAAGTTAAGTTTGAAGAACTGCCACTAAGCGAGGTGGTTCGCTATCTGAAGGATGAGGCGAAAGCTCGCGACCCTGACAAACAGGGCATTAATTTCTTCATCAATCCCTATCAGGACAACGTTCAATCGGCATCCGGCTTCCAAACGGACCCCAATACGGGAGCAACCATTGCTGTTCCTGCGGCCGAACAGATCAATTTGAACGATGTTACCGTTCGAATTGATCCAGCATTGAACAACGTTCGACTACTCGACGTTATCGATGCTGTATCCAAGTCAGCCTCAAGCCCGATCAAAATAACCATTGAAGACTACGCCGTCGTATTCTTGCACAAAGCGCCTGAACGGGCCCAGTTGATCACTCGCGTGTTCCGCGTGAATCCTAACACGTTCGAGTCGGGTTTGGAGAGCGTTCTTGGCATCACATTTGGTGACTTCCAGACCGGAACCTCCGGTGGTGGTGGTGCCGGCGGTGGCGGTGGCGGTGGTGGCGGCGGCCAAGGCGGTGGTGGTCAAGGCGGTGGCTCGATTGGCACCATCATCCCACGCGTGTTCGTTAGCGGTGTTGCACAGGGTGGCGGTGGAGCTGGCGGCGGTGGCGGCGGTGGCGGCGGTGGTGGGATTGGTGGTGGCGGCGGAGGAGGAGGTAGCAACGGCCTGCGTGGTGTAACCATCCCGACGCCGGCTCAATCCGTTCAGGAGGTTGTTCGTACGTTCTTCGCCGCAGCCGGCGTGAACCTGCTCCCTCCTAACGCTGTGTTTTTCAACGACCGTTTGGGTCTGCTCATGGTGCGCGCCACCACGGAGGAGATTGAAATCGTCGAGCAAGCGATCGAGGTGCTTAACGCGGCACCGCCGATGATCCAAATCGAGGCGAAATTCGCTGAAGTAGGTCAGGATGACCTGAAGGCTCTTGGCTTCGACTGGATGGTTGGTAACTGGTTGCTGGGTAATGGTGCAGTCGGGGTCCAGCCCGGCACGGCTCCGTCCTACCAAGGGCGCTCCTCGGCTGCCAATCCTAGCGGAATCTTTCCCGGGCCTGCGGACGCCAATGGCGTTCCAGGACCTGGGGCGACTCCTTCTCAAGCCTCGGACAACGTCCTGACCGGCGGCCTTCGTCAAACCGTTGGAAGCCAGGGTGGCAGCATTCCTGCCTTGGGCACCATCACAGGCTTAATGACCGACCCTCAGTTCCGAGTGGTGATCCGTGCATTGGAACAGCGTGGCGCTCTTGAACTGATGGCGGCTCCTCGCGTGACCACCCTGTCCGGTCGGCAAGCGCAAGTTCAAATCAACGACCTGCGAACCATCGTGACGGGCGTCGACTTGCAGCAAGCGACAGCTGGTGGCGGCGGCGGGCAGGTGGGTGGTGGCGCAGGAATCGGCGGCGGTGCTGGCGCCATTGGCAGCCAAGTGGGCTACATCACCCAGATCACCCCGTTCGGACCGGTTTTGGATGTCGTGCCGTATGTCGCCGCGGATGGGTACACGATCGAACTGACACTGATCCCCACCTTTAGCGAGTTTCTGGGCTACGATGACCCGGGACTTTTCATTCCGCAGGTCCAAGGTGCTGCGGGGAATGCGATCGGCCTACCACTCACAGCTCAGCTTCCTCTGCCCCGTCTGCGTGTCCGCCAGGTGGTCACTTCGGCGATTGTTTGGGATGGTCAGACGGTTGTTTTGGGTGGCCTGATTTCCGAGGACATCCGGAAGCAAAGGGACAAGGTTCCGTTCCTTGGTGATATTCCTTGGATCGGCCGCCTGTTCCGAACCGAGTCCACATCGGCTTCCAAACGGAATCTCGTCATCTTCATCACCCCGACGATCATCGATCCTGCAGGCAACCCGGTCCATACGCCGGACAATCTGCCGTTCGACCCCAGCGTTTTGCCGGATCAACAAAAGAAGGTGCAATGACGCCGAATGGGTGCCTTGCCGTAACTGACTACACGTGCAATTCTTAACTCGGACTTCTGGGTTACCCCGAATGAAAGTTTGTTCCCATGCAGTGACTGGGTTGCTTGGCAGCGTGGCGCTCGGCTGGACGGTTCTTCAAGCCACGGCTGGTGGATTGCAGCCGCTTGGGCTGGAATACCCATTGACCCGGGGAATCCCGGGTGATCAGGTGAATCCTTCGATGGTCTTTGGAAACGAAGGCGGGTGGGTGCTGTGGCAGGATGCCGCCATTGACGGTCAAGGGTTGGGGATTGCCGCGCTTCGACTCGGACCCGATGGGAAGGGTGTTGGATCGCCACGACGTGTTAACCAGGATGGCTTGGGTGAGCAGGAGAATCCCCACGTAACATCCTTCGCAGACGGTCGAAGTCTGTGTGTCTGGCAGGGAGGGCGTGTCGGATTTCAACGTATCGTGGGACGTGTCCTGGCAGCCGATGGAACTCCGATTGGGCCGGATTTCGCCCTTTCAACGGGTGACGGTGAACACCAGGTTGACCCGGTCGCGGCGGTCCTGACGGATGGGTCTGCGGTGGTGGCATGGGCGAGCTACCGACAAGAGGAAAGCTCTTCGTACGATGTCTTCGCGCGTCGAGTTTCTTCGGCTGGAGAGCTGCTGGGAGATGAGTTCCGTCTCAATGCGAGCCAGGGAATGAACCGCAGGAGCCCTGCGTTGGCTGCATTGGGTTCGGGAGGTTTCCTTGGGATCTGGGTGCAAGAACGTCAGGTGGGGGTCCGTGACAATGCCGATGCCAGGGGCAGATCGCTTGCCGGATATGGAGCTCCCGTCTTCTCGGTGCAAGTGGTGGCACGCTCGTTTGACGGAGCAGGTTCACCACTTGGCAATGAGTTTGCGATTTCGGAGAGCGGCATGGCCGCGAATCCAGTACTTGCCACGCTCGGC
Source organism: Verrucomicrobiota bacterium (assembly GCA_963205105.1). Lineage (GTDB taxonomy): Bacteria > Verrucomicrobiota > Verrucomicrobiia > Limisphaerales > CAIMTB01 > CAIMTB01. Next base: position 36,103 of record CAUJJW010000322.1, on the reverse strand, counting down.
GACGGAAGTGTGTTTGCCGCATGGACGCGGCGGAGTCCGGGCGATCGGCAGGCACGTTATGACGTCTACGGACGGATGCTGAATTCTTTCGGGCTGCCCGCCAACGGAGAGCGCTTGCTGAACGTTCAAGTCATGGGCGATCAGTTTCGACCCAGGGTAGCCGTCACCTCCTACGGGGTTATGGCCGTGTGGACAAGCATGGGGCAAGATGGATCTTGGGAAGGCGTTTTCGGTCGGTGGGTGGATGCCGCTGGAGAACCTTCTGGCGATGAAATCGCCATCAACACTCAATCTGGTGGAGGGCAGATCTTTCCCGCCATTGCCCGAGGCGAGGATTCAAGTCTATTGGTTGCCTACTCCAGCAACCAGCCAAGAACTGGTTATGAGCTATTTGCACAGAGATTGTCGCCTTTGCTTCTGCGAGTTCGATCCGGAGGGCCCGGACTGCTGAGGTTGCAGTGGCAAACCGTCGCCGGCGGTGTTTATCAACTCCAATCCTCCGTGGATGCCAGAGGGTGGAAGAACATCGGGAGCACTCGGACTGCTTCCGGCGAGAGCGACGAACTGGCAGTTTCTGCGCCAGGGCACATGGTCCTTTACCGTATTGTCCGCGTTCGGTGAGAGAAGTTATGAGGCGAATCTTTTTGGCTCTTCTTTTGTTGTCGGGCTTGGCGGGGATCCATCGCCGGGCCATGTCCTTCTCGCTGCTTGGGGAAATACCCGCTTGGTTCACCGACCAAACAGGGCAATTTCCTGGAGGGGATATTTATGGCCCAGTGAATCTTGGGGAAGAATACCGGTGGAACGTTCCCGTCTTGCATTATGCTTTTGACGAGTCGTTTCTGAATTACTTTGGGCAGGATGGTGTTGATGCGGTCGAGCAGGCCATTCAGATTATTAACGACCTTCCTCCGATGTCGGAGATCAATCTTTCTGACTACCCACTGCATTCGCAGCGGGTGAATCGCAGGGCGAGCGACCTCCTGATGTTCGACTTGAAATCTTACGCGCTGAAGGCGATCACCGAACAACTCGGGCTGGGATCTCCCTCCCGGTTCGTGTTTCAGAGCCGCATTCGGGCACCAGAGAGCACTCCGCCCATTACCAACTACCTGATTATTCAGAGGAACTTCGATCCTGAGACATGGGCTCCAACTCCGTATATTAACGGACAATTGTGGACCTATAATGACATCTTCGACAATCAGGATTCCGCCTCAGTGAAGTCCTCAACCATCACTGAGCCCGTGGACCCGCTGATTTTGGCTGAACCTGTAGCTTCCTTGGTGTCTGGTTTGGGTTTCTCTGTTTTCGGATACGGGTCATTCTTTACCGGGCTTACTCGGGATGATGTCGGTGGACTCCGATATATTTATCGTCCCGACAACGTTAATGTTGATGTTCTGCCTGCGGACGCCATTGGTCAGGCTGGTGCTGGAGGCGGTCTTGGAGGGAGTGGTGAGTGGACCCCGATACCGGCGCCTTCTACCAATACGGCTGGGGGCGGGGGCGTCGTGACCACGAATGGAGTGTTCTTCCCGCAAGCACTGCGAGGGGGCGTGGACAAAATAACGTTCTTGCGCACTCCCGGATTGTTTCAGCCAAACGCCTACCAAATCACCAACCGCTTTTCGGAGACGATCACCGCAGTAATAACCAATGGTGTTCAGCGGACGTTCAACCAAAGGGTAACTCGTTTCCTGACGGCTCCGGATTTTGTTTTCTCGGCGGAAGACCTGACTGAGGACCCTGATCCCGTAGTGGCGATTCTGGATCGCAATTCGGTTGCAACCAGTAATGACGCAATCAATGGGCAGGCCACTTTGGACGGACCCGGTCAGTTCTCTGGAACTGTGAACATCAGTTTTGCGAAGACGGGACCGGTTTTGTTGAACACGGCTCCAACCTTCCTCGCTCAGCCTGCCTTTAGTTCTGACTTCATCTGGGGTTCGTTCGACGGCAGCACCAATGATCCTATCGTCTATCCCACGGGGACATCGATTCGGGATGTCGAACTGAGGATCTTTGGAAGCCGCTAGTCGAAAATCAAAATGCTTACCATTGTACGTGGCATGAAATTGAGTGATCGATGGGCCGTGTTGGCCGCGCTTATCGTGGGCGGGTTGGCAGGGTTTGCCGCTTCAGCACCCGTTTACGAGAATCGAGCCGAGGTGACCATGCCGGTCATTGATGCCGAAGTGCTCCTGAATCGAGGCACCTTCAATGTGGCCTCGGGCCTGCAACCCTATGACACTCAAAACACTAGATTCTATACCAATTTCCCTGGAGCAACCATCGGAGGAAGTGGCGGATTTCAGTTTGATTATGTCGCAGAGAGCGGAGCAAGGGGCCGCGCAACAAGCTTCCTGAATCAAGGTATTGTGAATTTTGGGGGGGACCTGTTCTCTGATTTCTTCCTTCCTGATGGGGACGTTGGGGGAGGTTTCGGATTCTTCCCAATCTCTTACAACAGTTCATGGATTTTGGTAAACGCCTCGAATGTGGTCAACCGAGGCGGTCTTACCGTGGGCTCCGACGGTCTGATTCGTCTGGAGGGCAACAATGTGAACCTCTCGCGTGGGGGGATTCGCGCCGGTGAGGACCCATTCGAGCCTGTCCGACAGGGATTTGTTCGGGGATTGACGTTCCGCAACGATGCGGGAATCACAGATCTCTATTGGGGCGCAGGGATGAACAACCTGCTGGATCCTGCTGCCCCCGGGCCCTTTGACCTCGCGGTGTTGACGGGTGCAGAACCTGAATCGGGGTTTCATGAGGTTCTCGACAGCACCACTTTCACAAACTTGGTTTCTCTGAGTGCTACCAATGCCTATGCGGTCACGAACGCGGTAAGCCCGACCAACTGGGTGGTGCAGGCTGTATTCGTGAACACCAATTCAGCGGACCCTGAATTCAAAGTGGCTGTGCGATGGAGCACTGCGCCGCGAATCAATAATGTGGATGGTGCGAGGATGCCTATCATCCAGTTTACTTTCGAAGACATCGATACCATTACCACGGAGCCTTACACCAACTACGTTTACGTTTTGGATAGTTTGGGCGCGATGACCAACGCAGTCCTGGCGACCAACATAGCAACGCGTGCCGATCAGAGACCGACCAGTTTGGTTGTCACACGGGTCACGCCTCCAGAATGGGCCAGGGCATCCACCAACAGTCTCCCGTTTACTCCTGAGCTATTGTACAATCCCGGCTACCTCTCCGATGTCGTTACCAACGTGTACGCCGCTTATCAGTGCATGGTCGGTGATGTGACTTCCAGTTTTGGTGGTGGAGGAGGTGGTGGTTTCTTTGGGTCAATCCCTGAGTTGACTCATCCGACAAACCTGCCCGGCCGCGTGGAGATTAAAGCGGATCGATTGGACCTCGGGCTGAGTCGTTTTCGCACAGACGGATTGCTTAGTATTTCCGCAAAAGAACTTGTCGGGCAGGCGCCTTACAAACTGGACGCTGCGGTTGTGAACGCTGACGTCGGGCTGTCCTCTGGTTCGTTGACCGTGTCGAACCTCATTCAGCCGACGGTCCGTCGATTTAATGGGATCGTTTCCATCTGGAGTGCTGCATGGACGAACCAAACGACTTCGGTTGGACCTGATCCTGCGGATCCGACTCTGCAAGTCACCAATACCGTTGATGTTCGGTTTCACGCTTTGATCGTCGATCATCAGTTTATCACGCGGCAGACCGTGCAGACGTATCGATTCGCAGCGAGGGCCGATCATTTGGTGCTTGGAGATGATCTGACCCTGGAAGAGTCGTTTGTGGCGGATGCTCCTGATGTTTCCATTCAATCCACCATCAACCTTCAAGCGAATCCAATTTCGCAGGACACTTTCCCTAGGGTGAATAATCTGACCAACGCTGGTGGGATTTTCACGGCTGCTGGAGGGACCTTCGGTTCGGACGCGCGACCTATCAGCAACTTTGTCAACCAAGGTTTTGTTTCTGCCTCCACGCTCCAGATTGATGCGTCTGATTTCTCCAATTCTGGGTCTGTCTCAAGTTTCGTGGGTGACTTGGTGGTACAGGCGAATCATTTGAAGGTTGAGTTGGGCACTTTCGCTGCAGCGGCGAATCTTTCCTTCGTCGTCGACGATTTCAAGGCCACGTCCTCCACGTTGAGTGCCGGGTATGAATCCCTGAACCGAAACTCCGGCAATACGAACTACTTTCTGGGCTCCCTGATCTTGGATGTGTCGACACGCCTTACTGATGGAGGCACCAGTTCCTCCAACGTGTGGACGGTCTACGATGGTGTGCAATTGGTTCGAAAGCCTTCCGAGGGGGATTTGCTCGGCACAACCATTATTTCGAAAGGGGCTCGTTTTGCAGATGTGAATCACGTTTGGGCTGGTGAGGACCGCGGCGCGACCGCCGAGGGATTCGTGAATAACGCAGCCTTGGGACGTCTCGTTCTCGCCGGTCGGTTGTTCAGTCTGTATTCGTTTCGTTCTGCGAGCACCAATCCGGCTGCCTTGTATGTGGATTCGTTGGAATTCGCGGATTCTAGTGTCGACGATGTTGTTGGTTCCCTCAGCATTGATCCCAATTTCACATTGTACTTCGGGACTTCGAATGTGGATCCGACCCTTTTGGACGGCTTGTTCGACGGGCGTGTACGTTGGGTTCAGGATGCGGCGGGGGCACTAAGCGGCACTTCCGTCGCTCTTGCGAATGGAAGGATGATTCGGGTGAATCGACACTTGCTGAACTCGTCCACGATTGATTCTGATTTGGACGGGGTTCCCAACGCGGAAGATTCGAATCCTTTCGAGGCCTTGGCGTTGCGCGTCAGAGTGGCGTTTCTGGCTGAGTCCCCTGATCAGGTGGAGCTTTCCTGGGGTGGTGCGCCGGGTGCTCGGTATCGGGTGGAGTACTCCAATCGATTGCAAGGTGGGGAGTGGAACCTTTTGACAACTTGTGAGAGCAATGCCGGCACACCCGGCTTGGTTAAGGCTTGTGATCGGCTGAATGCTTCCGGTGAACAGCGGTTTTATCGGGTCGTTGAGCTCCGGTAAGACGTTGAAGTAATTCCAGCATGGTTTTCGTTGCCCCGATGGCCACAGCGCCATCGGGGTTTTTTCTCAAGGCACCGCGACATGAAGCTTCTATTTGTTCATGCCCATTTCGATGATTATGAGTTCACCGCAGCGGGTACATTTGAATTGTGGCGTCGCCGGGCGATGAAGGATATCCACCGTCGTGTGATTGTCTGCACCGACGGTGGCGCGGGGCACCATCGGCTCACTCGGGAAGAAACGGCGCAGAGGCGGCTTGTTGAGCAGGCGGCAGCGGCTCGGCTGGGTGGTTTTGAATTCGCACTGCTGCAAGATTCTCTGGGAAGACCTTTTCGCGAGGCACGGCTGGGAGTGTCGGCGGATTTTCTTCCCGCCCTTTGGCGGGAGATCCGGGAATTCGAGCCTGATTACCTCTTTTGTCCTCCAATTCCCGGGAACAATCTTGTTGGCGTGCATGTTGATCACCTTGATGTGGCTCAAGCCGTTCGAGCGGTGGCCTATATGATCAATGTTCCGCATGCTTTCACTCCTGAATACCCGGAGGGAGATTTGGAGGCCAAGCCGGTTCGCACGCCGGTGATTCTCAACACCTATGATGGCTACATGGGTGGAAAGCATGGTCATGATATTGCAGTGGATATATCAGAATCGGCGGATCTTGCTGCTGACTTGGCGTGGTGCCATGCCTCCCAGCTTCAGGAATGGCTTCCTTGGGTGGATCGGCACAATCTGACAGTGCCTGCCGACCCGCTTGCTTGGCGGTCACAGTTCCGAGAAATTATGGTTCGGCGAAAAGGGGCTCTGGGGATTCGCGTCGATGGATTGTTTGAAGTGTTCTCTGTCACCGCTTGGGGCGTGGTGCCGAGCATGGATCAACTGCTGCGTGATTTCCCTGCTGTTTGTGCGGACGCATCGCACCTCGATTGTTTGGCGTCACGTTTGGATGAATGGCGCGCTGCAAGCGGCGAATGACATATCATGGGTGGAATCGGTGAGCAGGAGGTTGGTTGGTTGGTGTGGGTGGATCACAGGTTGTATCGGGGAGGAAAGGAGTCAGCAAATGCATGGCACGCGCGTCCGAGATTATTTCCGTTTGATCCAGAAGGAGGTGGCTGAAGGTTTGGCCGCAGTGTCTGGTGTCGCGCTGCGGCGGGTCACCGTTCGACTGGGGTTGGATTGTGTCGTGGGTCAAGGGGGTGAGATGGAAGTTGTGCGGGTAGTTCCTGAGGCGTGTACGGAACCGCTGGCCGCAGGTTCTGTTCGGTCCTGGGTCACGTTGGAGCTGGAGATGAGAGCTCCCCCAAGCGTGTCAGCGAAGGAGCGCTCTGACGCTGGTTCGTCCGCAGGGCAGGACGCCAAGGGTGTGGACCGGCTTCCGATCGGTGGCGACATGGCGACTCTTCGTCGGCGATTGGAATTGGTTCTCGGAGGACCGCCAGGCTTCACCACCGGGGCCAAGGCTGAGATGCTGTCGGACGTGTTGCGGGAGTTCGGTGTTGAGGAAGTTTTGACGGCGATTTCCAAGGAGTGGGTTCCCCAATTTGACACCGGGATCGAATCAAGTTCTTCGTTGGGCTAGAAGAGGCGTTCTCCTTGCTTGAGGCTTGGCTTCACGAGGCTAGAGTGCGGGGGTGAAGTCTGCGCGCGTGATACTCTTGGCCTTGGTCTTGATCGCTTTGTTGCCTCTGGGGACTGGTTGTTCCAGTTTTCGGCGGGATAAGAAGTCAGCGGCCCAAGCGCATCCTGTGGCTGGGAGTATCGAGGGACTGTGGGTGGGGCGATGGTACAGCAGTCAGAAGCCTTCTCATGGTGGAAAGATGGAGATGGTGCTGACCAAGACCGGAGACACCTTGTATCGCGCCTCGACACGAAGTCATTGGTGGGGGCTCTTTCGTTCCTCCTATGACACGCCTTTGGTGGTCACACCGGTACGCGCCGGGGAGTTCATGATTTTGGGGGAGAAACAGCTGTGGGGTTTTGGTGGGTACACAGTCACCGGCCGTGTGGACACAGCGCGCATGGACGCTGGCTTCTGGGTGGGGTCGAACCACGGGCGAATTGAGCTGCAGAGAGCTTCTGTAACCAACGCGCCATAAGCGTTTTGTGCTGAGTTGATCCGATTCGGCGGTGTGCGCTTGGGAGGTTTTGGGCAACTGGGTTGCGAGGAGAAAAGTCTCGGAGATAGCCCGAGAACTGCGGTAATATCAGGTTCCCCGATGGGGAGTTTCGACATGCAAGGCGACATCGCAGTCATTGGTCTGGCCGTTATGGGCCAGAATCTTATCCTCAACATGAACGACCGTGGCTTTACGGTTGTTGCGTACAATCGGACCACCTCCAAGGTGGACGATTTTTTGGCTAACGAGGCCAAAGGGACAAATATCCTGGGAGCTCATTCCCTGGAAGAGTTGGTGGGTAAACTCAAGCGGCCCCGGCGGGTCATGTTGATGGTTAAGGCTGGGAAGCCGGTGGATGAGTTCATTGAGCTTCTGGTTCCCCTTCTTGAAGCGGGTGACATCATCATTGATGGAGGAAACTCTCTGTTTGAGGACACGAATCGGCGTGTTAAAATGTTGGAAAGCAAAGGGTTGCTCTATGTTGGGACCGGGGTTTCCGGTGGTGAGGAAGGGGCGCGCCACGGGCCTAGCATCATGCCGGGTGGCAGTTCGGCAGCCTGGCCACATGTGAAACCGATATTTCAAGCCATCGCAGCGAAAGTGGACGGAGGGGTTCCGTGCTGCGACTGGGTAGGGGAGGCGGGTGCTGGACACTATGTGAAGATGGTTCACAACGGCATCGAGTACGGGGACATGCAGTTGATTTGCGAGGCTTACCACCTGATGAAGGAAGGTCTCGGCATGACCGCCGACGAGATGCATCAGGTGTTCAAGTCATGGAATGAAGGCGATCTCGAGAGCTACCTGATCGAGATCACCCGGGATATTCTGGGGAAATTGGACGAGGACGGGACTCCATTGGTTGAGAAAATCCTCGATACCGCGGGGCAGAAGGGGACTGGGAAATGGACGGTGCAAAATTCGGCGGATCTGGGGGTGCCGATCACGTTGATTTCGGAGGCGGTGTATTCACGATGTGTCAGCGCCTTGAAGGACGAGCGGGTTAAGGCGGCGCGCAAACTCAAGGGTCCTCGGCCGGTGATGCCGCAGGGGAAAAAGCCTGAGACCAAGGCCGCGATGGTCGAGGATATCCGGTATGCCTTGTACGCCTCGAAGATCGTCAGCTATGCGCAGGGGTACATGCTGATGCGTTCGGCGGCCAAGGAATACGGCTGGAATCTGAATTACGGTGGGATTGCGCTGATGTGGCGCGGGGGATGCATCATCCGATCGAGGTTTTTGGGGAAGATCAAGGATGCCTACGAATCCAACCCCAAACTGACCAACGTGTTGCTGGACGACTACTTCCGAGGGGAGATCAAACGGTGTCAAAAGGGTTGGCGCAACGTGGTGAGTCAGGCAGTGAAGCGAGGCATTCCAGTGCCCGCGTTCAGCACAGCGCTGGCGTTTTTTGACGGATACCGCAGCGCCCGCCTGCCGGCGAATCTCCTGCAAGCGCAGCGGGACTATTTTGGTGCCCACACCTACGAGCGGTTGGACAAACCGCGTGGGGAATTCTTCCACACGAACTGGACGGGGACGGGTGGGCGTGTCTCCAGTTCCACCTACACCGTCTAATCAAGAAAAGAGGCGGGCCTTGGGCTACACACGGAACAAATTCAACCCAAAGCCCGCCTTCCTTCCCCGAGGAAGGAAACTGACGTGTTCCTCGCCATCCGGCGTGGCCACCGCGGTGACACATCGGCCCCTGAGCGTGGCGGCATGAAGCTGCCTGCGCGAAAGGTGTCCGTGGAACGACTTCAATTAGCGACCTTCCCAGCGCGTTGGCAAGAGACTTTTCGGAAGGGTTGTTCGCGGGATGTCTCTTCTCGGTTCCTTGGCAACGGGTCGGAGGACCTTGCTGAAAGTCGGTCAAGCGGGTTTTTACACGTGGCATGGCGTGACGGTCGGGGCAATGATTTCGGAGCACCATGAATAAACCATCCATCGGTCGACGTGCCTTTCTGGGTTGCGCAGCGCTGGCAGTTTCCGCGCCGCTGTGTCGCGCCATCGACGAGCTTCGTCGGGTGGGGCCTCCGCGGCTGAAGCTGAGCCTGGCTGCTTATTCGTTCCGTGAATTCTTCAAAGCCCAACCAGGAGGCAAAGAGGGCAAGCCTCCGGTCGGGCGCGAGATGGACATGCCTGGTTTCCTTGATTTCTGTGCGAGCCACGGATGTGAAGGTGCCGAGATCACGAGCTACTACGTCCCGACGCCGGTGACGGAGGACTATCTGTTGAACCTGAAACGGCATGCTTTTCTCAGGGGCGTTGAGGTGAGCGGGACCGCGGTGGGCAACACGTTCACGCTTCCTAGGGGTGAACGACGGGACCGTGAGATCGCATCGGTCAAAGAATGGATTCGGTTTGCCCAGGTCATGGGCGCGCCGCACATCCGGGTCTTTGCGGGCAACCTGGAAGGTCAATCGCCCGCCGATGCCAAACGTCATTGCATTGAGGCGCTGGAAGAGTGCGGGGATGCCGCCGGGCGGGCTGGGGTTTTTTTGGGGATCGAGAATCACGGTGGCATTGTGGCCGAGGCCGATGAGCTTCTGGACATCGTGCGGTCCGTGCGCTCGCCATGGGTTGGGATCAATCTGGACTCTGGTAATTTCCATTCCTCCGACCCCTATGCGGACCTGCGGAAGTGCGTTCCGTTCGCGGTGAATGTTCAGGTCAAGGTGGAGATCCGCCGCAAGAACGCCAAGGCTGAGGCATCGGATCTGGGGTTGCTGGTCCGCATGCTGAATGACGCGGGATATCAGGGCTGGGTGGCTTTGGAGTATGAGGCCGCGGAGGATCCCCACGTGGCGGTTCCTCGTTACCTGGGTGCATTGGGATCGCTGATGCGCGCCCCGGCCTAGGTTGTCCGGGTTCTCCTCCGGTATGGCGATGTCCCCTGCGGTCATTCTGACGTGTGTTGGCGGGTACTTCGTGTTTCTCCTGGGAATCGCCTGGTTCACCGGCCGCAACGCTGGGAACTCGGCGTATTTTTTGGGGAACCGATCGTCTCCCTGGTATGTGGTTGCCTTTGGTTTGATCGGGGATTCCCTGTCGGGGGTCACCTTCATCTCGGTTCCGGGCGTGGTCCGGACCGGAAATTTTTCCTATCTGCAGGTGGTGTTTGGCTATGCGCTGGGCTACCTCGTGATCGCTCATGTGCTTCTGCCGCTGTATTACCGGCTTGGGTTGACCTCGATTTACACCTACCTGGAGCGGCGTCTGGGTTTGTCGGCGCAGAGGACTGGGTCCGTGTTCTTCCTGGTTTCGCGGTTGCTGGGGGCGGCGGCTCGGCTGTACCTCGCGGCGGGCATCATCCAGCGCTTCGTGTTCGACAGGGTGGCGTTGGGGGAGTGGCGGATTCCATTCTGGCTGAGTGTGACGGTCATCATCGGGTTGATTTTGGTTTACACGTATCGGGGCGGGATCAAGACCCTGGTTTGGACGGACACGTTTCAGTCGACGTTCCTCCTGTTGGGTTTGGTTCTGTCGGTGGTGGGAATTGTGAAGGCCCTGGGCCTGGGGCCGTGGGAATGGGTGACGGCGGTTCGCGCGAGCGAGTACAGCCGGGTGTTTGTTTGGGAATGGGCGCCGGCGAACAGCGTGTGGAAGGAGGTCATAGGCGGCGCATTCATTGCGATCTGCATGACGGGTTTGGATCAGAACATGATGCAGAAGAACTTGAGTTGCCGCTCCCTAGCCGAGGCACAACGCAATATTCACTGGTTTTCGGTGATCGTGATCCTGGTGAACCTGCTGTTTCTCGCCCTGGGTGCCTTGCTGTACCGGTATGCGGCGGCGCGGGGCATTCAGCTGCCGGAACGGACGGACTACGTGTTTCCCACCCTCGCGTTGCAACACCTGGGCGGCTTTGCCGCTGTGGTGTTTCTTTTGGGACTCACCGCTGCGACGTTCTCGAGTGCGGACTCGGTGCTGACGACGCTGACCACGTCCTTCTGCATCGATATTTTGGGCACGGAACGGCGTCCGGAGATGACTGACGCGGTTCGGACGCGTCTGCGGCATGTGTTCCATCTGGTCTTCGCCCTGTTACTGCTCGCGGCCATTCTGGTCTTCGAAGCCCGTGCCAGCAGTGCCGTAATTGCCTTGGTGTTGAAGATCGCCAACTACACCTATGGGCCGCTCCTGGGGCTTTTCGCGTTTGGCATTCTCACGCGCCGGTCGGTACGGGGGCGGTGGGTCCCGGTGGTGGCAGTCCTGGCACCAATTCTGTGCGCAGTTTTCGAGAACAGGGCGCCGGTGTGGTGGGAAGGCTACCGGATGGGCAACGAGCTGTTGATTCTGAACGGGGCGTTAACGTTTCTCGGGCTTTGGGCGGTCTCGGCTGAGCGTGGCGGGCTGGAGGAGGATCCTAGTCGTCATGCTCGGGTTTGATCCGAGCCTCGGCGCGTCGTTCCAAGGTGCGGGCGCCGATGAATGCTCCAAGCAGCAAAGCGATGGGAGGCACCGTCAGGAGGATCCAGGAACGCGGGTCGTCGCTGGCGGGGAAGGGGAGTTTCAAACGACCTGAAAACGACTGGGCGAGGATGGATCCGGCGGCGCCCAGGATCGCCCAAAGCCACTGGCGGGCGGTGGCCAAGACCCCGAGCAGGAAGCCGATGAAGAGGAAGGCGATGCCCAGAGCCGTGCCGGTGGCGATGGGGTCCAGGCTTCCGGCGGCGATCAGTTCCACCAGGACGGACCCGGTGATGAGCATGAGGAGAATGCCGAAGAATCGTGACATGCGGTCTTGGCGGCGTTTAACGCGTGCGGTTGGAGGTCAGCGGGGAGGGCGAGGCGGCTGCGGTGGGAGGTGTGCCTTCACGGATGCACCAGAGGGCGGCGTAGGTGCGCAAGTACAACTCGCCATCCGCGACGACGGGTGAGGCATTGCCAGGCTCGCCGATGGAATTGATGGCCAGTTGCCTGAATCGAGGGGAAGCCTCGACGATTGCGGTATCGCCTCCCTGATTATGAAAGTAGATGCGGCTGCCGACCAGAATGGGGGAGGACCAAATGGCGCTGTTTGCCCCGGAGCCTGACATGCGCTCGGCCCAGACCACATCGCCGGTTTCGAGGTGGACGCAATCCATGAGGCCGCTGGACTGGGCTCCGTAGATATGGTCGCCAAGGATGATGCCGGAGGCTACGCGACGGCGGGGCGGGCTTTCCTTCCAGAGACGGCGGGTTTCGGTGACATCACCGGTGCCGCCGAGCTGGACGGCGATCTCGGCACCTCGGAGATCGCCGGAGATCACAGCGACCTTACCATTGGCGATGGGGGAGGCTTTGGCCTGCAAGCCGAGTCCGCGAGCGTGCCAAACTTCCTTTCCGGTGGCTGGGTCCAGGCCGGCGAAATAGTCGCGGAGGGCGACCAGGAGTTGGGGTTGTTGGTCGACGTGCGTCACGAACGGTGTGCTCCACGTTCCGTAGGTGTCGTCGCTTCCGGCGTTGGGGCCGCTGACTCTCCAGAGCTCCCTTCCGCTGGACTTGTCGAGTGCGACGACGAACTCGCGGGTGCCGGGGCCGAAATTGAGAAAGACCTGTTGGTTGTGAAGAACAGGTGACGAGCCGTAGCCGAACTGGTGATCCTGGGGCCCTAGTTCCGTGTGCCAGAGTTTTTTCCCTTCGAAGTCGTAGGCCACCACTCCGACCGAACCGAACCAAGCGATAACTCTATTGCCGTCGGTGACGGGTGATGGCGAACAAAAAGGATGACCTCGCTCGGTGCGTTCGAGGGTGGGGGCCTCTTCGGCGACGTTCCATCGGGCGCGTCCGGTACGACGATCGATGGCGATGAGGCCACGTTGGTTTCGAGTGCCTTGGGTGACGAAGATGGAGTTGCTCCAGACGATGGGGGTGGAATTGCCAGGTTCAGGCAGCCGGTGAACCCAGCGGACATTTTGCGATCGGCTCCAGCGCAGGGGGGCGTTTGTTTCCGGACTGATGCCGTCGTGGGTGGGGCCCCGCCAAGCCGGCCAGGGCGCTGAGCGCCCCGTGTTGGAGCCAATCAGCAGCAGCAGGGTGGTGCTGAGGGCATGGATGCGAATGAGGGGCAGGCCGATCATCGAAGGCAATCCTGACTTCAAATTGCGGCACGAAACGGAGATCGGCGAACTCTAATTCACCGGGCGAAACAAATCTGGCAGGCTTTGCTGCATGCCGCCGCGACCATCCCGACCTTGTGTTTTGACGATAGCCGGATCCGACAGCGGGGGTGGGGCGGGCGTTCAGGCCGATCTCAAGACGTTGGCGTCAATTGGGGTGCATGGAACGAGTGTCCTGACTTGTGTGACGGCTCAGAACCCGGAGGGGGTGCTGGGGGTTCAACCGATGACGGCGGAGATGTTGCGACTTCAAATGCAGGCGGTTTTCGAGGGGTTCAAGCCGGCGGCGATCAAGACGGGCATGCTCTATTCCCTAGCGCTGATCGAACAAGTGGTGAAGAGCCTGGGGGCGTTGAAATGTCCGCCGCTGGTGGTGGATCCGGTGATGATCGCAACGAGTGGTGCTCGGTTGTTGAAGCCGAGGGCGATGGCGGCGATGCGGGACCGTCTGCTGCCCCTGGCCAACCTTGCCACCCCGAATCTGGACGAGGCCAAGGTGCTGACGGATCTGGAAATCCACGACGTGGAGGACCTTCGGAAGGCGGCGAGGCGCCTTCGGGAGCGTTATGGTTGCGCGGCCTTGATCAAAGGGGGACACCTGGCCGGGCCGGAGGCGGTGGATGTTTTTTGGGATGGAACGGAGGAACTTCTTCTGAGTGCGCCTCGGGTGCGTCGGGTGTCGAGTCATGGGACGGGGTGCACGTATTCGGCGGCAATCGCCGGCTATCTGGGGTTGGGGTGCGGGCTGTCCCATGCCGTGCAGTTGGGAAAGGCCTACATCACTCAGGCGATCGGGCAAAGCGTGCGGGTTGACGGAAGGGACGTTCTGGAGCACCTCTGGAGAGCCTGATTTGACTTCGGGCCACGTTCACTAGGCGGGTGGAAACGGGCTGGAAAGCATGAGCTGGGATCATGAATCGCACCCCTTGACAGACTGATCCCCCCTTTCATAGTGGGCACCCGACACGCCTGGGCCGCACGGCAAGGGAGTGTACGGTACGACATTCGAAAGCAAACAACTCACTATGCGAATTCACAGCAAGGCGTTCTCGCTGCTGGCGGCGTTGAGTGCGGCACTGCTCATCACAGGCTGCTGCTCCACCACGACGGCGAAATCTTCAACTCGTTCAAGCTACGGCTCCGGAACCTCCACCAAGGCTGCGAAGCCCGCTAAGGAGACTCCTCCTTCTGCGCAAGCGCGCGTTACTCCGGCTCCCGCGCCGGCCCCCGCTGTACGTTCTTCCGGCGGTTATGGTCCTTCCCACACCACCTTCGAGGAAGGTGGGCTGAAGAAGGTGCGCGGTTCGATGGCGTTCCCGACGGGCCTTCGCGACAGCAGCGGTCTCCTTCTTGAGAAGGTGGTTCCTGCTGAAGTGATGGTGGGCAAGCCGTTCAGCTATGAATACCGCGTGATCAACCTGACGGACTATCACCTGTCGCAGGTCATGGTGACCGACAAGGTCACCGACAACTTCGCGCCGGGCGATGCGACCCCTCGGGCGGATTCGGTCTCCGGCGGCGTTGCCACCTGGAAGATTGACCATCTGGCTCCTCGCGAAACCAAGACGATCGTGGTGACGGGTTCGGCTTCGACCGAAGGCACCGTGACCACCTGCGGATGGGCGACCTACCTGCCGATCCTCTGCGAGCCGATCAAAGTCGTGAAGCCGGCCATCGAGCTGGTGAAGACGATGCCGGCGCAAGTGACCCAGTGCGATCCGATCCCGGTCAAGCTGGTGGTCAAGAACTCGGGCACCAGCCCGCTGACCAACGTCAAGGTGACCGACACGCTGCCGTCCGGACTGACCAGCGATGTTCCGACCACGTTTGATGCCGGTACGCTGGCTCCTGGCCAGAGCAAGGAATTCACCTTCAATGCGAAGGCCAGCCGCACGGGTTCGTTCACGAACCCCGCTCAGGCGACCAGCGCCCAAGGCGTGGATGCGACCGCGCAGGCGTCCGTCAAAGTTGTGAAGCCGGCGCTCGAAATCGCCTGCCTGACACCCTCCATGAAGGATGGCCCGCTCGGGCTGAAGTTCACCGAGATGATCGGTCGTCCGTTTGAAGTGTGCTGGGAAGTCAAGAACACCGGTGACGCGGCGGCCGCGAACACGGTCATCGAACTCCCGGTTCCGGCCGGTCTCACCTTCCGTTCCGCGACGGATGGCGGCACGGCGACGGGCGGCAACCTGGTCTGGAACGTGGGTTCGCTCGCTCCTGGCGCCAGCAAGAAGGTCTGCGCGACGTTCTCCGGAGCCAACGGTGGCGACTACGCGTTCAAGGCTTCCGCCAAGGGCGTGTGCGCCGAACCCGCGAACACCAGCTGCAACGTGTTCATCCAAGGCATCAACGCGATCCTCGTGGAAGTGGTTGATGATCCTGATCCGATCCAAGTCGGCGAAGAGACGACCTACACGATCCGCGTGACCAACCAGGGTGGCGGTCTCGCCATCGAAGGCCTCGCGATCAAGGCGACCTTCCCCGACGAGATTGACCCCGGCGTTGCCTCCAATGGCGGCGTGGTCGCGGGCAAGACGGTGACCTGGCCGGTTGTTTCCAGCCTGGCCGTCAAGCAGGCCGTCACCTACACGGTGAAGGGCAAGGGCTTGAAGGCGGCGGACGCCCGGTTCCAAGTCGACGTGACCACCCGGGTTCGCACGAACCCGATCGTCGAGATCGAGTCCACCACGGTGTACTGATCCCAACGCTCGAAAGAGTTTCGCCAGGGGGCCGACCGAAAGGTCGGCCCCTTTTTTTTGGTTTATGGTTCCGGAGGCGGGGTCTGGAGGCCTGGCCTCAGGTACTCCCAAAGCGCATGAAGCGTTTTTGGGCCGTCGCCGCCAAAGTAGTCCGCCAGGGCGCTGTTCCCGTCGTCGTCGAAGTACAGCGGCATTTTGGTGGCGGGATCGAACGACTGGGGGTTGCGAACCCAGCGCATGAAGAATTCAGGCCGCAAGCGATCGACGGCATGGGCGAGATTGACGCCAGGGGCTTCAAAAATCGCCGACCCGGCGAACGATCCAATGGCATGGCACGTCACGCAGGCGAAGCCCGCCGATGCGGAAACCAGTTTTCGGCCGATCGCTGCTGCCTCCGGGTGTGGTGGAGGGAGTGGTTCGGATTGAGCTGGCAGGCCTTCCATGGCGGCGAAGCCCTCGGCGAGTCGACTGGCAAACGCTGGGAAAGCAGGCATCCGACTCGCCAGCCAGGGACGCGGCTTGTAAGGCACTTGTCCGCTGATCAAGCGGGAGACCCATTCGGGTCGGAATTTGTCCCCTGCACCCTCCAGGCGCGGCAGGCCTTCGGCCTTGGAATGGCAGTCCCCGCAGCGAAGTTCGCGGGTCCAACGGGCAGCGAAGTCAGTGGACTCATGACGTCCGAGCGAGGCGTTTCCGGAACGCAGGAACGCTGCGAGATCTCCTTTCTGGGCGGAGGAAAACGAGTACTGGGGGAATCCCGGAGCTGGGTTCACGGAGGTGCCGCGGGGTTCAGCGAGGCAGCCGGCGACACCATCGTTTCGTGCGAGGGCACTGACGGGAGGGCCCATGGGAGACCCCGGTTGTGGGGACGGTTTCTCGGGATCGCTGTGGCATCGAAAGCAGCCACGTTCCTGGGCGAGATCGCGTCCGCGCCGGATCTGTTGCGGGTCGACGTCCGTCAGGCGGGGTTGCTGGGCAGGCGTATCCTGCATGATGAACGACGCGATATGGCCTGCCTCGTCTGCTGAAAGCTGGAAATTAGGCATCCGGCTCCACGCGTAATGTCGCTCGGGGGCCAGGAGATACGCGGCCAGATTGACCGTGGAGACAAATTTTTCCGGGACCAAACGGAGGGACACCTTCTCGCGAGTTTCGATGTCGTTGTAAAAGGTGTGGCAGGAACGGCAGAGGAGCGACTCCACGAGGGCTCCGCCGATCGCTGGCACGGGTGGGGTGGTGGATGGTTTGGGGGCATCCGGGCTGGTGAGCGAGCCAAGCCAGGCGGCGATGTCGGCGGCTTCCGATTGGGCCGACGGGCCATGAAGGAGTGCTGGCATGGTGGCCACCGACCGAAGCGAGGCGGGGTTAAGGATCCAACGCGCCATCCAGGCAGGGCTGCGGCGGGAGCCGATTCCGGCGAATGATGGGGAGTCGGCACTGAGATCAGGCACCGGGGAAGAAACCTCTGGGGCGTGGCATTTGCCGCAGCGATGGAGCAGGAAAGTGTCGCGTCCGCGTTGGGCGTTGGGGGCTGTGGCGTCTTGGTTGTCGACGGGAGGAATGCCGGGGCCGAACGCGCTGAGGGGGATGGGGGACGGGGGAATTCCCCGGGCGCGCCAGGAGAGTTGCAGGCTCGCCTTGGAATCGTTCGTCCGGCTGAGGAGGACGCGGATGGAATTGGTGCCCTTCTTCAATCGAACCGCGCGGGACCAGTCGGTGAGGCTGGCGGACTGAGAAGTGTTGAAGAGGGATGTGCCGTTGATTTCGAGGGAGAAAGCCCCGGCGTGCTGGGCTTGGAATTGGTAATCGGCTCGGAGGTCGAGATTCAGGCAGCCGTTCCACTCGGCGGTGAAGGGCCCGGTTGGGATGAAGGGCGAAGGTGTGCCGCCGTTGGGAACGTGGAGAACGATAGTGGAAGCCTGACGCTCCAGAGAAACCCCATCGGCCTGGAGGCGCAGGGCCAGTTGGGCCTGCGCGGTGGTTGGGTGGAATTGAAGAGTGGCGAGGACTGCGGTGGCGGTGATCCGGCGGGTGATGCCGGAGTGGGCGAGGGGGAGGGAGGGTGCCTTCATTCGGAGACCTCTTCGACGAGAGCCTTGGCGTTTTGGACCCCGTTTTTGGAGCGGGTATCCGGAAGGAGAACCAAACAGGCGGCGCCGATGAGGCTGGCGGAGATCCAGCCGAGGGTAGGCAGCGAGGCGACGGCGGCGAGTTGGAAGGCGACGAGTGGGGCGAACACACCACGAACCCCGGTGAAGAAGGTGTGGACGGACATGTAATCCGCGACCCGGCCGGCGGGGGCGAATTTGGTGACCCACAGACTCCAGGCCACATCGCCGCCGGCGTTGGAGATGCCGTAGATGATGGCACCGGCGATGAGGCCGGAGGTGCTTCCGGTGGTGAAGAAGGAGAGGATCCCGATCATGAAACCGACGTTGAGGGTGACTCTCAACGTGAAGAAATTCATCCGGTCGAAGAGCCAGCCCCAGACGGGGCTCATGACGAGTCGGGCGAGGTTGGGAACGACGCTGGTGTAGAGGGCGATTTGGTCGGCGGGCAGCCTGAGGCCGTAGCGTTCGTGGGCCAGGTATTCGACGCGGAGAGGGAGCATCATGAGATTGGCGAAGCCCATGAGCATCCAGGCGATGAGGGTGCGGCGGAAGACGGCATCCTCGCGGACGAAGCGGAGAGCGCGGAGCGGATGGGCGCCGCCGGAGTCGTGGAGCGGGGTGGTGGGGCATCGGCGCAGGAGGGCAGCAGCTGCTGCGGCGCAGGCGGCGAAGATCAAGAGCAGCCAGCGGAAGTGTGCCAGGTCGTTGGCGAGGATCATGCCGGCGGCTTTGGCGAAGAGGGCGGCGGCGAGGATTCGGATGACGACGGTTCGGGAGAACAGGCGACCGCGCTGATCGGCGGGGTAATTCTCCTGATACATCTGGGTGAGCAGCGGAATGACGGCGGAGACCATGGTCATGCCGAGGACGGCGCCGGCGACGTAGATGGGTTGCCAGGGGAAGAGAGCGGGAACGACGAAGGCGGCGGCGCCGACGAGCATGATGCGGCAGGCGGCGAGGGACGGGGAGAGTACTCGGCGGGTGACGTAGGTGACGACGAGTGGGGTGATCAGCAATCCGACACTGCTGCCGGCGGCGACGAGGGCCTTGGCGAAGGCGCCGGCGTGAAACCAGCGGACGGCGACGAGCAGCAGGAACGTGGTGCCAGCGGTTTCGAGAATGCCGCTGGTGAGGGCGCGCCACCGCTCGATGCGAAACGTCGTTTCTGTGCGTGCCGCGGCGGTCACCGCGATGACGTTAGGGCGCGGTGGGGCGCCGGGCAATGGTCGCGGGAATGCTGGCATTCGAGTGGCGGCTTGACGTTGGTCTCAGGTGTCGGTAGCGACACTCCATGAATCCCGCGACTCGGCCGATGAAGCGTGCCTTCACGTTGATCGAATTGCTTGTGGTTATCGCGATCATCGCGATTTTGGCCAGCATGCTCCTTCCGGCCCTGGCCCGGGCCAAGATCAAGGCGAACCAGGTGAAGTGTGCGAGCAACGAGCGCCAGATCGGATTGGCGTTCGCGATGTACGCCGATGACAACAACGAAACCTTTCCCGTGCATCCGGACTGGGCCTCGACCGGGGGGAAGAACGGGACGTACGACGTGTTCGTGGCTGCGACGAACCGTCCGCTCAACCGCTACACGCTGGCCATGGAGGTTTTTCACTGTCCGGCGGACAAGGGCGACATTTTCCGGAACACCGTGGCCCGCACGAACTGCTACTATCAGTATGGCAACAGCTATCTGGTGAACTGGGCGGTGGATGCGTTTCGAGTCAAGCACGTGACCGGTGACAGCCGCGCCGCGCGTGGGACCCCTGAGGCGACGCCGATCAAGACGACGGAAATCGGGCGAAGCCCGGCCAACAAGATCATTCAGGGCGACTGGCCGTGGCATGCGAACCGCGGCAACACCGACCGCCGTAGCATCTGGCACAACGACAAAGGCAAGAGCCGGTTCAACATGCTGTTTGGCGATGGGCACGTGGAATACTACCTGTTCCCCGAGCGAAAGATCATGGAGCCCTGGATCTGGTCGCCGGCGCCCGATCCCAACTTCAAATGGTGGTGAGGCGGGTGCCGCGGATCGAAGCCCGGCGAGATCGGCTTAGCGCAAGGTTTCCGAGGCGGTTGGCTTCCGAATCTGGGCCATGGGGCCGACCCAGCGGGTGTTGAAGCGCGAGTGCAGGATGTCGCCTGGGTGATGGGGGCGGGGTTCCCGGCCGTAGCGTTGATCGTCCATTCCTTCCCAGGGCAGCGGCTCAACCCGGTTGCCCTGTACGACGTGGAAATCGGCGTCCTTGTCCCAACCCACAGAGAAGAGGAAGAAGGTCCGGGTGGAGGACGACTGTTTTGGGCGGATGCCGTCCGCGGCAAACTCCAGGGTGAGTTCATCGCCGCCATTCAACAGAGCCAGCCCGCCATCCCGGGCTGCGACCAGTTGATCGATCGGCCCATAGCGGGTGCACCAACCGCTGGGGGTAATCCGCCAATCCGGCCACGATTGGACCCGAGCGTAGTCGGGGGTCAGCGGCTGGCTCCAGGGAAGGTCCTTGAATTCCGAGTAACCCCGCCAGTGGAGGTCGGTGGACGACGGTGACAGCCGCTGAACGAGGGTTTCCGATTCGCCGGCCTTCTCGGCGAGGGCGATTCGGTCCCAATGAATCTCGAAGCCGGCTTTCAGACGAAGCCGGCGCGTGCCCTCGGGCAATTTGTTTTCGAGGTCCACGAGGATGGTCTTGGTCTTGCCGCAGGGTGCGCCAACGGTGACGTCGATCGACAGCCATGCGCCCTCGACTTCAGCTTCCAGGGTGGGGAAGGGGAACGGGATATCAGGGTCGCGACTCGCGGCGATGTTGGCCATTCCGCCGCCGAAACGAAGCCAGCCCTCGAGGATGAGAACGTTGGGCGCCTTGGTGGAGATCGGGCCAAAATCCAGCACGACGCCATGCTGGAAGGCGTGGCCGCGTTGTTGTGGGGAACGCAGTTCGGTGGGGGAAACCATGGACTGGTCGGTGGACCGCAGGGCCTCGGTGACGTCGGTTCCCGCGAGGTTGACGGCGTGCGAGGCGGGCCGGGAATGGCGGAGGGTGATCCAACCCGTGGGAGGGAAGGGGCGTCCGGGGACAAGTTTGTCGGTGGAAACGACTTCCGTGCCGGGTGGATGATCCACGATCAGCAGTTCGGCCTGGTCGAGGTAGAGCACCTCGCGCAATTCCTCGGTGATCTGGAGAACGAAACGGCCGTCGCGGGGGGGGAAGTCCGCCTCGCCGCCAATCCGAACGATTTCGTCGGGGTCGGCCTCGATATAATGGCCTTCGGCGACGGGCAGGCCGATGGGAGCGGCGCCGAGGAGGTCGGTGACGAAGGTGAACTCCTTGCCGTTCCACCGGTACAAGTAGGGGCACGATCCGGTGGGGCGGACCAGTTCGACCATGGCGATCTGTTGCCGGGGTTGGACGGGGGTGTCGACGTCGGTGCTCATGGTGTCGAACCAGCGCACATTGAGGGTGTCGATCTTCGTGCGGTTGCCGACGCCGATTTCGATGGGCAGTTGGTGAACGGTTCGAAGGGCCCGCCAGTTGCCGGCGACAATTTCGATGCGCAATCCGAGTCCGCTGGCGTTGGAGCGGGTGCCGAGCAGTCGGAGTTTGAGCTGCTGGTGTCGGTCGCCTCCCTCGTTGCGAAAGATGCGAAGGCCCTGGCCCTCGATGGACGCCGCGAGGTCGGTGTCGCCGTCGTTGTCGAAGTCGGCGCAGGCCAATGACGACACGACGCCGGTGGGGAGCTTGTCGAGACCGAGTGAGGAGGTGGTATCGAGGAAGCCGGCCTGGCCTGCGTTGCGCCAGGACCTGAGACCGGAGGCGGTGGTGGCCAGGATGTCGAGCCAACCATCGTTGTCGTAGTCGACCAGTGACAGAGCCTTAACCTCGGTTCCGTTGAGGGGGATGGTGGGGCGCTGAGCGAAGCCGCTGAGCACGACGGTGATTTGTTGCGCATCCGCAAGCAGCAGATCGTTGCGCAGATCGTTGTTGAGATCGCCGATG
Source organism: Verrucomicrobiota bacterium (assembly GCA_963205105.1). Classification (GTDB taxonomy): domain Bacteria; phylum Verrucomicrobiota; class Verrucomicrobiia; order Limisphaerales; family CAIMTB01; genus CAIMTB01. Next base: position 14,041 of record CAUJJW010000322.1, on the reverse strand, counting down.
GCGAAGACGCTGGATGCGGGCCAGGGGACGGCGGGTGGGGCGTTGGTCACCGGGCCTCCGCGCTGTTTCGCCAGCAGGAGGGGAGGCTGGGAGGGGCGGGCGACGAGAAAATCATTCAACTCATCGCCATTCCAGTCGTCGGCAACGATCGCTTGGACGCCGGCGAGATCGGGGGTGAACCCGGAAACGTCGGTGGCGTTGGTGAAGTACATGTTGCCGAGATTGCGGAGGAGCCGGAGCACTCGGTTGGAGGGCGTGACGAGCACGAGATCCAGGTTGCCGGCAAAATCGACATCGATGAGCAGTCCGTCCTCTGCCGGTTGGTTCCTCAGATTGGAGAACGCGGTGGAGTCGGTCATGACGCCGTTGGTGGCCAGGCGGAAGGCGTGAAGACCTCGATCACCCAGCAGGACGATGTCCTCGTACCGGTCCCGATTCAGATCCCCGACGAGCACCTTGGTGAAGCGGTTGGTGGGCGAAACGGTGACGGGGTTGGGGCCGGGCTTGAGCTGGCCGCCGTCGTTGAGAAGGAGTCGGAATTGGTTGGTGCCGTCACGGACGAAGAGGTCGTTGGAACCGTTGTGATGGATATCGATGACCGCGAGTGGGCCGGCGAAGCGGGTGGCATCAGCTCCCAGGAAGGTGGCGGTGGCATCGGTGAAGGTGACGGCGATGCCTTGAGGTGTGGGCTGTTCGAGGCGGAAGGGAACCTGGATTTCAGTGTAGATGCAGCGTTCGACGACGCCCTGGTCGACGGAGGCGCCGCCGCGTTGGTTGAGCAGGGTGCGATGGGTGTTGAGAGCGGTGGTGGCTTCCTCGGAGCGGCCGAGCCGGGTGAGGGTTTGGCTCAGGTTGTAAAACGCGGAGGGGTGGTTGGTTTCGAACTGGGTGACCTCTTCGAACAGGGCGGCGGCTTCCTCGAAGTGGCCGGTGTCGAGATGAGCGCGTCCGAGCAGGTAACTGACGGCATTGATCGTGCGGTCGAAGTCCTTGGCGATTTGGAGCATCTGAATGGCCTCTTCGGCCTTGCCTTGGCGGAGGAAGGCGGCGCCGAGGATGAAATGTGCGGCGCCGAGGGTTTGGTTGAGGCGGAGCAGTTCCTGGGCTTTTTCGGCGGCACCCACCGGGTCGTTGGCGCGCAGGAGGGCGTTGGCCAGGTTTTGGAGGGCGTCGGGGTGGGTGGGTTGGAGGGCCGAGGCCTGACGGAACACCTCGGCGGCTTTGGCGGCCTCGTTGGAGTCGTAGAAACTTCGGCCCTGGACGGACAACCGCTGGAAGGTGTCCTCCGTGCTCTCGGCTGCGGTGGGGGACGACGGGGGATTCTTGGGTCCGCAGCCCGTGAGCCAGGGCAGGACGAGGCCGAAAGCCATGAAGGCGGCCGTGAATCGAGCGATGATCGAGGCGCCTAGCCGGCGTGCTGGCGGTCGGACCCATGGAGACATGCGGAGAAGGTAGGGAAGGGGCGGCTGGGTGCCAAGCGGACCGATGCGGGGAGGGGGCGGCTGAAAACGAGTCGCAAAAAGGGTTGGCTTCGCGTGGGTCTTCCCGATATCCCGGCCCGACGAATGAGGTCCATGACCGGATACGGGTGCGGTGAGATGTCGCACGACGGATGCAAGATCACGGTGGAACTGAGCTCGGTGAATCGGCGTCAGAGCGAGATTTCGGTGAATTTACCCCGGGATCTGGATGTCCTGGAAGCGCGCATCCGGGATGAGCTGAACCGGCGGTTGTCGCGGGGTCGGGTGAGTGTGCGGGTGACGTTGCACGCGGGGGACGACCGGCGGGCTCAGGCGGTGCGGGTGAACCGCGTGTTGGCGGCGGCCTACGCCCGGGAGTTTGCCCTGATCGGTGCGGAACTGGGTTTGGAAGGGCGCCCGACCCTGGAAGTGGTGCTGCGAGCTCCCGGGGTTTTGGAGTCCGAGGAGGACGTGCCGGATGCCGAAGCGTACTGGCCGGCGCTGTCGGAGGCATTGGCGACGGCGTTGAAGCAGTTGATTCAGATGCGCGAGAAGGAAGGCGCCCATTTGGCGGAGGATTTGTCGATGCGCCTGGGCGTGATGCGGCGGGCGGCGGTGGCGGTGCGGGAACGGGCCCCGCTGGTGGCGGAGCACTATCGACGGCAATTGCAGGACAGGATCGCGGCGACGGGCATCGTCTGGAACGCGGAGGACGGTGAGCGATTGCTGAAGGAGGTTGCGCTGTTCGCGGATCGATCCGACATCACCGAGGAACTCACCCGTTTGGAGAGCCACTTTGTTCAATTCGAACAATGCCTGGTCAGCACCGAACCGGTGGGGCGGACGCTGGATTTCCTGGCTCAGGAACTGAACCGGGAGATCAACACGATTGGTTCCAAGGCCAACGATGCGGCGATTGCCCGGGAGGTGGTGACGCTGAAGGCGGAATTGGAGCGGATTCGTGAACAATCTCAGAACCTGGAGTAGGCGGCATGGACACTTTCCGAACCTCACCGCTGTTGGTGTTGATCAGCGCCCCTTCGGGAGCTGGCAAGACGACGCTTGCTTGCGGGTTGCTGGCGTCGACGCCCGGCATGGAGCGGGTCGTGACCTGCACGACCAGGCCGCCGCGGGGCGGGGAACAGGACGGGGTGGACTATCATTTCTTCGAGCGCAGCGAGTTCGAACGGCGGGTGTCGGCGGGTGATTTTCTGGAGCACGCAGAAGTGTACGGCAACCGGTACGGCACGTTGAAGTCGTCGGTTCTGGACCGTCTGGGGGCGGGTGTGGATGTCGTGCTGAGCGTGGACGTCCAAGGGGCGGACACGATCCGGTCCGTGGCGATGAAGGATGAGGTGCTTGGGCGGGCTCTGGTGTCGGTGTTCATCATGCCGGCGTCGGTGGAGGAACTGGAACGTCGTCTGCGGGGAAGGAACGAGGATTCGGATGCGGTGGTGGCACGGCGATTGGCCTTCTCCCGCGAAGAGATGGGGCACTGGCGGCAGTTTCAGTACCTGCTGCTCAGCGGGACGCGGGAGGAGGATCTGGCGTCGATGCAGCGGATTTTGTCGGTGGAACGGATGCGGACCCATCGGATGCTGGCTGTTGGAGAGCTTCCTGTTCAGCGATGAACGGGTCACGATTCATGACCCGGGGATTCCGGGGGGCGGGACGCCCCCTCTCTACGGCAGGCGGGACGCCCGCCGCTACCGGGCATTGTGCATGGGAAGTGCTGAGGACGAGGCTATGGCAAACATTGTGCTGGGGGTGACGGGTTCGATCGCGGCGCACAAGGCGATCGACCTGGCGAGTCAGTTGGTGAAGCTGGGACACGTGGTCAACGTGGTGTTGACCGCGGATGCGCAACGTTTTGTGACGCCGCTCCCGTTCAAGACGCTGTCACGGAGGCCGGTGGTGACGGATCTCTACGACGAGGAGGAGGGTTGGAAACCGACGCACATCACCCTGGCCGATGAGGCCGATCTTCTGCTGGTGGCTCCGGCGACGGCCAACACGCTGGCGAAGATGGCCCATGGACTGGCGGACGATGCGCTGAGCTGTGTGGCGTTGGCGTTGAACCCGTCGGCGCGGACGGTGGTGGCGCCGGCGATGAACGGGAAGATGTGGGGGCATGCGGCGACCCAGGCGAATGTGGAAGTGCTGAAATCGCGCGGTGTGATGATTTTGGGGCCTGCGGAGGGATTGCTTTCGTGTGGGTACGAGGGGGTGGGGCGACTTCTGGATGTCGAGGCGATCGTGGCGGGAGTCACGGACCTCATGCGGGCGCGGGGGACGGGTGCGCAGGGTTGAGATGGAGGAACGCGGGATTTGCCCGGAGCCGCGCGGGCTGTCAGGGTGGAGTGCGAGGCCATGCGGACATTGCTTGAGCGTCTGAAATGGATCTGGCGGGTGTTGGCGGCGCCGGAGCCGGACCTTGCTCAGGCGCTGGGCCGGATCCGGGCGGTGGAGCGGGATGTGGCGTTGGCGGTGAAGGGTGCGGTGCTCGGCATCGTGGGGGTCTTCCTGTTTTATTCGCTGAACGTCGAGGCGTTGGCGAACACGAGCGAAGTCATGCTGGAAGGGTTTCGGTCCTTGCAGCAGGTGTATGTGGCGTATGCCATGGCGAGTGCGTTTCTGGCGGTGCCGATCTGGGTGTTCCGCTCAATCCCGCTGAAGGTGCTGCAGTGGGTGGTGTTCACCGCGGCGTTGTTGGACGCGATGTTTTTTGCGGCGCTGACGCTGTTGTCGGAGGGCTTCGACAGCATTCTGTTCTGGGTTTTTCCGGTGCTGGTGGTGCGCAACGCGCTGAGCATGCCGGTGGCTCCATTGCAGATCGCGCTGAACCTGCTTCTGGTGCTGAGTTACGTGTCGGCGGGCGTTTTGGACCTCTACATCCTGCAACTGGACGACCAGACGGAGATTCTGCGGGCGGCGGAGCCGTTTCTGTTGCGGATTTGCCTGCTGCTGTTGCTTGGGGCGATCTGCTACGGGCTGCAAGTGTTGTTGGACCGCGAGCGGCAACGGTTGACGGAAGCGGAGGAATTCGCGTTGAGGCAGGGGCAGATGCGGACGGCGGGGAGGCTGGCGGCGGAGGTGGCGCACCAGATCAAGAATCCCTTGGGTATCATCAACAACTCGGCGTTTTCGCTGCAGCGGGCGGTCCAGGGACTGGGCGATCCGGAAGCGATCCGACAATTGCAGGTGATCCGGGAGGAAGTGCACCGATCGGACCGTATCATCACCGAACTGATCGGCTTTGCGGAATTGGCGGAGGGAAGGGTGGAACGTCTGGATGTGGTGGAGGAGTTGGAGGCTTCGATTGCCCGGGTGTTTCCGAGTGGCGCGCCCTTTTCGACAAGCATCCGACGCGAGTTTATACCGCCGTTGCCCGTGCTGATGTTCAGCCGGCGGGGGTTGGGGGAGATCTTCGACAACCTGCTGAAGAATGCCCGGGATGCGATGGCCGGGCGGGGCACGATCTGGCTAAGAGCCCGGTACGGGGGCGATTTTGGAGTGGAAGTCGAGGTTCAGGATGACGGGCCGGGGATAGCGGCGGCGCATTTGGAGCGTGTGTTCGAGGCGTATTTCACCACGAAATCAGGCGGAACGGGTCTCGGTCTGGCCATCGTGAAACAAAACGTCGAGATGTTTGGGGGGCGGGTTGAGGTGGAATCCGTGGTGGGCCGGGGCACCCGTTTCCTGCTGCATTTTCCCGGACGGACCCGGCTGCAATTGGGACGCTGATGGCCACCCTTCCACCCATTTTAATCGTCGACGACGAGCCCAACATGCGGACCTCGTTGGAGCAGATCCTGAGGTCGGAGGGCCACGGGGTGGCGTCGGTGGGGTCGGCGGAGGATGCGCTGCGGTTTCTTGGGGAGCAGGAAGTGCTTCTGGTGATTTCGGATGCGCGATTGGGAGGGATGAGCGGCTATGAGCTTCTGCGGGAAATGCGGCGACGGTGGGCCGGTCTCCCGGTGATCATGATCACGGCGTTCGCGACGCCGAGGTTGGCGGTGGAAGCGATTCAGTCGGGGGCGTTTGACTATCTGGCCAAACCCTTTGCGCCGGAGGAACTGCTGCACGTGGTGGGGCGCTGTGTGGAGCGGCATCGGCTGATGCGGGAGAACACCGTGCTGCGCTCGAGGGAGCATCAGCGGTTTCAGTTGGACCAGTTGATCGGGGACTCGCCGCGGATGCGGGAGCTGCGCGGGTTGATCCAGACCGTGGCACCGACGAATGCCACCGTGTTGATTCTTGGGGAGAGCGGGACGGGTAAGGAATTGATTGCCGGATGTTTACACAGTTTGAGTCGGCGGGCGACCGAGCCGTACCTCCGGATCAATTGTGCGGCGATTCCAGAGGCCCTGTTGGAGAGCGAGTTGTTTGGCCATGAGAAGGGGGCATTTACGGGGGCCCAGCGGCAGAAGGCGGGGCGGGTGGAAGAGGCGGACGGGGGGACGGTCTTTTTGGATGAAATCGGCGACATGAGCCGGGCCTTGCAGGCCAAGCTGTTACGCTTTTTGGAAGATGGGTCGTTCACCCGGGTGGGTGGCAACGACGAACTGCGGGTGGATGTTCGTTTGGTGGCGGCGACCAATCGGGATGTGGTGGAACTGATTCGGAAGGGTGATTTTCGGGAGGACCTGTTCCATCGGTTGAATGTGGTGCAGTTTCGGCCGCCGCCGCTCCGGGAGCGAGGCGACGACGTGCTGCACCTTGCGGATCATTTTTTGCGGGTGTACGGGCCGTCGCTGAACAAGCCGAACCTGCGCATCGGGCGGTTGGCCCAACAGGCGTTGCTCCGGCACTCGTGGCCGGGTAATGTCCGCGAGTTGCGCAACGCGATTGAGCGCGCTGTGATTCTGGAAACAGCGGGGGAGGTTCGGCTGGAGAGTCTGCCGGATTTCGCGCTGGAGGCCCGGTTGACCGTGCCGACGGCGGAGCCTGCTGTGATTCGTTCCTTGGAAGAGGCGTTGATCGATTACGAAAAGAAACTGATCATCAACGCTTTGGACAAGTGCCGGAGTGTGGGGCGGACCGCTGAGTGCCTGGGCATCAGTCGGCACGCACTGCGCTATCGGATGCGACGGTTGAATTTGCAGTCGGAGGGCGTCAACGAGGACGACCCAACGACGGATTTGGAACGCGGACACACTTAAGCCATGGAAACGACGGTAGGTGCAACTCCGACAGGAAAGTTGGGCGGGTTTCTGGCCAACGACATGATGGTCGTGCTGGCCGTTTTGGTCGCCCTGGTGGCGGTTCTTGGCCTGGGCATCGCCCTGGGTGTCATGTCGCGACGACGCAAGGACCAACGGCGCGAACAGGAACGCCGGAGCGCTCGGGCTTCGTCCCGCTCTTCTTCTTCTTCGTCGTCGGGGTCTTCCGACGGTGATGAAGATTCCGATGGGGAGGGGCAGGGTGAGCGGCGCAAGCGTCGGGTTCGGCGACGTCGACGCGACCACCGGCCACGGAACCCGACTTTGGCTGAAATGGGTGGGTTGCCGCCGGAGCGGCCTGAAGGTGTGCCGCCTCCGACCATGATTGGTCCGCTCGACTCGCCGAAGTGAGTGGGCATGGAGACGACGGCCGCCATCACGCAGCGGAGCGGTTCCAACCTGGCGCTGGCGTTCATTCTCCTGCCCAAGGAGCGCCGCCAGGGCATGGCGGCACTGTATGCCTTCTGTCGCGAAGTGGATGATGTCGCGGATGAGGATTCCCGTCCCGTGGAGGAGCGGGCGCGGATGTTGGAGGAATGGCGGGTGGATGTGCGCAAAGCCTGCGCGGGTGGTTCCCCGTCGTTTCCCGTGAATCGCGAACTGCAGTTGGTGATCCAGGCGTATGGCCTGAAGTTCGAGCTCTTCGACGAACTGATCCGTGGGTGTGAGATGGACCTGGTCCGGCACCGGTACGAGACCTACGCCGAGCTGGAGCAGTACTGCTATCGGGTGGCTTCGGTGGTGGGGTTGTTGAGCATTGAAGTCTTCGGCTACACGGACCCCGGTTGCCGCGAGTACGCCGTTCATCTGGGCAAGGCCCTCCAATTCACCAACATCCTGCGGGACGTGCGTCGGGATGCCGAACGGGGAAGAATCTATCTGCCGGCCGAGGAACTTCGCCGGCACGGGGTGACCGACGAGGAGATTTTGCGCGGGGTGTATTCGGAGCGCTACCAGCGGGCGGCCGAGGCGGTGGCAGAGCGGGCCCATGAATTCTACCGGGCCGCGCGAAGGACGCTTCCCCATGCCGACCGTCGCTCGATGGTGGCTGCCGAATTGATGGGCTCGGTTTACTGGCGGCTCTTTCAGAAACTGGAGGCCACCCGGTTCCACGTTTTCGGACCCGAGCCAACCCGGATTTCCAAGCCTCAGAAGATTGCCCTGATTCTCCGGACCTGGTTTCGCATCCATTTCGGGGCCATGGCGCCGAACTACGGGACGCCCTGAACACCGTGAGCACCTTGTTCATCGTGGGGCTGCCGGTCGTGGTGGGTGTGCTGACGATGCTCTACGTTGTGTCGCGAGTTGCGGGAAAACCCTCAAGACGCGGCCGTGACGGTGGCGATGGCGGCGGAGCCTGTGGATCGGGGTCTGCTTCCGGGAGCGGCGATGCCGACGGGGATGGTTCGGGCGATTCCGCGGGCGGTGACGGAGGGGGTGGTGACGGTGGCGGAGGCGGTGACTGACTTTTCCTTCGTCTCCCTGGGCGAAGTCGCTGTTCCGTTCGAACTCTCGAATTGCTTCCTTCCGGTTCCTTCTACAGTGCCCAGCTTCTGAAGGGGAGCGACGGCTGGTTAGTTTAGGTAGGGTTAGACCCCATAGTGTCCAGGCGTCTTCGCACTTACCGTGCATCCTGTGTGAGAGTCACAACCCTCACCCCAGGAAAAAGAAATCGAATACACTATGAAACAAAAGCTTCAGATCATTTCCAGTACCTTTGCGGCGTCCATCCTTGCATTCACGGCTGTGGCGCAGGACTCCCTCCAACCCAATGCCGTCCAGGCGGGGCAGCATCAGGCGGGGAAGGCGAATCGGGCGCGTCAGGACCGGTTGAACTCCGCGGTCAAATCCAGCGACGTCATTGGAATGACGGTGAACAACTATCAGAACGAGAAACTGGGTCGGGTGGAGGAATTGGCGTTGGATGTGGAATCCGGCCGGATTGTGCAGGTCATCCTGTCAACGGGTGGGTTCCTTGGAGTTGGCGACACGCTCACGGGTTTGCCGCCGGGGGCCTTGCATCATGATGTCGCAGCAGGTGTTTTGCACCTGGATGCCACTCGGGAGCGGATCAAGGCTGCGCCGAAGTTCGACATGACGAAGTGGGAGGAAAGCGGCGATCACGCGCATCTGACCGAGGTGTATCGTCATTACGATGCGGAGCCGTCGCTCTGGTTTGTGGACCGCGACGGGAAGTCGGCGGCACGTGCAACGAGCACGGATCGGGACTCGAATTCAAGCGCCGCCCGTGACCGCGACGAAGCGCTGAACAAGGATGCGGTGCGGGTTGCCGGGATTGAGCAATCGACCATTCCGGCCTCGCGTCTGGGGCAAGCCCAGAAGGTCAGCCGGCTGATGGGTATGCCGGTCAACAACCTGCAAAATGAGAGTCTTGGGAAGGTTGAGAATCTCCTTTTGGATCTTCCCTCGGGCCGGCTGGTGGCGGTGGTGGTGTCCTCCGGCGGCTTCATTGGCATTGGCGACGAGTTGAGCGCCGTGCCGCCTACCGCGTTGCGTTTTGCCTCGGACCGGCACTCGCTCGTGCTCGATGCCTCCAAGGAACTGCTGACGCAGGCGCCGCACTTCAGTTCGGACCGGTGGCCTAATTTCAGTGAGCCCGTCTATACCGAAGGCGTGTATCGTGCCTACCGGGTTCAGCCGTATTTCACGACGAACTCGGTTACGGAGCCGGACAATACGGCCCTGAATGCGCGCGACAGGAATGACCGCAATCCGACGGCGTTCGACCAGGGCAACAGCGCAGGAGACGTGGATATCACCGCGCGGATTCGCCAGGGAATCGTCGACAACAAGGATATGTCGCTGAACGCCCGTAATGTGAAGGTGATCACCCGGGACGGCCAGGTCACCTTGCGCGGCCCGGTCAACACGGCCGAAGAAAAGCGGATGATCGGTGAGATTGCGACCAGGGCCGCCGTCCTGGGGAATGTCAGGAACGAAATCGAAGTGAAGTAGGGTATTGCGCCCGGTCGCTGGTTGGATCCAGCGACTTTCCTAGTCTCAGAACCTCTTCAAGGAAAAGTAGAACCATTATGTCCAAAAAAGCCGTATTCTGTATTTCGAACTCACGCGAACAGGCCGACCGAATTGTGGGTCAGCTCAAGGTGGCGAATTTCTCCAACAACGACATTTCGCTGTTGTTTCCAGACAAGTCGACGACCCGCGATTTTGCCCACGAGAAGAACACCAAGGCTCCGGAAGGCGCTTTGACGGGTGCTTCCACGGGTGGCGCCATCGGCGGGGCGCTGGGGTGGATCGTGGGCATTGGAGCCCTCGCCATTCCAGGCGTCGGGCCGTTCATCGCGGCGGGCCCGATCATGGCGGCATTGGGCGGAGTCGCCCTGGGTGCCACCATGGGAGGCATCGCCGGGGGGCTGATTGGAATGGGTATTCCCGAGATCGAGGCCAAGCGCTTCGAAGGCAAGGTTAAGAAGGGAAACATCCTGATCTCGGTGCATACCGAGGACTCGGATGAAGTCGCGAAGGCGAAGGACATCTTCACCCGATCCGGTGCGCAGGATGTCTGTGTGACCGGCGAGGCTTCGACTCCTGAAGCGAAGCCGGCGGGCCACCGGCCTTCGCATCCGACTGAACCCGTGCTCAACGAAGCCCGGGTCTGATGCCATCGGAACGACCCTGCATCTGGAGGAATCTGGATGGCAGGGTCATTCCACCGGGCCTCCATGCAACAACACTCACTGACTCATTTCCCTGCGAACTTATGAAGACACTCAAAGACCTGTTTCTGGACGAATTGGCGGACATTTATGACGCCGAACGTCGTCTGGTGAAGGCGCTGCCGAAGATGGCCAAGACGGCGACCTGCAACGAGCTGAAGAAGGTGTTTCAGACTCATCTCGCCTCGACCGCCGGCCATGTGAAGTCCGTCGAGCAAGTGTTCAAGTGCTTTGGTGGAACAGCGAGGGGCAAGACCTGCGAAGCGACCAAGGGGTTGCTTGAAGAAGGAGACGAATTGGCGGTGAATTTCCAGGGGTCACCGGCGATCAACGCCGCCCTGATTTCGGTGGCGCAAAAGGTGGAGCACTACGAAATGGCGTCGTACGGATGCCTGCGGGAGTGGGCCGCCGCGCTGGGAAATCCGAAAGCCGCCGAGTTGCTTCAGGGGATACTCGATGAGGAAAGCGCCTCGAACGAGGCCTTCACGAAGTTGGCCCGGGCCAAGAGCAACCAGGAGGCGCTGGGGGTAGCCGAGAAGCCCCGAACCGGCAAACGCCCGGTCCGTCCTGTGATGAGCCCTCGTCGACTCGTCCGAGCTCCGACCCATGTCGGCCCTAGTGCGAGGATCCTGCTATGACGCAAACGGATGTGGGGCCTGTGGCTCCGAACCTTGCGCCGGGGATCAGGACCGCTCTCTGGGAAGAGGCCCAACGCGTGGATGCGGCTGTTGAGGAGGCCTATTGGAGGACTCACTTTTCAGGCGAGAAGTACGGAGAACGGGAGGCGGCCTATGCCACCTATCAGCCCGCTTTCCGTGCCGGTTTCGTCGGTCGCAATCGATATCCTGGAAAGACCTTCGAAGAGGTCGAGAAGGACCTTCAGCGGGATTACGACCGGTTGAAGGGCAGCGCGGCCTTGCCGTGGGCGAGGGCCCGCTTCGCGGTCCTGGATGCTTGGAATCGTCCTGTCCCAAACGCGGGCGGTGTTCCCGTCGCCGCCAGTCGCTGATTTTTCGAACCCCACCCAGTCACCCCTGAAATGCTCCGTGTAGCGGAGTGTTTCAGGGGTTTTGCCTGGCCCACGCTCGGATGGAAAGTCTCCTCCTCAGGTGGCGGGAATGGCCGCGATGGCGTGGTCGAGGCGAGCCAGGACCCGCTCGCGGCCCAGGATCTCGAGCAGGTGGTACAGGCTGGGGCCGACTGTCCGACCGGTGCAGGCGACGCGGCAGGGCTGCACCAGGGGGCCGGCTTTGACTGCGAGATCGGTGGCGAGTTGCTTGAGGGCGGCTTCCAGCGCGGTTGCCGTGAAGTCCGCCAGAGAAGCGTAGCGTTCGCGGAGTTTTTCCAACAGTGGGCGGGCGGTGGGAACGAGTGCCTTGGCCTTGGCTTCGGGGTCGAAGTTAAGGGCGTCGTCGGGCAGGAAAAAGAAGTCCACCCAGGTGGGCAGTTCGCGGAAGAGCTTGCCCTTTTCCTGAACGCTGGTGAGCGCCGCCGCGGTGTAGGCGGGAGGGAATGCATCGACGTTGACGCCCAGACGTCGAAGCGTGTCGACGCCAAGTTCGACGAAGCGCGCCGGAGCGATGCGCCGAACGTGTTCGAAATGGAAATGCTCCAGCTTCTTCATGTCGAAGCGGGCATTGCTGCGATGGACGTCGCCCAGTTCGAATCGTTGCGCCGCTTCCTCCTTGGTGAACAGTTCGCCGCCTTCCTTGGGCGTCCACCCGAGCAGGCTGAGGTAGTTGGTGACGGCGTCAGGAAGGTAGCCGTCGTCGATGTACGTCTGGATGCTGGCGCCCTGGTCGCGCTTGCTCATCTTCGAACCGTCCGGGTTCAGGATGAGTGGGATGTGGGCGTAGGCGGGCGGTTGGACGCCGAAAGCTTCGAAGAGGGCGATGTGTTTGGCGGTGTTGCTGACGTGGTCTTCACCCCGGACCACGTGGGTGATGCCCATTTCGATGTCGTCCACGACATTCACGAAATGGAACACCGGGAGGCCGTCGCTGCGCACGATGACGAAATCGGGGTCTTCCTGTTCGCGGTCGGTGAGGGCACGGGAGATATCGCCGATGATCTGGTCGTGGATGACGACGGGATCGCGTCGCATGCGGAAGCGGACGGCGCCGGCGTCGTCGTAGGCCAGTCCCCGATCCTTCAGTTCCTGGATGCGGCGTTTGTAGATGGTGCCGCGCTGGGATTGGAAGTAGGGGCCGCGATCGCCGCGGCTGGGCCCGGTGGGATCGCCGGTGACGGGGCCTTCATCCCAGTCGAGGCCGAGCCAACGGAGTCCACGCAGGATGACGTCGGTGGCCTCCTGGGTGTTGCGGGCGGCGTCGGTGTCTTCGATTCGAAGGACGAAGATGGCGCCGATATGGCGGGCATAGAGCCAGTTGAAGAGGGCGGTGCGCGCGCCGCCGATATGCAGGTAACCGGTGGGGGAGGGGGCGAAGCGAACGCGGGCGGGGGTGGACGACATGAGAATGAGAGGATTAGACGCGGACGACGTGGTTTTCGAGGGTGCCGATGGGGCCGATGGCGATGCGGACGCGGTCACCGGCTTCCAGGGTGAATTCGTTGGGCGGAACGACGCCGGTGCCGGTGAGGAGGATGGCGCCGTGCGGGAAGCGCTGACTGCGGAACAGCCAGGAGGCGAGTTCGCCGAAGGTGCGTTTGATTCGGCCGACGGAGGTTTCGCCGGAGAAGACGGCGGAGTTGTCGCGGAAGATTTCGATCTGGATATTCCAGGTGCGGGCATCGGCCTCGGTGGCTCCCACGACGATGCAGGGGCCGAGCGCGCAGGAGCGCTCGTACATTTTGGCCTGAGGCAGGTAGAGGAGGTTTTCGCCCTCAATATCCCGGGAACTCATGTCATTCCCGATGGTGTACCCGACCAATTCTCCGCGGCTGTTCAGGACGAGGGCGAGTTCGGGTTCCGGAACATTCCAGCGTGCGTCCTGGCGAATGCCCACGGGATCGCCGGGGCCGGAGACTTTCTCGGCGAGGGATTTGAAAAAGATCTCGGGGCGCGGGGCGTCATAGACGTGGTTGTAGGCTTTGGCGCTGAAATCGCTTTCCTCCATCCGGGCGGATTTGCTGCGCAGGTAGGTGACGCCGGCGGCCCAGACTTCCTGACGTTCGACCGGCGGCAACAGCTGCACCTCAGCTCGGGGCAGGCGGGGCAGGGCGCGTCGGCCAAGTTCCGATAAGCGGGCAATGGGGGAGGGGCCATCCAGCAACGCGCCCATGGAGTCGATGCCGCCTTGGGAAAGATCCACGACGGACGATTCGACGAGCAGACCGACGCGCGGCTGCTGATCCCCGGTGTGAAAGCGGCAGAGATTCATGGGTTTTGAGGGGGTTCCGGGGTGGAGTCGGTACTGGCGGACTCGGGTGGTTGCTCTGGCTGTGGCTGTGGCGGAGTTTCCGTGGAGGGTGCGGGTTCGGCCGGGGATTCGGTGATGGGCAACTCGGCCTGGGGCGGAGGGGCGCCATCCGGGGCGGCCGCAGGGTCGAGGGTGAGCAATGAATCGGGTTTTTGGACTGGCAGCCGTCGGAGTTCGTCGGCAGCCGGCAGGTCTTCGAGGGCCCGGATGCCGAAGTACTCGAGAAAAAGCGGTGTGGTGACGTAGGTCACGGGGCGGCCGACGACCTCGGCTCGACCGGC
>CAUJJW010000321.1 GCA_963205105.1 Verrucomicrobiota bacterium | reverse complement strand
GGGGGGGGGGGCGGGCGGGGGGGGGGGGGGGTAGGGGTCCGCGTTTTTAATCCCGGGCGCGGGCGGGGTGGCGGGCGCACGACTGGGGGGCTTCGAGGATACCGCGGGTGGCCCATTTGAAGTGATCGGCTTGGGTCCAGGATTTGCCGGGAGTGAGCACGGTCCGCTCATGACCCAGAGACAGGGCGAAGAGATCCGGATGACCGCTGGAGCCGGGTTCGATCTCGACGGCGAGAGGGTGACGGGCGGTGGGTTTGGCGGTGTCGGACATGGGAAGAGGTTGGGTTAAAGCTAGGCACGGTGGGGGCGGGTCACAAGTTGGGTGTGGTTGAAATTGGGTTTGTCCTCCTTGCCGGGGTTCGCTAGACGGAGCGACCCGAATGGCGTCCAACACGAACTGGGAGGCGGAGAAACGCATGGCAATCATCGCGCTGTCGCTTCTTCTGCTGGATCAGGTGACGAAGTGGACGGTGGTGGGGCGATTGGCGTTGGGCGCCGAAAGGGTGGTGTTGCCGGGGTTTTTCCGATTGGTGCACTGGGGCAACACCGGGGCGGCCTGGAGCCTGTTTCACGGAAACAATTACGGACTGGCCCTGGTTTCGGTCGGCGCGTTGGTGGTCTTGTATCTCGCCCGAAGCCATTTTGAAGCCCACCGCCTTGCGGGGCAGGTGGCGCTGGGATTGGTGTTTGGTGGGATCCTCGGGAATTTGGTCGACCGGCTGAAACACGGGCATGTGGTGGATTTCCTGTACTTCCACCTGATCCGACGCGACGGGATGGAGGTGGGCTTTCCGGCCTTCAACGTGGCGGACACCGCGATCTGCACCGGCGTGGGGATCATTTTCCTCCTCTCATGGACGGCGCGACCAATGGAGGAGGTGCGTCGTCCGAGTCTTACGAACGCCGATCCAGTGAACGCACCGAAGCGAGGCGGCGCGTAGCGGAACGATTCAGTTGAATCGTTGGCTTAGCGGGAGGGCCAGGGGACTTGGATTCGGAATTGCCCTTGCCCGGCGAGCGTTCCGTCCGTGTCAAAAAATCCACCGCCCAACCCATCCGGCTGGGGAGACCATTCCACATCGTGCCAGGGTTCAGCGGCGTCGGTCCGGTGCTGAAGTCGGTAGGTCCGCGTCTCCAGGCGAGGATGGAATGTGATCCGCCATCCGCCCGTCAACCGCTGGACCAGATCCACCCGCAGGGCGGAGTCCGCGGCCGTGGGGTCGGTGCCCACGCAGTATTCCTCGGCGTGGCTGAGTCCATCGCCATCGGTGTCTTCGTCCGGCAGCGCAGCGGGTACGCCCAGGAAATGGACCGCCCACCAGGCCGGCAGACGATCCGGGCGCGGCAGATCGTCGTCGATCGAACCCGAAGTGCGGAACACGCGTGTTTCCGAGGTCCAGACGGCGTCAGGGTCTGTGCCGTCGGCGGAGGCCGCCTCCTGGGGGGCGGTGCGGCTGGTGATGGTGAAGTTGTACGAGGTGTTGGGTTCCAGGCCGTCCAAGTGAACGGAGTGCCGGGTATCGGCGGCGGTATCATGCACCCGTTCCGCGGTCACGCAGCGTGACGACGCGCGGAGTTCAATCCAGCCCTGGGTGGGCCAAGGGGAGGTCCATGAAATGACCGCGCTGCGCGCACCGGCACTGGCCAGGATATCCCCTGGATTGGCCGGGTCCACGGAGGCAACGGGGAACTCCAGATGCGCGACCTCGGCGCCGCGGATGTCGACATCGGCGGCGAGAGGTTCGAAGCCTGGGGCGGAAACACGGATCTGATACCCGCCGGTCGGGAGGTCGACCGCTCCAAAAAATCCGGTGGCGTCGGCGGTGAGGTTCCATTCGGTGGCGCCGCACACGGTGATGGTGGCGCCATCGATGGGCGAGGCGTCGGAGGAACGGGTGATGAAGCCCTTCAGGTGGCCGGTGGCAGGAGACATTTTCCAGGGGACGGCCACGGGATCGGCGGGGGTGGCGAAGGGCGGGTTGGGTGTGAGGGGCGACGGCTGGGTGAGGGCGGTCAGCACCTGGGAAGCGGTTTGGTCGGTGGCAAGATTGGCGTAGGAGTAGGCGAGCACCCCGGCGCCGGCGGCGCCACGAGGTGTTGGTCGGCGCGCGAGGTCGATCTGCTGAAGCGTTTGCGCGACGGGGTTGAGGTAGAAGGCGAGGCCGATGGCGGCGCGACGACGGTACTGGTGGTCCTTGATGAAGGTGTTCCAGCGGGCGAACGACTCAGCGTGCTCCCGCTGGCGGAAGTAGACCATGGGCAGGTTGAGATCGAGAATCCCTTCCTCCATCCAGGCCCGCCAATCCTGGAGCACGTCGGAGTACGCCGCCGAGGTGGGCCATTGTGCGGTGGTGGTGATGCCGGGGGCGAAGGTGATGGTGGCCGCGGAAAGCTTGAGATGCGGTTTGAGCACGTACGCGGTGAGGTAGACCTTCCGCACCAACGCGCTGACCTGGTCGCGGCGGAACTGCAGCCAGGCGGCATCGGGCGTTGCCGGTTTGCCGGTCCTGTTGAAGCGCGTGTTGAAACGCTGGACCGCCACGTCGTTGTAACCCCACTGCTGTCCGGCGTAGCGGATGTAGTCCCAGTGGAGCCCGTCGATGTCGTACCGTGAGATGAGGTCCATCGCGACGTTGAAGGTGTGCTGTTGAACCCCGGGATGGCCGGGGTCGAAGGCGTAGTTGCCGCCATCCCAACGGTTGCCGGCGCTATCGCGGGTCAGCCATTCCGGATGGACCCGGTACGGATGGTTGACCTGGGGCGGGGGGACGGTCCGCTGATTCCAGATGTTGAAGGCCACGATCCAGGCATGGACCTCGAGGCGCGGCCCTGCGGTGATGTCGTGGGCCAGACCGAGCAGGCGCTGGAGGGGATCGAACCCGGGACCGACGTCGGTGGCTCTTGGTTCGAACCGGCTGTCGTAGTAGGCATCGCCCCGTTTTCGGACTTCGACGAACAGCGCGTTGAAACCGCCGCGCCGTGCGTCGGCTACGAGTTGGCGGGCCTCCGTTTCGTTGCGCAGCGCGGGATGGAAGGTGTCGACCCACAGCCCGCGGAGTTCCTCGGCGCTTCGGGCGGCCGGAGCCAGGATCGCCTCCAACAACAGGAGGAGGGCGGCGGCGATCGCTGCGGTGGGCGGGAGCCGCTTCATTTGCGAAACCACCACAAGAGCAGGGAGGCGACGGCGCTGAGCGCCAGGCAGGTGGTGAGCGGGAAGAAAAAGTGGGCATTGCCGCGGGAGAGGCGGATGTCGCCGGGCAACTGTCCCAACCAGCCGCGACCGAACCCGGTCCAGAGCACGAGGCCGACGACCGCGATCAGCAGCCCGAGAGCGACGAGGACTTTGCCGAGTTCAGGCATCGGGCGGGCAAGGTGCCCCTGTGGTCGCCGCTGGGCAAGCGAAGCGATGGGTCATCGACTGGGGGCTTGCCTCGGGAATGCAGGTCGGGTAACGCGGACCCATGCCACCTGGGAACCGCGAATGGCGAATGGCGAATGGCGAATCGGAGAGAGGGGGCGGCTCCGTGGCGGCGGGCGTCTCGCCTGCCGTAGAGGGGGGCGTCCCGCCCCCCGGAATCCCCGGCTCAAGGTCCGTGCACGGGCCATTTTCGAAGAGGGACCTACCCATGAATTCGCGCGTCGGCCTTCTGCCAGGGGTCATCGGATGGTTGCTTGGAGTCGGGGCGATCGGTGCTGAACCGGGAAGTTCTCCGGGACGGGCGGCCGGGGTTCCGGAGGGGTACCGGCTGGTGTACGAGCAGCATTTTGATGCGGCGGGTGCGTTGGGTGGCTTTGCCTTCACGGATCCGGCGGCGTGGAAGTGGTCGGCGGATGGCGAGGGTTTCGCTTTGGAACTGGTCGCGCAGAGCAAGTACGCGCCGCCGGTGCGGTCGCCGGTCAACATCGCGGTCGTGGGCGACCGGATGTTGAGCGACTTCGTGTTGGAGGTGGACCTGATTCAGACGGGCAAGGAGTACGGGCATCGGGACATGTGCCTATTCTTTGGCATGCAGGATCCCGCTCATTTCTACTATGTCCATTTGGCGACGGCGGCGGACGACCACGCGCACAACGTGTTCATCGTGAATGGTGCGCCGCGCACGAAGATTGCGAAGGAGACGACGAAGGGGGTGAACTGGGGGTTGGGGGTGTGGCACACGGTGCGGTTGGAGCGGCGGGTGGCGGAAGGAACCATCCGGGTGTTTTTCGACGACCGCACGAAGCCGGTGATGGTGGCGGAGGACAAGACGTTTGGCGCCGGTTGGGTGGGGTTTGGGTCGTTTGATGACACGGGCAAGGTGGACAACATCCGGGTGTGGGCACCGGCCGACCCGGAGACGAAGAAGGTTCCTTTTTTTAACCGGCAGACACCGGGAAGCGGGCGATGACGGAGGGCGGAGGACGGA
>CAUJJW010000320.1 GCA_963205105.1 Verrucomicrobiota bacterium | reverse complement strand
GAGCATGACGAGATGGGGCATCCCACGGGCTCGCCGAAGCTCCACATGCAGATGACCGCCAAGCGGCGTCGCAAGCTTCAAGCGCTGGGGCAGGAGATTCCGGTTCCCGACGTGTTTGGCGGCCCGGACGGTGATTGTCTGCTGGTGGGGTGGGGATCCACCCAGGGACCGATTCGGGAAGCGGTGACTCGGGCGCGCCGGGAAGGGCACTCGATTTCCTCGATGCACATCAAGTACATCAACCCGCTGCCGAACGGGCTTGAAGCCATTTTTGCCCGATTCCGTCATGTCTACGTGATCGAGATGAACGACTCCGGTCTCTACGGATACGGCCAACTCGGTGCGCTGCTCCGGGCCCGGTACTGTGATCCGCGTATCGAAGGCATCAACAAGACCGATGGGTTGACCTGGAAGGTCCGGGAAATCCTCGACCACGTTCAAGCGCGAGCCGGGGTGAACTCCAACGGCAACGGTTCCGCCGCCGTGCCACACCTGGCGTGAGAGGGATTAAGTGCACACCACAACTTTCCGAGTAGAATTCCGCCGAGCATGAGCCAGTCCATTCTGTTCCAGACCCCACCGCGAACGGTGACGGTCCCCGTTCCACCATTGCCCGAAGGCGAACGCAAGGGCCTCACCAAGAAGGAGATCACCGCAGACCATCCGACGTGGTGTCCGGGATGCGGCGATTTCTCGGTGCTTGCCCTCTATTACAAGCTCATCGAGAAGCGCAAGGTGTGGCACGAAAAGGTGACCACCATCGCGGGCATCGGTTGCTCCAGCCGTTTCCCGTACTTCGTGCAGGCGCATGGCGCCCATTACATCCATGGCCGTGCGCTTCCGTTCGCAAGCGGCGTGTCCCTGAGCCGTCCGGACCTGCATGTGTTCGCCTTCAGCGGTGACGGCGACGCGTTCTCGATCGGCGGCAATCACTTCAATCACACCGCCCGCAAGAACGTCAAAATGACGTTGGTGGTGATGGACAACTGGGTGTACGGCCTGACCAAGAAGCAGACATCCCCGACTTCACCGCTCGGTTTCAAGAGCAAGACCGACATCTGGGGCGCGGTGGATCAGCCGATCAATCCGATCCGCCAGGCCCTCGCCGCGGGTGCCACGTTCGTGGCTCGCACGACCCACACCAACCCGAATCATCTGCTTCAGATGATGGAGGCGGCGATGGATCACGACGGTTTCAGCTTCATCCAGTGCCTGAGTGAGTGCGTCGAGTTTTTCCCCGGCGCCTTCGACACTTCCAATCCGCGCAAGGGCGGCAAGTTCATGGAAGTGCCCAAGGAGCACGACGCCACGGACGAGATGGCCGCCTACAAGCTGGCGGGCGAACCGTTTCCCGGCTACTTCGGCATCCTGTACCGCACCAAGCGGGCTACGAAGAACGCTTTGGAAGCCAAAATCATCCAGGACGCCCAGACCCGGGTGGCCGGAGCCGCTCCGCACCAGATCCTGTCGAAGACCTTCGAGCGGATGCGCTAGACGTTCCCGGTCTTGTTCCTTTGTGGCACCCGGCGAGGATCTTCCTCACGGGTGCTTTTCTTTGGTTTTGAGTCCAACCGCAGCCCTCTCCGGCATCAGCGGGCTTGGGCGGTCCCCGGTTCCATCCGCACCGCCGGCGGTTCGGCGAAGTCCGCCCAAAGCCGGTTCAACAAGCCGGCGTCAGGCGCGCCGTCGAACACCACAAAACGGTAGCGGGCGACATGAACCTTCCCGGGTTCGAGCGCCCAGTCTCCAAGATGCGAAGGAGCCCAGCAGACGAAGGGCTCGTTTGGATGCACTCGCAGAGGTTCGGGAGCACGGAAGTTGGCCGGATGCCCCAGGACGGCGATGCCGGCAAGGGCTCCATCCACGGTTCCGCCGACCCAGTACCACCGGGCACGGGTTCCATTGGCCGTCACCCGATTCGTGACACCGTTGGAGTCCAGATAGGCCATGTTCGCTTCGCCGTTCCAATTCCAGGGACCGCGAAAGCCAAGACCGCCGTAGTAGTATTTCGGAAGTTCCAGGGGTTTCTCTGTGAGCAGGCGTTGGTCCGATTGCAGGTCGAACACGTGGAGAGGCGGTCCTTGGGTCAGCCGGACCGGGTACACGGCGGCGCGCCAGGTGTCCTCGAGCACCCGGACCGGCGGTGAAACCCCGGTGTCGATCTGCACCTGACGGGCCTCGAAACCTGCCAACACGGGGCCGACCTGCAGTTCATCGAACTGGGAGAAATCCACGCGACCCTTACCCTGACCCATGTTCCAAAAATCAGGCGTGCGACCGTCGAAACGGGTCTTGGTCCAAGCCGACCAGATGCCGTGATGATGGATGTGATTCGCGGGGTAATCGTCAGTTACGGCACGGCCGGAAGGGGTGCGAACGGGGTGAAGGTAGCCGCCGCGCTCATAGATCGGTTCGATGTTGTTCCGCGGTCGCCGGCCGGCATGCGCGAGGTACTGCAGCACAGGATGCCCGTCGAACCGAAGTTCCAGGTCTTTGCCCACCCAGACCGATGCCAGCGAGTTTGTGGGGTCGGCGGACGGGTTGGGGGCCGGTTCGATGCGGTAGGATCGAGAGGTTCCCGCGCGCAGATTGGATTCAATGAACCATGCCTCACCTTGGAACAATTGAATCGGTCGGGTGCCGCCGTCGGGCGCCCGGAGTTGCCAGGAATGGTTGGTGGAAAGAGCCGCGGGGGCGGTGAAGTGGACCGGGGTCGATTCGCGATCGTGAGGACCGGCGTCCACCACGACGCCGAGATCGGCGCCGAATGCCATCGCTGGAAGTAACAGGGCCAGTAGCCACGCGCTGCGTTTCGCGGATTGGGTGGTTCTCATGGCTGGGTCAGAGTCAGCCAGGTCATGACCGGGAAGTGATCGCTGGGAAACTGGCCGCCTTGTTCGAAGGTGACGATTTCCGTGGCGCGCACCGACGCCTGTCCGCGCAGCAGAATCCAGTCGATGCGTTTCCCATCCATCTTGGGCGTCCCGAAGCCGGTGAAGCTGTTGTGCGTCTCGTTGCGCCGTTCCCCCGCGAGTTTCCAGGTATCGCGGAAGAAACCGTCAGCGGTCAGGATGTCGTAGGTTTTGTTGGCACCGGCGACCGCGTTGAAATCGCCGACCAGCAACAAAGGGAGTTTGGTGTCGAGTTTGGCGATTCGGCTTCGAATGAGATCGGCAGCCTTTTCGCGGGCTGGTTGCACTTCGTGGTCGAGGTGAGTGTTCCAGAAGTGAAACTCGGACCCGTCACGGCGGTCCTTGAAACGCACCCAGGTCACCATGCGGCGATTGGAGTGGCCCCAGGTGCTGGAACCCATGACTTCCGGGGTGTCCGAGAGCCAGAAATGATCGTAAGCCATCGGTTCGAAGCGGTCGGTTCGGTAGAACACGGCCATGAATTCGCCGCGGCTTCCTCCGTCGCGACCCAATCCGATCCAGGAATAGTCCGGGAGGTCCGAGGCCAATTCCTTGAGCTGATGGTAGACGCCTTCCTGGGTTCCAAAGATATCCGGCGCGTACTTCTCGATGCAGGCCTTCATCACCGGCCGCCGCGTTGGCCATGCATTCGGTGGAGTCGGACTGGCGTAGCGCAGGTTAAAGGTCATCACCCCCAGTTCCGCTCCGTCCGATCGTGGAACGCCCAGGAAGGTGAGCAGGGTGGTGGCAGCAAGGATCAACCATCGGTGGGGTGAGTTCATGGGCAGGAGCGAGGACTGGGAATGGGGTTCGGAGGTGGAACAGGACGGTCGATTCGAGGGCACTCAGCGGCGCGGCAACAGAATGCGCGCGGCGTCGGCGGCGGCGTCCGCGTGTTGACGTGGGAACAGGGTGTAGGTGTTGGTCTGGCTGATGCGGTCGCCGGGTTTCATGAGGTGCAGCGGGCCAAGCATCTCCAGTTCGACGTACGCTTTGGGGTTGGGATTGGTGTAGATCTCGGCGCTGCTGGACTGGTCCGGATAGTGAGCGTCCGGAATTCTCGGGGA
>CAUJJW010000319.1 GCA_963205105.1 Verrucomicrobiota bacterium | reverse complement strand
CGTGGGCCATGGCGAGGAGATGCAGGACGGCATTGGTGGACCCGCCGAGCGCCATGACCAGGGTGATGGCGTTGTCGAACGCCTTCCGGGTCAGGATGTCGCGTGGGCGGATGCCCTTTTGGATGAGGTTCAGCACGGCGGCGCCGGCCCGTTCGCAGTCGGAGGTTTTGTCGTCGCCGACGGCGGACTGGGCGGAGCTGTTGGGCAGGCTCATACCCAGGGCTTCAATGGCGCTAGCCATGGTGTTGGCGGTGTACATGCCGCCGCACGCGCCGGGTCCGGGGATGGCGACGGCCTCCAAGGCGGCGAGTTGATCGTCACCGAACTTGCCGGCGGCGTGTTTTCCGACGGCTTCGAAGCAGGAAACGATGTCCACCGGTTTACCTTCGAACTCTCCGGGGAGAATGGTGCCTCCGTAGACGAACACGGCCGGGCGGTTGAGGCGGGCCATGGCGATCAGGCACCCGGGCATGTTTTTGTCGCAGCCGCCGATGGCGACCACGCCGTCGAATCCCTGGCATCCGACGACCGTTTCGATGGAATCGGCGATGACCTCCCGGGAGACGAGGGAGTACTTCATGCCCTCGGTGCCCATGGAGATGCCGTCGGAAATGGTGATGGTGTTGAACACCACCGCCTTGCCGCCGGCGGCGTTGATGCCCGTGGCGACATGGACCGCGAGTTGGTCGATGTGGATGTTGCAGGGCGTCACCTGGCTCCAGGTGGAGCAGACGCCGATCTGGGATTTTCGAAAATCAGAACGATCGAATCCGACGGCGTGGAGCATGGCGCGGCTGGCGGCGCGTTCGGCACCATCGACGACGGGTGCGGACCAGCAGCGTTCGAGCGACGAGGATGGGGAGGTCTTGCGGGGCATAAATCAGAGGGTGGAGGACGGAGGTCAGAGGACGGATGACAGATGACGGAGGACGGATGACGGAGGACGGGAGTTGGAGATTGGGAATGTTCACGGATGGGAGTGGGCTCCGATCAGTTGCCGAGGGTTTTAGCGAGCAGCACCTGGGCTTCCTGAACGAGGGCTTGAAGGTGGGCTTCACCGAGGAAGCTTTCGGCATAAAGTTTATAGAGATCCTCGGTGCCGGAGGGGCGCGCCGCAAACCAGCCGTTGGCGGTTTCGACTTTGAGGCCGCCGATGGCCGCGCCGTTGCCCGGGGCATGGGTGAGTTTGCGAAGGATCGGTTCGCCGGCCAGTTCGGTCGCGGTGACGGCGTCGCCGGTGAGGCGTTTGAAGGCGGCCTTCTGAGAGGCGGACACCGGGGCGTCGATGCGGGTGTATTGGGGATTGCCGTGGAGCCCGGTGA
The DNA here is from genome assembly GCA_963205105.1 of Verrucomicrobiota bacterium. Classification (GTDB taxonomy): domain Bacteria; phylum Verrucomicrobiota; class Verrucomicrobiia; order Limisphaerales; family CAIMTB01; genus CAIMTB01. Next base: position 24,127 of record CAUJJW010000319.1, on the reverse strand, counting down.
GTTCCTGGTAGTGCTGCGCGGGGTCGCGGCCGGTGGTGGCGGTCATTTCCGCAGCGAGCAAACCCATGATCAGCCCGTCCTTGTCGGTGCTCCAGGCGGTGCCGTCGAAGCGCTGGAAACTCGCCCCGGCGCTCTCTTCGCCACCAAAAACAAGAGAGCCGTCGAAGAGGCCGGGTGCGAACCATTTGAAGCCGACGGGCACTTCCAGGAGCGGGCGGCCGAGCGATTTCACCACGGCATCGATCATGCGGGAACTGACGACCGTCTTGCCGATGCGCGCGGTCGCGGGCCAGCGGTCGCGGGAGCGGGCAAGGTACTGGATGGCGACGGCCAGATAATGGTTGGGGTTCATCAACCCCGCGGGCGTGACGATGCCGTGACGGTCCGAGTCGGGGTCGTTCCCGAACGCCACACGGTATTGGTCCTTCAGAGCGATCAACCCGGCCATGGCGTACGGACTGGAGCAGTCCATGCGGATCTTCCCGTCATGATCGAGGGTCATGAACGCGAACCGGGGATCGACCTGGGTGTTCACCACGGCGAGGTCGAGGCCGTAGATCTGTTGGACAGGTTCCCAGAACCCGATGGCGGCGCCGCCGAGAGGATCAATTCCGATGCGAAGGCGGGCGTCGCGAATGGCCTTCAGGTTGAGGACATTTTCCAGGTCCTTGACGTAGGGCAGAACGAAATCGTGCGCCAGGGTCGTGGCAGCGCGTGCCGCCTGCTCGTAGGGCATCCTGCGAACCGGGCGGTTCGCTTCGCGCAGCAGTTGGTTGGCCCGGTCCTGGATGACCTGCGTGACATCGCTGTCCGCGGGGCCGCCGTACGGCGGATTGTACTTGAAGCCGCCGTCGCTGGGCGGGTTGTGGGACGGCGTGATGATGATGCCATCCGCCAGACCCTGAGTGCGTCCCCGGTTGTGGGTGAGAATGGCGTGGGAAATGGCGGGGGTCGGCGTGAAGCCGCCGTTGGTCTGGACACACACCTGGACGTTATTGGCCGCGAGCACTTCCAGGGCGGTACGTTGGGCGGCTGCCGAAAGCGCGTGGGTGTCCATGCCCATGAACACCGGTCCGGTGATTTTTTGGGCGTGGCGGTACTCACAGATCGCCTGGGTGATGGCGAGAATGTGGGCCTCGTTGAAGGTACCGAGGTTCGAGGTGCCTCGGTGACCGCTGGTGCCGAAGCTGACCGCCTGGGACGGGATGGAAAGATCGGGTGTGCGCTCGTAGTAGGCGCGCTCGAGTTGCCCGAGATCGATCAGGGCTTCCTGGGGGGCTGGGCGTCCGGCGAGTGGATGCAGCGGCATGGCGGGAGGAAGGATGCCGATCCAACCGCGACTCGCCAAGCGCGGGGAAATGGGGAGCCGCGACCGCGATGGGCGTATCTGCGAATTGTGGATGGATGAACCAAGCCTGGGAGGGGTTTGGACAGGATTCACAGGATGAACAGGATGTTCAGGAACCCAAGCGTCACGGTATTGATCCTGTTCATCGTGTTCATCCTGTCGAAAAGAGGTTCGTGTCCTCCGACAAGACGGTGACGCTTCCGGTTTCGCCGTTGCCGCCTGGCGCATGGGCCGCCACCCTTGGCGCAGCTGTTGCGATGTCCGCATGTCCAAGAAGCCTCGAAACGTTCCATCACCGCCCGCCAACAACCCGGGTGCCCGGCCGACCGACCGTGGCGGTTCGGGTGCCGCTGTTCCGTCCTGGTTGAAGTGGGGCATCGCCGGTGCGCTCTTGGTCGCGGTGGTCGGGCTCTGGTGGCCGCGCGGCTCCGGGACTTCCCGGCCGGTGACTTCGACGGGCGGGAGCTCCGCTGTTTCGTCCCCAAAACCGTTCGCGCTGGAGCCGGAGTCGGAAGCCTTTGCGCGTTACGCCGGTTCGGCCTCCTGCCTGGAATGCCACACGACCCAGCACGGGGCGTGGCACGGCTCGAACCACGGTCTTGCGGAACGGTTGCTCGACCCGGCCTTGGACCAGGCCGCCTTTGAACCAGGCCGTTCGTTTGCGCACGGCAGCCAGACCACGAGCGTGGCGTGGAACGATGGCCGTCCGACCGTGGAAGCCAACGGACTCGACTCGAAACGTGAGGCGATGCCGGTCGTGCGGGTGATTGGACACCGCCCGCTCCGACAGTACCTCGTGGAGGCTCCGGGGGGGCGGCTTCAGACGCTGGAGGCGTCGTGGGATCCGCGGACCAACGAATGGTTCAATGTCTATGGGAACGAGGATCGGCAGCCGGGTGAATGGGGGCATTGGTCGGGGCGGGGGATGACCTGGAACACCATGTGTGGCACGTGCCACAACACCCGGTTTCGCAAGAACTACGACCCCGACACCGATGGCTACCGCAGCGCGATGGCGGAGCCGACCGTGGGTTGTGAAGCCTGCCACGGGCCGATGAAGGATCACGTCAGCTGGCAGCGGGCTTGGAAGGATTCCGGGAAAAAGGACCCCACCCTGGTGAAATTCACGCCGGCGCAGCACATGGAGAACTGCGCCCCGTGCCATGCCCGACGCGGCGAGTTGACGGGTGACTTCGTGCCGGGCGACTCGTTCTGGGATCATTTCCTGCTCTCGATCGTGGATGAGACGGACATTTTCTACCCCGACGGACAGGTGCGGGAGGAAGACTACGAGTACGCGGCGTTCCTGGGCAGTCGCATGCATGCCGCCGGAGTGACGTGCCTGGACTGTCACGATCCGCACGCCGCCCAGCCCAAGGTGCAGGGCAACGACCTCTGCATGCGCTGCCACAACGGAACGCGGATCGGGTCGCCGATCATCGATCCGGTCGCGCACTGCTTTCATCGACCCGGTGAAGCGGGGAGCCGCTGTGTCGACTGTCACATGCCGCAGACCGCGTTCATGCAGCGCCACAACCGTCACGATCACGGCTTCACCACGCCCGACCCGTTGTTGACCCGGCAATTCGGGATTCCCAACGCCTGCAACCGCTGCCACACCGACCGCGACGTCGATTGGGCCCTGGAAGCCTGTGAGAAGTGGTACGGACCCCGGATGAACCGGCCGGCCCGCGCGCGTGCTGCAACGATGGCCGGCGGTCGCCGGGGTGATCCGGCTTCGAAGGAAGGGCTGCTGGGTCTGCTGCGGTCGCCGGAGACCCCGTATTGGAAGGCGTCGTCGGTGGCTTTGCTGGCGCGCTGGATCGAAGACCTTCCGGTGCGGGACGCGTTGATCGGGGCGTTGGACCATGAACATCCCCTGGTGCGGCACCGGGCGGTTCAAGCTCTGTCGCCCCGGGTGGAAGCGCGGGACGCGGTGGCGGTTTCGGCGGTGCGTGAACGGCTGACCGATGCGTCGAGGGGTGTCCGGGTGGCTTCGGCCTGGGCGTTGCGCGGGGACGGGCGGCTCGAATCCGGCGCCGGGACGGAGTTGGCGCACATGCTTCGGTTGAATGCGGACCAGCCGACGGGTCAGGCGCAACTGGCGGTGTCGGCGATGGCGCGTGGGGGGCTGAACGAGGCGATTGGGCATTACCGACGGGCCGTGGCCTGGGATGCGGGATCGCCCGGATTGAGGCAGGATCTGGCGGTGGCGCTCAGTCTTGCGGGCCAGTCCCGGGAGGCGTTGGAGCAGACGCGGGAGGCGGTTCGGCTGCAGCCTGGACTGGGGGAGAACCATTATCGACTGGGATTGGCATGGGCTGAGGTAGGTGATTTGGGGCAGGCGGTGCGGTCGTTGGAGGAAGCTTTGCGGCTGGAGCCTTCGAACGACCGGGCTGCCTACAACCTGGGCCTGGCGTATCAGCAGCACGGAGACACCGGGCGGGCCTTGGTGATGCTTGAAACAGCGGAGCGCGCCAATCCGCGGGACGCCAGGATTCCGTACGCCCGGGCCACGGTCTTCATGCAGTCGGCCCGTCACCAGGAAGCGAGGGAGGCAGCGGTGCGGGTGTTGCAAATCGAACCCGGACACGCGGGAGCCACCGAATTGCTGCGGGTGTTGGACCGCTGATTTTCCGCTCTCGCCCGGGCATTTTTCACGGGTGCATCTCCGAGTTGTCGGAGGACACGGCCCTCTTTTCGACAGGATGAACACGATGAACAGGATGAAATGCCGTGATGCTTGGGTTCCTCAGCATCCTGTTCATCCTGTGAATCCTGTCCGAACCGCTCCAAGGGTTGGTTCACCCATCCACAACTTGGAAATGCGCCCTTTTTTCACTCGGGGCGGGCTTTTGACTTGGCTCGGGATCCCTCCTAGCGTCGGCGGGACATGAATTTGCTCCGACAATCGGACGCCACATTCGTCTCGCAACTGGCGCGGCTGGCGAGTGGTTCGAGCCTGTTTGACGCCACGATCGAAAAGCGCGCCCGCGCCGTGCTGGATGCGGTGGCGGAACGTGGGGACGAAGCGTTGACGGAATTGACGGAACGCTATGACGGCGTGCGGTTGGAGGCGGCGGCGTTTTCGGTGGGCAAGGCGGAATGGATGGCGGCCTCGCTGCACGCCGATGACGCGCTCCGGGCGGCCATCCAGGAAGTGGACAAGAACGTGGCCGGGTTCGCGAAGAAGTCGATGCGCCGCGGTTGGAGCATGCGCAACTCCCATGGCGCAACGGTGGGTGAGAAGTTCGATCCCTTTCAACGGGTGGGGATTTACATCCCGGGCGGAACGGCGCCATTGGTTTCGACCGCGCTCATGACGGTGACTCTGGCCCGGGTGGCGGGATGTCCCGAAATCGTGCTCTGCACACCGCCAGGCAAGGATGGTTCGGTCAACCCGGCCCTGCTGTTCGCTGCCCGTTCCGCGGGAGCGACCGAAGTCTACAAACTGGGAGGCGCGCAGGCGATTGGTGCGATGGCGTTCGGGACCAAGACCATTCGGTCCGTGAGCAAAATCTTCGGGCCGGGGAATGCCTACGTGGTGGCGGCGAAGCGTCTGCTCTTCGGCCAGGTGGCGGTGGATTTGCTCCCAGGGCCGAGCGAAATGCTGGTGCTGGCCGATGATTCCGCGAACCCGGTCTACGTGGCGGCCGACCTGCTCGCTCAGGCGGAACACGGGTCCGGGCATGAGCGCGTCTGGCTGGTCACCCCGTCCGCCAAGCTCATCCAGGCGGTGAAACGCGAAGTGGCCCGGCAGCTGCCCAAGCTCAGTCGACGTGAGTTCATTGAGAAGGTGCTCAACGACAACGGGTGGCTGATCCACATGCGCACCATGGCGGAAGCGATCGCCGTGGCGAATGAACTGGCTCCTGAACACTGCGAAATTCATGCGCGCCAGGCGGCGAAGATCGCCGCGGAGATCCGGACCGCCGGCGCGTTGTTCCTGGGTCCCTGGTCGCCGACCGCGCTGGGGGATTACGTCGCTGGACCGAGCCATGTGCTGCCCACCGGGGGGGGTGGTAGGTCGTTCGCCGGTCTGACCGTGGACCAATTTCAGCGGCGCACGAGCGTGGTGGAATACAACAAGGCTTCGTTGCGCAAGGCGCTGGGGGGCGTGCGCGCGTTTGCCGCGATGGAAGGGCTGGACGCCCACGGGCGTTCCGCATCGATCCGTCTGGGCAAGGATTGACGCGACCGAACCGCAAGAACCCGAGACCCGCGCCACCCAACGTTTCATCCCCGACAGACTACGCCCCTCATGGCGACTCCAACCCAGACCGGAACCGGTCGTGCCCGGTGGATACGTCCGCTCGTTCAGGACCTGCACGCCTACGTTCCCGGCGAACAGCCCAAGGTGCGTGGGCTGATCAAACTCAACACCAACGAGAACCCGTATCCACCGTCCCCCAAGGTGCTCCAGGCCGTGCAGGGCGCGGTCGACGGCCGGCTTCGGCTGTACCCGAATCCAACCTGCGAACGGTTGCGTGAGAAACTGGCGCGGCTGCACGGGTGCGATTCGGAACAGGTGATCGTGGGCAACGGGAGCGATGAACTGCTGGCGATGGCGGTGCGTTGTTTTACCGAGCCGGCAGCGGCGTTGATGGCTGGTAAGGGACGATCCAAACGCCCCAGCGCGGCGACGGTGCAGTATTTCACCCCGAGCTACTCGCTGTACCCGGTGTTGTCGGACACCCACGGCTCCACCCGAAATCCGGTGCCGTTGAAGGCGGATTTCAGCATGCCGACCGTGACCGAACTTCGGCGCGGCAAGGTCTGGGACTTCGACGCGGCGCTGTCGTTGGTGACCACGCCGAACGCGCCGAGCGGCCGGAGCTACAGCGTGGCGGAGCTTGACGCGTTGTGTGAGGCGACGCGCGGCGTGGTGGTGCTCGACGAGGCGTATGTTGATTTTGCCCGCGGGCATGCCATGGAGATCGCGTTGCAGCGTGAGAATGTGCTGGTGGCGCGCACCTTTTCGAAGGCCTATTCCCTGTGCTTCCAGCGGGTCGGGTACTTCGTGGGCCATCCCGCGCTGATCGCCGCGCTTCACAAGATCCGGGACAGTTACAATGTGAACGGCCTGGGGCAGGTGGCGGCCGAGGCGACGCTGGGGGATCTGGCCTACTACCGGGCGAATTTTCGGAAGGTGATCGCCACGCGGGAACGTCTGGCGGCGGGTCTGGCAGAGGCAGGGTTCTCGGTCCTGCCCAGCGAGACCAATTTCCTGCTGGTGACCCCGTCGGGCCCGCCGGCGCGGGAGTGGCTGGAGCGGCTCCGTGAGCGGAAGATTCTGGTGCGCTGGTTTTCGACGCCGGGCCTGGATTCGTACCTGCGGATCAGCATCGGGACCGACGGCGAGGCGGATGCGTTGCTGCGCGCGGTACGCGCGATTCTGGGGGGGCGAAGTTCAGGCCAGCGCCTTGGGGGACGACCCGCGTGAGTGGCGAAGGACCGAAGCGCAGAACGGGAACCGGCTGGTTGGCCTTGATCGCCATTCCTCCGCTGGTGGTGGTGGTGGGGTTGGTGGTGTTCTTCGTGTGGCAGGTCCGACAGGGCAAGGTCAGTCCCAAATGGAAGCCGAAGACGACGGTCACCAATCAGGTGTCCGGAGGCGCAATGTCGCGTTGAATCCAATCGAAATTCCCTATGCTGGATGAGGTCAAAAAATCGCCTTTGCTGGCGCGGGTGGTCCCCTTCGTGGTGTTTCTGCTGATCACGGTGACGCTTCAAGCGGGCAGCGGCGAGACCTCACGTTACTGGTGGTACCTGGTGAAGACCGCGGTTGGGGCCTGGCTGGTGTGGGAATGCCGCCACGCCGTGGCCGAATTGAAGTGGGAGTTCAGCTGGGAGGCGGTCGTGGTCGGGGTGCTGGTGTTCGGCATCTGGGTGGGATTGGATCCGTATTATCCCAAGCAGGACGAACTGATGTTCCAACTCGGCTTCGGGGAGGACCCGGCCAAGAAACCCCCGGTGATCTGGAATCCGTTCGTGGCGTTTGGGGCCGGGAGCACGATGGGCTGGCTGTTTGTGGTGGTACGCACGGTGGGGTCCACGGCCCTGGTTCCGATGTTGGAAGAGGTTTTCTACCGGTCGTTCCTTTACCGCTACTTGATCAGCCCCGAGTTCGAGCGTGTGCCGCTGAACCGTTTTCACGGTGTGTCGATGGCGATGACCTGCGGGATCTTTGCCTTCACCCATCATCAGTGGTTGGCCGGCATCCTGTGCGGCGTGGCGTACCAGGGCCTGGTGCTTCGCAAAAACCGCATCGGCGACGCCATGACGGCGCATGCGATCACCAATCTTCTCCTGGCGGTCTGGGTGGTCGCGCGCGGGGATTGGAAGTTCTGGTGAGCGGGATGCAAGCGTCGCCATCGGGTCCGGGACCGTTGATCCTGCACGAGGACGAAGACCTGCTGGTGGTCCACAAGCCCGCCGGCATCAACACCCATTCCTCCAGCTTCCATGCCGGCGAAGGCATCTACGAATGGCTGAAGCGCCGCGAACCGCGCTGGGCGGAGCTCGCGATCATGCAGCGGCTGGACAAGGAAACCTCCGGCATCCTGGTTTTCTCCAAGACCCGCCGCGGCAATGTTTCGCTCTTCAAACAGTTCTCCCGTCGGCGCGCTGAAAAGGAGTACGAACTTCAAACCGACCGTGATCCGGGCCGCGAGAGCTGGAGCGTTCGATCGTTCATTCGCAAGGTCTCCTGTCGCTTCGAAAGCGTCGATGACCCGGAGGAGGGTTTGGAGGCGGAGACGCGCTTCACCGTGCTCTCCGGAGGCGCAGGGCGTTGGCGGGTGAAGGCCCAACCGCTGACCGGTCGGACCCATCAGATTCGCATCCACGCCGCGCATCAGGGCATCCCCATCCTGGGCGACACCTTGTACGGTGGCACCCCGCACCCCCGGCTGTGCCTACACGCCCGTTCACTGAAACTGCGGCATCCAGCCACGAACGAACCCATCGAGTTTCTCGCCGAGCCGGACTTCGACGCCCCTCCGGGCTCGGCCCTGCGCCGTGCGTTCATCGACTTCCAAACCACGACGGCTTACCGGCGCGTGCACGGGGCAGGGGATGGTCGTCCCGGATGGTACGTGGATCGCCTGGGTTCCTACCTGCTTGCCAGCCGGGTGGGCCCTGACGCCGACACGGGCCTGCCGGAATGGCTGGGCGAACTGGGCCGCGAAACCGGCGCCATCGGGATTTACCGCCGACGACTCGACCGTCAGGTCCGTGGCGCCGAGCCGGAGTCGGTGTGCCCCAAGTTGGCGTGGGGCGAACCCGCTCCGGAAGAGTTCGAGGTGCTGGAGAACGGCCTGCGTTACCGCCTGAGTTTCGCGGAGGGCTATTCCGTCGGGCTGTTCCTGGACCAGCGCGACAACCGTCGACGGCTTCTGGCGAATTGGATCGGCCCTGAATTTCCCGTGAGACCACAGGGGCTGGCCGACGCCCAGGTCCTGAACGTGTTTTCCTACACCTGCGGATTCTCCGTGGCCGCCGCCGCTGCCGGGGCGCGCGTCACGAGTCTGGATTTGTCACGCAAGTACCTCGATTGGGGACGTCGCAACCTGGAAGCCAACGGCATCGACCCCGCTCCCCACGACTTCATCTATGGCGATGCGTTTGATTGGATGCGGCGTTTGGCCAAGAAAGGCCGGCGCTTCGACGTGGTGCTGATCGATCCGCCGACCTTCTCGCAGTCGAAGGAGCGCGGGGTGTTCCGGGTGGAGTCCGACTACGCTGAGCTGGTGGAAACCGCCGCCGGCGTGCTGGCTCCCGGGGGCGTGTTGTTCGCGTCCACCAACGCCGCACGGCTGGAACCCGAGCCCTGGCTGGACATGGTTCGCGCGGGATTGGCATCCACGGGACGCAGCGCCGAGCGGAGCCTGTTTATTCCGCAGCCGCCGGACTTCCCGACCAACCGGGACGAGCCGGGGTATCTCAAGACCGTGTGGATGGGGGTGCCGTGACGTGGAACGAGGGCGGGGATTGCGCTGGAGGGAGGCGGCTTGGCAGGGTTTCGGCATGTTGGATTCGCTGTTGGTGCCGGCCGTTGAGAAGGATTCACGCTGGCTGATGGTGGTCTTGCACGGGCTGGGGGACAGCCTGGCGGGCTACCGCTGGATGCCGGAAGCGCTGGACTTGCCGTGGCTGGGGTACCGGCTGGTGAACGCCCCGGACCATTATTTCGGCGGGTATTCGTGGTACGACATCTCCGGGGTGCCGGGTCCGGGCATTGAGCGAAGTCGAAAACAGCTCACCGAGTTGTTCGATCACCTGGCCTCCCAAGGGCAGCCCGCCCACCAAACGTTTCTCTTCGGCTTCTCCCAGGGTTGTCTCATGACCCTGGAATTCGCCCTGCAATACCCCCACGTCCTGGCGGGGTGCGTCGGGATCAGCGGGTATGTGCACGAACCCGAGCGCTTACTCGGCCGGTTGTCCCCCGAGGCACGGAAGCAGCACTTTCTGGTGACTCACGGTTCCGCCGATCCCTTGATTCCCCTCGCTCCCGTTCGCGGGCAGATCGAGTCCCTGAAGAAGGCTGGTTTGAACATCGATTGGCGCGAGTTCCGCAAGGAACACACCATCGCCGGCGAGGAGGAACTCTTGGTGATCCGCGACTTCCTTATCGCCCGGAAGACGGAGTTCGGTCGCGGTCGATGAGTCGCAGGTAGGTCTCCGCGGGTGCGTAGGGTGGGTAACCCTGGTCGATCGACCGAAGGAACCACTCGCGCGCCTTGATCGGGTCGCCGCTTTGCAGGTGGTGCCAGCCGATGTGGAAGCTGGTGATGCGACCCTGCGGATCGACCTTGAGTGCGGCTTCGTAGAATGGCGCGGCGTCGTCGTGACGTCCGATCCAGTCCAGACACATGCCGGACCGGAAGTGGGGGATCGGATTGTAGGGGTTCAGCAGCGCGGCGCGTTGAAACCAGCCAAGCGCCTCTTCCGCCAGTTTCTCGAAGCCCTCGGCACCCGCCCAACTCCGCACACGATACGCTTCGCCCAGGTACAACGCGGTGATGGCGTTGCGCGGCTCGACCTTCCAGGCCGCCAGGAACGCTTCAATCTGCTCGTTGGAACCGTCCCGGGCCCGCCGGCCTTTCAGGAAATGCGACGTCTCCTGTCCGCGGTGCCATGTGTCCCACACGAGAACGCCAGCCAACGCCATCACCACCACGCTGATGAGCGGGCGCCAGGGGACTTTCGACGACACCCATCCGTCGTCGGTGGCGTAACGGGAAAAACCGGTGAGCAACGCGAGCAGGGCCACCGCGACCATGGCGTTGGCGGGAATGTGCAGGTTGAAGTCCGTGAAACTATGGGCCAGGAGCGCGGCGAGGCCGCAGAGGGCGCCGAGAACAAACGTGTACCGGCTGCTGCGCTTGGTTTCTAGGTTGCCCGGGTCGCGCCGGACCTGACGCAGGGTTCGGAGTCCGCCCACAGCGAACAGCACCCACGTGGTGCCGACGAGTGCCGCGCCGGCGATCCCCCAGTCCGCCAGGCCATCCAGGTAGTCGTTGTGCGCCCGCTCGGGTTCCGCGTAGACCCAATGAGTTCGGTATTGCTTGAAGCGTTCGGCGAAATGCGCGGGACCGACACCCATCCACGGGTGGTCACGCCACATCTGGGTGGCCGCCGACCAGATCATCGGGCGGGTATTCCTGGCCTGCGGATTAAGGTCGTCGGCGACGGCGAGTCGCTTTTGCAGGGACCGGGTCTTGGTGGCAACGGTGCCACCGACGATGAGCAGGAGGGCGATGGAGGCGAGGGCGGCCCAGCGGTAGTCGCGGTGACGGGCCAGGGCGACCAGGACCAGGAAGATGCCGAACCCGCCGGCGATCCATCCGCCACGGGAGAGGGTGAGGGCCATGCCGGCGAGCATGGCCAGGGCGCAGTAACCGAGCAGGATGCGACCGAGAGGTTTGATACGTCCGGCGACCACGATGGCGAGGGCGACGGGGATCAGCATTTCGAGCAGCCCGGCGAAGTGATTGGGGCACACGTACGAACCGGACGCGCGATGGGTGTACCCTTCGCCGCGGTCGAGGCCCCACACGGTGTTGCTGGACGTGGCGAACTGATAGGCGCCGTAGAAGCAGAGCAGGGTGGCGAGACCCACCAGAAACCAAGTCAGGAACTGGGCGGTGCTTTGGCGGTGAAGGTTGTTCAGCGAAACGAAAAACAGCGTGGTGTAGGTCAGGATCCGGATCAGTTCCCCCCAGGCCACGTATTGAACGTCCGCCTGCAAGGTGCGCCAGACCGCCCATCCGGCGAAGGCCAGCACCGCCCAACAGACCGGCGGCCAAAGCAACCGGTGGTCGCGCACGGTCCAAATCCGGATCAGCCAGATCACCGCGGAGGCTCCGACCAGTCCCTCGACGATCAGGAATTCCTGAATTCGTACCCCGCCAAACGCGAGCACGGCAAAACCCAGGGCCGCAGCAACGAGGCCCAGGATCAAACGCTCCAACCAGTCGTCCCAACGTTCCGAGTCCACGGGGCGCGCAACGTATCAGGCAGGGCCGCACCGGAACAACCGAAACCCTGGAGGAGTTCATGTCCGCAGGCTTGCGTGATCGGGGGCGAACCTGCGGATACTCCCCCACCGTTATCCGTTCGCATGAGTTCCGAACCCGCTTCCCCCACCCCGGCTGCCCCGGCCCGGCCCGCCCGCCGTCGCGGACGGCTCCTGCCCAAACTGATCCTCGCCTCGGCCAGCCTGCTGGTGTTCCTCCTGCTCGCCGAGGTCGTCCTGAGTCTGGCAGGTTTCGGCAACGTCGAGATCTACGAACCCGATCCCAAGCTCTTCTGGCGGTTGAAGCCCAATCAGGACTGCTTCACCAAGGTCGATAACAAACCTGTTCACATCAATTCCCGCGGCACCCGCGGACCTGAATTCGAAGTGCCCAAACCCAAGGGCACCTTCCGCATTCTGTCCCTCGGCGATTCCAAGACCTTCGGCTGGGGGCTCACCGAGGCCGAAACGTACTCGGCCAGGGCCGAAACTCTGCTGCGCGAAAAAGCCCCCGGCGGCCGGAACATCGAAGTCATCAATGCCGGGGTGAATGCTTGGTCGTATCCCCAAATCAAACTCTACCTCCAGGAGCACGGCCTCGGTTTCGAACCCGACATCGCCGTGCTCGCCGACGCCAATCTGTGGACCCAGTTCAGCGAAGACAGCGATCCCGCCTTCGTCCAAACCATGCTGTCCCGCGTCCGACTCAAGAACCTCCTGCGACGTTCGGCGATCTACCACTGGCTGATCGAGGTGCAGTTGAACCGGTTCTATCAGCAGGCCCGCACACGCTTCATCCCCATCGATCCGAAGCAGGATGAGTTGTTCAAGGAACAGCAAAAATCCGATCCCGATGCCTTCTTCAAGAAGGCTATCGAAGAGTTCTGCACGCTCGCGAAGTCCAAAGGCGTGCGACCCGTGGTGATCTTCATCCCCATTCTCTACGACCTCAAAGCAGGCACGGTCACCAACGTGCAGAAAGCCAAACGCGAGATCTGCGAGCGCCTCGGAGTTCCGTTCATCGATTTCACCGATGACCTCAAGGCTGACGCGGACAGCTACTATCTCGACGCGGACCCGGTGCACTTGAACGTGAAAGGCAACGAAGTCGTCGGCCGCCGTCTGGCCGATCTGCTGGCCGGGGTCATGGCGCGTTAAGGGTGTCGCCGCCACGCGTGCTTCGCCACCTTCACCAGTTCCAGCACCAGCAACGGGATTGCCCCCAGCGCCAGCAGGACGAGTCCTTCCGAAAACGAGGTGTGGGCTGTCTTCAGAAATCGCCCCACCACGGGGATGTGCTGGCTCATCAGCTGGAACACGATGGAGAGGACGACGACGGTCAGAAGCTTGATGTTCGTGAACGGCGACATGCGCCAAACCAAGCGGGTTTCGCTGCGAGCACCAATCGAGCGCAGGAGTTCCGCGAAGACCAGCACGGCAAATGCCGAGGAGCGGGCGCTTTCCGTGGTTCCCGTCCTCAGTCCGTAGGCATACACCGCAAAAGCCACTCCCGCGGTGAGGACGCCGGTGAGGAACATGGAGCGGACAAACTTAGGATTGGTGATGCGCTCGGTCCGGCGGCGTGGTCGACGCTTCATCACGTCGCCGTCGATGGGATCCGTGGCCAGGCAGAGCGCGGGCAGCCCGTCGGTGACGAGGTTGATCCAAAGCAGATGAATGGGGAGCAGGGGCGCGGGCAGGCCGATGACCACGCAAAGCGTCATGAGCAGCAGTTCGCCCACATTGCCGGCCAGCAGGTACTGCAGGGTCTTGCGGATGTTGTCGTAGATGCCTCGCCCCTCCTCCACCGCAGCAACAATCGTGGCGAAGTTGTCATCGGTGATGATCATGTCCGCCGCTTGCTTGGTGACTTCGGTTCCGGCCTTTCCCATGGCGATCCCGATATCGGCGCCCTGGATCGCAGGCGCGTCATTGACGCCATCGCCGGTCATGGCCACCACCGCATCGTTGGCTTTCCAAGCGTGAATGATGCGCAGTTTGTGTTCGGCGGTGACGCGGGCATAGACACCGATCTTGGTAACGCGCGCGCGAAGTTCGGTCTCCGACAGCTTCTCCAGATCCACCCCGGTGACCGCCACTTCCTGGCCTGAGGCAATGCCCAGCTCCCGCGCGATGGCGGTGGCCGTTTCGGGATGATCTCCCGTGATCATCACCACCCGGATCCCTGCGGCGATGCACTGGGCCACGGCAACTTTGGCTTCGGCTCGGGGCGGGTCGTACATGCCGGACAGCCCGACGAATACCATGTCCTGCTCCACCGCCTCGGCCGTGAGCTCCGCGGGGGGAGCGTCCTCCAAGTCGCGGTAAGCCGAAGCAAGCACCCGCAGGGCGTGTTTCGCCATCGCGGAAGTCTCCGCCAGAATCCGCGCCCGATCCTCATCCGTCAGCGGCCGAACCCCGGTCGGCGTGGAGACACGGGAGCAGCGCATGAGGAGCGGACCGGGCGCTCCATGGGTGAAGCTGCGGAGTTGTCCGTCCTTCCATCGACGCACCATGGAACCGCGCTTTCGGTCGGAGTCGAACGGGATATCGGCATGCTTGGGCAGCGACTGCTCCACCTGCTCCCGGTTGGCGCCAGCCTTGATGCCTGCCACCAGCAAAGCGCCCTCCGTGGGATCACCGATGACCTTCCACGCCCCCTTTTCCTGGACGAGATGCGCGTTGTTGCACGCGAGCAGGACCGTCGCGAGTTCGAGCAGTGGCGCAGCGTGCTCGGCCCCCGCCGGCTTGCCGGCGACCCGGACTTCACCTTCAGGCCCGTAGCCTTCGCCGGTGACTTCGTAGTGCTGGCCCGCCACATACAACGCGCGCACCGTCATCTGACCCACCGTCAGGGTGCCCGTCTTGTCGGTGCAGATCACCGTCGTCGAACCCAGCGTCTCGACCGCAGCGAGCTTGCGTATCAGCGCGCGTCGACGACTCATCCGCGAAACGCCCAGGGCCAGAGCAACGGTCACCACGGCGGGCAATCCCTCCGGCACGGCGGCCACAGCCAGGCTGATCGCGGTCAAAAAGAGCTCCGTCAACGGCGTTCCGCGCAGCCAACCCAGGACGAACAGCAAGGTGATGATGCCCAACGTCGACCAGACCAGCACCCGGGCGAACGCGTTCAGCTTCTGCTGCAACGGAGTCTTTTCCTCGGCCCCCGTGGAGGAGATCAATCCGGCGATGGCCCCCAACTCCGTCTTCATCGCCGTCGCCACCACCACGGCTTGTCCCGTCCCTGTCGCGACGCTGGTGCCCATGAACACCATGTTGGTCCGGTCTCCGAGCGGAACATCGCCGGGCTCGGTCGGAGCGGATTGCTTCGTCACTGCCTCCGCCTCCCCCGTCAGTGCCGACTCCACACACTTGAGCGAAGCCGTCTCCAGCAGCCGGGCATCCGCCGCTACCAAGTCACCAGCCTCCAGGACCAGGATGTCGCCCGGCACAACCTCCGCCGCAGGAATCAGGGAGACCTTCCCGTCGCGCCGGACCTTGGCGCGCGGGGCGGTCATCTCCTTCAGCGCCGCGATGGACTTCTCGGCGCCATACTCCTGATAGAAGCCTATAACGGCATTGAGAACGACGATGGCCAGGATGGCGACCGCGTCCACCCACTCACCCATCGCGCCGGAAATGATGCCTGCGGCAATGAGCACCCAGATCAGCAGACTCTTGAATTGGCTCAGGAGGATATCCCAGGAACGGATGCGCTCGCCTTCCTTCAGGGCATTCGGCCCTTCCGTGGCGAGGCGTGATGCCGCTTCAGGGACGGCAAGTCCGCCTGGGACGGAACGGAACTGAGCCAGAACCGCTTCGGCGGTCTGACCGTGCAACGCTTCGCCCTTCGGCGTTCGGGAGGCAGCAGGCTTCGGGGGACGGTGCATGAATGTTACAATCAGTTTGAATGGAGCCGGAACGATCCAGATGGATCGATGGATCTCATGCGACGACGCGGAGCGCATCCGGTCGCCACTCGCTTGTGATCAGCCCAGTGTCTTCCCGTTGGCGACGTCGGTGAGCGCTTCAAAGCCGGAGATGACGTCGAACAATTCCTCATCGATGCCGCTTTGTCGCAGGCGATGAAAGGTGCCTTGGAGTTGTTCCAACAACTCATCAATACTCCTGTCCGCGCGCTGCATTGCCGCCAGGCGGCTAGCGTTTTCGCTGGCCAGAGATTCGGCACAGGCCCGGAAGAGGGAGATGAAGAGATGCTCGCGGATCAGTGCTCTCAGAGTCGTCGTGCCCTCATCCAAGATCTCCGGTAACGCCTTCGTCGGCCAAGGTACTTGAGCCATGCTCCTGGCCCACGAACCGTCCAGCGGCAGCAACCGCTGGACGACCGGTTCGTAGAGCGCGCCGGATCGATGGCGGTTATGGAAGACATATAGTTGCGCCTGTTCGCCTTCCGCTCGGTGAGCCTCGCTTTCCATCTGAATCTCTCCGACCAGTGGGGTGATGGCCTGTACCGAATTCGGGACGGCGAACCGGCCGACGGGTGGCAAACCCGCATCCGTTAGTCGTGCGTGAACGCGCTCGCCGACAGCCCAGACGTGAGGTTTGCCGGGGAGAGTGGCGAGAGTCCTTAGAGCATGTTCCGCGACGACATCGTTGAACTGGCCGACAAGTCCCTGATCGGAACCGAAGACGACGGCGCCAATCGCGACGGACTTGGCTGCACGCATCCGCTCCGGCATCAGGGCCGTCGCCTCGCGTGCTCGAAGGCAGACGCTCAGCCCCAACTGAACGGTGTGATGGTAGCCGGTCACGGCTCGCACCGATTGCTCGTACTGCCCGATGCTCGAAGCGGCCAGGGCCTTCATGGTTCGGACTACCGATTGAAGGTCACCGGCGCTGGTGATCTTCCGGCGCAAGCTGGCGGTGCTATCACTCATGATCCCTCTCTGGGTTCGATAACCGGTTGCTTATCCCGAATCGACTCCTGGTGGGTTGGGGCCTCTGTTTTCGGCAGGAAGGCGGCCAGTGCCTCTCTCGCGATGGTGAGAACGGTCTGGCGATCTTCCTCGCTCAGTTGGGTGGCTGTTGCAAAACGTGCGGCAACTTCGGTCGGTAACCTCGTCGCAGCTGCTTGCACGGCGCGCTCGGCATCGAGCATGCGGTCCAATGGCACGGGATCGAACAGGTCCCCCGTCAGCGCCAGTAGCACGCTGATCTGTGCGGGTACGGACGAGGGGGAGAACTCTGCTTGCTTGAGGCAGGCGCGAATCCGCCGTCCATGATCGACCTTCCTGCGTGTGTCTTCGTCGAGGCGCGCACCGAAACGGGCGAACGTCTCCAGTTCCTCAAACTGCGCGTAGGCGAGTTTGAGGTCGCCCGCCACCGCGCGGTACGCGGCCCTTTGTGCCTTGCCGCCGACGCGTGAAACGGACTTGCCGACATCCACCGCTGGAAGAACGCCCAATTCAAAAAGCGAGGGCGCGAGGTAGATTTGACCATCCGTGATGGAAATAAGGTTGGTGGGGATATAGGCAGAAATGTTCTGCGCTTCCGTCTCGACGATGGGCAGTGCGGTGAGCGAGCCGCCCCCGCGTTCCTGGTGCAGACGCGTCGAGCGCTCGAGCATGCGGGAGTGAATGTAGAAAATGTCGCCCGGAAAGGCTTCACGGCCGGGCGGGCGGCGCAGCAGCAGGGAAAGTTCGCGATAGGCGCGCGCGTGATGGGTCAGGTCGTCGTAGACAATCAGCACATCGCGACCCGCTTCCATGAAGAATTCCGCAATGCTCGTCGCGGCATAGGGCGCGATGTAAGCCAGACCAGGTGGATCATTGCCCTCCGTAACCACCACCACCGTGTATTCCATGGCACCGCGATCGCGCAGGTTGGCAATGGCCTTCGCCACGGCCGATGTGCGCTGGCCAATGGCGCAGTACACACAGATCACGTTCTGGCCCCGCTGGTTCAGGATGGCGTCGAGGGCAATTGCCGTCTTGCCGGTCTGCCGGTCGCCCAGGATCAGTTCGCGCTGTCCCCGCCCGATGGGAATGAGTGCATCAATCACCATCAGCCCCGTCTCCAGCGGAACAGTCACTGGGGCACGGTCCATGATGGCGGGAGCGAGACGCTCAATCGGAAGACGCTTCCTCGTCGGCACGGGGCCATGACCGTCGAGCGGTTGTCCAAGGGGGTCGATGACGCGTCCCAGCAGTTCATCGCCGACCGCGACGTCCATCACGCGGCCTGTGCGTTCAACCGAGTCGCCAGCATTAAGTTTCCGATAATCGCCCAGCAACACGACGCCGACGTCCTCTTCGTCCACATTGAAGGCGATGCCATGGATCCCGCCGGGAAACTCCACCAATTCCTCGAATCCCACACCGGGAAGTCCGGACACTCGGGCAATGCCTGTAGAAACGCTGGTGATGGTGCCCACCTCGCGCGGAGCCAGTTGCGGCGTGAAGGACTCTCGCGCCCGCGCCATCGCGCCGAACAATTGTTCGAGCACATTCTGCAATCCATCAGGCGAGGCGTTCATGTGATCGTGCTTCGCGTTTGGGATTGTGGAGGTTCCGGTTCAGTCGCTTCTCCGGAAGGGTCCTTCAGGCCGAGCAGATGACTGATGCTCCTATCCAGGGAGGTGAGATAGTCCGCCATATCCCACGCCACGCGTTGGCCATGGCGGGTGAGTTCGATTCCTCCGACCAGGTGAGGCGCGGTCTCGAATAGGAGGGGTATGTCAGCGGAAAACGTTTCGTTCAGGGTGTTTTGAATGGCGGCACGCAGATCGGCAGGCAGATCCATGGTGCTGCGCACCATCGCAGGTTCAGAGCATGACTGGAGGGCCTCGGTGAGTTTGATTTTTGCCTCGCCCTCTAACTCACACACGCGTTGCAGGAAAACTTCGCAAATCCGGCGTTCCAGACTCGCCGACGCCAGATCCGTCAGCGTTTGTCGTGCGATGGCGAACACTTCGTCCTGGGTCCGGCGTCTCAGGGACATATGGATGGCACGTGCCTCTTTGGAGAGTGATTCCTTTCGTTGGGCACTCAGGGCGTCGGCGTCCTTTCCCGCCTGATCCAGAAGTTTTTGTCGCTCAGCGGCCGCTTCCTCGGTGGCACGGGTCAGGAGGGTTGCGCGCTGTGCATCGAACTGCTCGTTCTTGTGCCGGAATTCGGCGCGTTCCTTTTGGGCTTCGGCCTTCCCGGTAGCGGCGTCCGCGAGTTCCTGGGCGATCCGCTGCTCCCGGGCATCCATCGCGGCCAGGATCGGTCCGTAGAGAAAGCGCTTCAGCAACCAAACGAGGATGAGGAAGTTGACCACCTGAGCGCCGACGGTGAACCAGTCGATCAGCATGAGGGTCCGGGTGTTTGCACTTATTTCGCTGCCGCCTGGGTGGCTGTGGCGATGATCTGATTCCAGAACGGATTGGCGAAAATCAGAATCATCGCGACCACGAAACAGTAGATGGCCGTGGATTCGATCATCGCCAAACCCACAAACAGCGTGCGCGTGATGGTGGCGGAGGCGTCAGGTTGTTGGGCCAACGAAGTCAGTGCGGCTGCAACCGCCTTTCCTTCGGCCAGGGCAGGCGCAATGCAGCCGACACTGATCGAGAAACCGGCCGTAACGATTGATGCGACCGCGATGAGAGTCATGCTATCCATGGTGTGTCCTTGGGTGGTCTGGCTGGGTTGGCCTCATAGGGGCGTGCCGTTGTCAGGCCTGGGTTGGCGTGTGTTTGTCGCGGCGGCGATATAAACCGCGGCCAGGATGCTGAAAATGTAGGCTTGCACCATGCCGGTCAGCAGGCCGAGAGCGGTCATGACAATCGGAAAGATGAACGGCGTGATGGTGACCAGAATGGCCAGGATCATTGCCCCGCTCATCATGTTGCCGAACAGTCGCACGGCGAGGGCAAGCGTGCGTGACAGTTCGCTGATGATGTTGAAGGGCAGCATGATGACCGTTGGTGTGATGTAGGACTTCAAATAGCCGCGAAGTCCCTGGTCCTGGATGCCGAATAGAGGCACCGCCACGAAGACGCATAGAGCCAGCGCGGCGGTGGTGGACAGAGAGCCCGTTGGCGGTTCAAAGCCGGGCAGGACGGTGCAGAGGCTAGCTGAGGCCACGAACAAGAATAGGGTTCCAAGAAAGCCAAGATAGGACCTCGGATTGGAAAGGCCGATCTCTTCGATTTGCCTGGCGATGCCGGTGACGATGATCTCCAACAGGTTCTGCCAGCGGGACCGGTGATGCTCGGAAGTCAGTCGTCGGGTGATCAGTTGGGAGCCGACGGCGAGCGCCACCATCAGGGCCCAGGTGAACGCTATCGTGGCGTTGAGTTTGAGAGGCCCCTGTTGCCAGAGGATGATCTCGTCAGGACTAAGGCGCATGAAGAACCTCCCTGGTCCGAAATGCAGTGTGGGGCAGCGAACCGCAGGCGCGTCGCAGTACCAGCTGGCGCGCGCCGATGAATGCGAGCAGCAGCACGACCAGTTGATCCCAACCGGCATGTCCCACGGGGTAGGCCACAGCCACCAGC
The DNA here is from genome assembly GCA_963205105.1 of Verrucomicrobiota bacterium. Classification (GTDB taxonomy): domain Bacteria; phylum Verrucomicrobiota; class Verrucomicrobiia; order Limisphaerales; family CAIMTB01; genus CAIMTB01. The sequence continues at coordinate 3,757 of CAUJJW010000319.1, read as the reverse complement.
AGACTCATCCGTATCAGGATGCTGCCGAGGAACCAGAGGCCCGGCCTGGGTGACGCAAGACCCTTCGACACCGTCCACCGGAGCCCGCCGAAGAAGATCGCTCCGAGCGCGAAGCCCGTCCCGCCGGCCAGAAGCAGCATGCGGACCTCACTCATGGCGCTCCTGGGATTCAACTCGCATGGTCTTCTCTTCCTTGGCCACCCAGAACCATGCATTGAGACAACCGAGGGCAAGCCCGGCGACCAACAACCCCAGCGTCCACGACCGCCCGCCGGGGTAATGCTTGTCCAACCAGACTCCAAGCGCCGCCCCAAGGAGGGTCGGCACCACCACCGACCACCCGATCAGTCCCATCATGCCCAGACCGAACCAGATGCCCTGCGTCGACTGTCGAGCCTTCAGCTTGCGCGCCGCTTTCGCGCCGATCTGCTCCGCCAGAAGCGTCTTGCTCTTCGAGCTTGGCGTTCGGTGGTCATTCATGGTGAAAGGTCGCCAGGCGACGCATGAAACCGGTCTCCAGCTTTGCCATTATCGTGCGCACGGTCTGTTCGTGCTCATCCAGGGTCTGGAATTCACGCTTCACCGCTTCGCGCAGTTGTCCGAGGTCGGTTCCGCCCAGTGCTCGGCGCACCGAAACGAGGACTTCCACGCCGGTCTTGACCAATACCCCTTCATCCACGGCCACAAACACCTCACCATCCGCTTCGGTTTGATAACTGAGAATCCCGGGCCCAAGTGCGGCGACGCAGTCCAGTCGATGGGGAAGAATTCCAAAGGCTCCCTGGGTCGTTTCGGCGACAATTCGAGACACGTCGATCTTTTCGGTGAAAAGCCGGAATGGGAGGCGAACTCTGAGGTTCATGGCTTTTTCGCCTCCTGAATCGCGCCGATCATGTACAGCGCGCCTTCGGGGTAATCCTTGAACTCGTCGTGCAAGATCCGCTCGCAGCCGTCCATGGTGTCGGCGAGGCTGACCAGCTTTCCCGGGAGTCCTGTGAATTGCTCCGTTGTGAAGAAGGGCTGGGTCAGAAATCGCTCCAGGCGGCGCGCGCGGGCGACGATGTTGCGGTCCTCGGGCGACAACTCTTCCAGGCCGAGCATGGCAATGATGTCCTTCAGATTCGCGTATTGAGCGAGAGTTCGACGGATTTCCTGGGCCAACGCGTAGTGGCGTTCGCCGACGATTCCGGGAGTGGCCATTCTGGAACTGGATTGCAGAGGGTCGATGGCGGGATAGAGACCCTCGCTGGCTCGCTTGCGTGAGAGCACAATGGAGGCGGACAAGTGCGAGAACGTATGCACGGCCGCCGGATCGGTGAAGTCGTCTGCAGGCACATAGACGGCCTGGATCGAAGTAATCGCACCGGTATCGGTGTTCGCAATGCGCTCCTCCAGGGCAGAGAGCTCCGTGCCCAGGGTGGGCTGGTAACCGAGCCGGGACGGCATCTGACCCATCAGGCCGGATACTTCCATGCCCGCCTGAATGAAGCGAAAAATGTTATCCATCAGCAGGAGCACATCACGATGCTGATCGTCCCGGAAGTACTCGGCCATGGTCAGCGCCGCGTGGCCTACCCGGAATCGGCTGCCTGGCGGCTCGTTCATCTGGCCGAAGATCATCACCATGTTGGGAAGAACGCCGGCTTCCCTCATGTCGCGGTACAGTTCCTCGCCTTCGCGACACCGTTCGCCAATGCCGCAGAAGATGCTCACACCCGCGTGATGCCCGATCATGTTATGGATCATTTCGGTGAGCAGGACCGTTTTGCCCACGCCGGCACCGCCGAAAAGGCCTGCCTTGCCACCACGTTCCAGAGGCACCAGCACATCAATCACCTTGATGCCGGTCTCGAAGATCTCCGATTGGGTGGACCGACGGGAGAGGGGTGGTGGAGCGCGATGCACGGAACGCCACTCGACATCGACCAGTGGCGGCTGCCGATCGATGGCGTTTCCAAAGACATCCAACATTCTGGAGAGGATTCCTACGCCGACTGGCGCCTTCAGAGGTCCTCCTGTGTTGCGGACCGCCATGCCGCGGGCGAGGCCCTGAGTGGGCGTCAGGGCTATGCCGCGAACATGTCGAGCATCGCTTTGCGCCAGCACTTCAATGGCAATGTGCGGATGCGTGCCCGCATGCAGCACGGTGTGAATCGGCGGAAGTTGTGAGTCGAACCGCACATCCACGACGCTGCCGCGGACGGACACCACGGTGCCTGGGCTGGCATCCATCATGGCGAGCCCAGCGTGATGGGGGTGGGTTGGATCACCGGCGGATGGGACGCGCTTTGGCGTTCCATGGCGGCATGGACCATCAGCATTTCGCTGATGTTCTCGAAGGTCAGCAGACCGATCATGCGTCCAGCCGACATGACGGGCATGGTGGTGCACTGACGCTCCCGCATGGAATCGACGGCACTCTGCAAAAGGGTGTCTTCGTCCACGGTGCCGCAATGGCTACCCATGTCCTCCGTGACAACGGCGTTCCGGCGGCCCTCGGAAAGTGCCTTCACCAGATCGTTTCGGCGCAGAATGCCGATCGGCTGGTTGTCCTTGAGGATCGGGAAGTCCTGTTGCGACCCGGCAAGCAATTCGGTGACCGCCTGACCCAGGGTGTCGTGCGGTGCAAGGGTGCGGAAGCGTGTCATCATGGCGTCACGCACCCGCAGTCCTGCCAGTGCGGACTGCATCTCCACGATCCCGGCCTCGGCTTGAGCGCCCAGGTAGACGAAGATGGCGATAAAGATGAGGAACGGGTTGTAGAAGAACCCAATGGCGCCGAAGAGGATGGCCATGCCCTGGCCTACGTTGGCGGCAATGGCCGTGGCGCGGCGCCGGCCCAAGCGCATGGCCAGTAGGGCGCGCAACACGCGACCGCCATCCATTGGGAAAGCGGGGAGCAGATTGAAGCCGACCAGCACCAGGTTCAGCACCATGAGGCGCTGCCAGAATGAACCGCCGGTCACGGTCATGGTCTCGACAGGCGCAAAACCACCGGTGATCACCAATCCGATGAACAGCACGGCGGCGATGACCACGTTCACCGCCGGTCCAGCCAGGGCGACCCAGAATTCCTGCATCGGCTTCTCCGGCATTCTCTCCAGTCGGGCAATGCCACCGATGGGGAGCAGGGTGATGTCGCGCGTCTGAATGCCAAAGCGGCGAGCCATCAAGGCGTGGCCTAACTCATGCAGCACGACGCAGCCAAACAGGGCGACAATGGACGCAACCCCGATCAATGCCGCATCCACGCTCTGAGTCGCGCGCCAGTAGTAAAAGCCGAGAAAGGCGAGTAAGAGCAGAAACGTGAAGTGAAGATAGACGTCGACGCCAAGCAGTTTGCCGAGTTTGAGTGACCACTTCATAGAGTAACAAAACTTGCTACGGGACTGCTTCCTGCCTTCTCCGTACCCAGGTCATCAGGCTTCGGTATCTTCGGGATAACCCGCCTATGGACTTCCACGGCGACGACCGGTTGAGCGACCTAATGACGGAATCCACGCAGTCCCATTGGGATCGTCCAACGAAACATTAGGTCTTCGGTTGTCGTTGGCTATGGGGTGTTGACCCCATGACATGGCTTGAACTCAGCCAACGATTCAGTTGGATCTCACGCGAAGACGCAAAGACGCCAAGAAGGACCGTCTGCGAAAGAGGCTCGCGCCCAGAAGGATTTGCGAACCAAAAGGTGTGGGTGATTGGAAGGTTCGCGATCCCTCGATTTTATGGCTTTCCTTGGCGTCTTTGCGTCTTGGCG
>CAUJJW010000318.1 GCA_963205105.1 Verrucomicrobiota bacterium | reverse complement strand
AAGCGGCGGAGAGGGCGATGGCGGCGGGCAGGAGGCCGGAGGCAACAAGGTTTTTCATGGCGCAGGGGCGGCATCCGGGCAGACGAGCGCTCGACAGAGACGCCGTGAATGCCTGGAAACGCGGCGAAATCTAGCGTTGGGAAGAATTGTGCCAATTGTTTTTCCCGCGAACGTGGTTGGTGCATGTTGGGCGCGCCATGGAAACGGAAGGTATTTCCCTGTTGAACCCTCGAATTCCACCGCGTCGGCTGGGTTTTCTGTCGACGCGCTTTCAAGGAACCGACGGCGTGACGCTGGAGGCGGGCAAATGGGCGCGGATCCTCGAGAGCACGGGGCACACCGTGCACTGGATGGCGGGGGTTTTGGATCCTCCGGATGCGGTGAGCCACCTGGTGCCCGAGGCGTTCTTCAACCATCCGGAGGTGGCGGCGCTGCAATCCAAGCTGTTCGGGGTGACCCGCCGCGACAGGGCGGTGACGAACGCGATCCATGCCATGAAGGATCGCTTGAAGGACGGCATTTACGCGTTCATCGAGCGCTTTGGCATCGAAGTGCTGGTTCCCGAGAACATCCTCGCGATCCCGATGCACGTGCCGCTGGGGCTGGCGATGACGGAAGTGATCGCGGAGACGGGGTTGCCGACCATCGCGCATCACCACGATTTCTCCTGGGAACGCGAGCGTTTCATGATCAGCGGCGTTCAGGACTTTCTGCAATCGGCGTTTCCGCCATCGCTGCCCCACATCGAGCACGTGGTGATCAATTCCATGGCGCAAAAGGAATTGGCGCGTCGCTTCGGGTTGCCGTCGGCGATCATTCCCAACGTGCTGGATTACGAGACCCCGGCGCCGGGCGTGGACGCTTACAACGCGGATGTTCGTGAGCAGTTCGGCTTGGCGGAGGACGACATTTTCGTGTTGCAGCCCACCCGGGTGGTGGCGCGCAAGGGTATCGAGCACGCGATTGAACTGGTGCGCCGGCTGGCGGATCGGCGGGTGAAACTGGTGTTCTCCCATCCGGCCGGCGACGAGGGGAACGCCTACCTGACACTGCTCAAGGAGCGCATTGCGGACGCGGCAATTGATGTGCGGTTTGTGGCCGACCGGGTTTCCGAACAGCGCGGCACGGATGCCCGCGGGCGCAAGCTCTACACGCTGTTCGACGTGTACCCTCATTGCGACCTGGTGACGTACCCGAGCCTTTACGAGGGCTTCGGCAACGCGTTCCTGGAGGCGATCTACTTCCGAAAGCCGGTGGTGGTGAACACCTATGCCGTTTACGCGCGGGATCTCGCGCCGCTGGGATTCAAGACGATCGAGATGAACCAGCTGCTCTCGGGGGATGTGGTGGGTTTGACCCGCCGCGTGCTCGCCGAGCCCGCGCTGCGCGAGGATTGGGCGACCACGAACTACGAGCTGGGACTCAAATACTTTTCCCACTCCGTGGCTCGCCGGAAGCTGGGTGCCCGACTGGCCAACCTGATGGGAGAAAGCACTTAGTCCGCGTTATCCAGGCGGACGGCCTCTTTGAAGCGGTCGAGAAAATCCGGAAGCGCCGACTGCACGCGGTTCCAGTTGGCGACCAACGGGGAGGCGAGCGGATCCTCCTGAAAATCGCGGGCTGAGAGCTGGAGGCTTCGGACGAACGTGCTCACCGCGCGTTCCTCCTCGTGCCGCGGATACACCAGTCCGTTGATGGCGGCGTCGGCGGCGTAGAACCTCAGGGTATCCTCGGCCTGCCGGGTGTAGGCGCTGAGCACCGTGTCGAAAAGCCCGGAGTCCAGCTTGATGCCCTCGGCTGCCATGTAGCGAAAGAGCGACTTGGCGATGTCGATGGCCATCTTGTTGAGGCCCTTTTCCGCATCGCGGGGCGAGAGGTCCTGATGCTTGTGGTCGTAATTCTCGCAGATCTCCGACTGACAGATGGCGCGGGGCGCGCAGTTGCGGAAGACCTCCGACAACATGCCGACTTCGAGCGCCCAATCGTGTGGGATGCGGACGCGGCGGACGAGATCGACGTCCATGGAACACTCACCCGCGAGCGGGTACCGGTAGGTGTCCATGTACACGAGGTACGGGAGATGTCCGAGAATGCTCTTGAGCGCGCGGAGCAGGGGCGTGATGAGCAGGCGCATGACCCGGCCGTTGAGGCGGTCGGTGACGCGCGGGTAGTAACCCTTGCAGAAGTCAAAGCCGAGGGTGGGGTGAGCCACCGGGTAACAGAGACGCGCGAGGAGTTCGCGGTTGTAGGTGATGATGTCGCAGTCATGGACGGCGACCATCCGGGCCTGTTCGCTGGCGAGGACGTAGCCGAAGCAGAGCCAGACATTGCGGCCTTTGCCGGCGGGGCCTGGTTCCAGTTCGGCCTCCTCGAGGGTTTCGCGGAGCGCAGCCATGCGGGGCCCGTCGTTCCAGAGCAGGATGGGCTTTTGGGGAAGGCCGCGGAAAAGGTTTCGGGCGCGGCGCCATTCCTTGAGCCGGGTGGCGCCGTCGATGCCGACGACGATCTGGCGGATGTACCGGACCTGCCGGAGTTCACGGAGGATGACGCGGAGTGCGCGGCTGCCGAGTTCGCGGACGTGGCAGGGCAGGACCAGCGCGATCGGAGTCTCGGAGGCGTACTCCAGCAACTCCCGTTCGAGCCGGGGGACGTCAGGAGTGCCGAGTCGATGGAGGGTGGCGACGGCGCCTGTCTGAAAAAAATCGGCCATGGCACGTGGACGGCGATGGGTTGAGTAGATGGCGGCCCGACCATCCTGAGTGATCCTTCGGGGACATCCGCCCCCGAACCCTTGTGTGTTCCTGTTCCGATGACGAACCGGGACGACGCGCTTAGAAAGGACTTTGAGGGAGTGACCGTCAAGGCCGCGGTTGGTGCGGGCGAGGAATGGCTGTCGGCCGTGCATCGAAGGTTGTTGGAGGTGGGGCTTGCCGCTTTGCGGAAGATCTTGGCGCGCGGAGCGGTCCAACGCATGCGGGGCAACCCTGGCTTCATCCAGAATTCCTGGATGCACCGGCTGTTGGGGATGGAAATCATTGTGATGCTGAAGGCGCGTGGATGAGACTCCGCGCAGGGAGCAAACGAACGATGCGTTGGATCATTGTGCATCATCACTTTCGGCCCGGGGGGGTGCGGCGCGTCATCGAGCAGGCGACGCCTCATCTGGTGGAGGGGCGGGCTCGCTCCGTGGTGTTGGTGGGTGGGGAGGCGCCTGAGCCGCTCTGGTACGAGAAGCTGTCGGAGCGGTTGGCGCCGATGGCTGTTACCTGGGAAGCGGATCCTGCGTTTGGCTATGTGGCGGAAGCCGGGATGAGTGCCACGGAGATCGCCCGGCGGGTGGGCAAAACGCTCCGTCGCGTGCTCGATGCCGGGGAGGCTGGTGAGGATTGGATCTGGATCCACAATGCGGGACTGGGACGCAACGTGGTGATGGTTCGCGAACTCGCGCGCGTTTGCCGGAAACGAAACGTCCGGGTGGCGTGGCACCATCATGACTGGTGGTTTGAAAATCGTTGGTCGCGCTGGGCTGAAATGCGCCGCTTGCAAGTGACCACCCTGCGGGAAGCGGCGCGCGCGGCGTTCCCGGCTGGAGCAGGTTGGTTGCATGCGGGCATCAATCGTCGCGACGTGGTGCGACTGCGCCGCGGGTTTCCTGGACAGTCGGTCTGGCTGCCGAACCCGGTGGAATTCGGGTCACGTGGAAGCGTTCGGAGCCGCGGGGATGGGGCGGGGGCCAGGCGATGGCTGGCGGAGCGCCTGGATGGGGACACGACGAGTCCGGTGTGGCTGGTTCCCTGCCGTTTTCTGCGTCGAAAAAACATGGCGGAAGCGGCGTTGATCACCCGCTGGTTGAGGCCGGAGGCCTGGCTGGTGACCACGGCGGGCGCCAGTTCGGAGGAGGAACGCCCCACCTGGGAACGATTCTTGGGGGCGGCACGCGACGGCCAGTGGCGGGTGCGCATTTCCATTCTGGACCGTGCCGGGGCCGGGTCGCCTTCGGTGGAATCCCTCTTGGAAGCCAGCGAAGCGGTGGTGCTGTCGTCGATTCAGGAAGGCTTCGGTTTGCCGTATCTCGAAGCGGCGGCGGCGGGGCGGCCGTTGATTGGACGGCGGCTGGCGAATGTGGTGCCCGACCTGGAATCGCTCGGGTTGACCTTTCCGACGCTCTACGAGGAAATCCTGGTCTCGCCCTCGTGGTTGGACTGGAACCAGGAAATCGCCCGTCAGGAACGTCTTTTCGCGACCTGGAAGTCCGGGCTTCCGCGCAGTTGCCGCAACTGGGTGCAGCTGCCGGATTGGCTGCGTGAGGAGCCGAAACGCGGGGTGCCGTTCAGTCGGCTCACCTTCACCGGGCAATTGGAAGTCCTCCGCGCCGCGACGCCCGCCTCGTCGCCCGAGGCGCTTCGCATGAATCCCTGGTTGTCCGGCTGGAAGAGCTGGGCGACGGCGGGAAAGCTGCCTCGGATCACCTGGGAACCGGACACGGCGGAGAAGTTGTCCGGCAGAACCTACGCGCGGCGGTTTTGGAAAGCCGCGCATGCCGCCGCTGGCGTCGCGCGTGCCGGTGCCGAGTCCGCAGAACGCGTGCAGGCGGGGTTCCTGAGGGAGCGCCTCGGTGCGGATCACCTCTATCCGTTGCTCTGGCATCGGGACACTTGATGACCATGAAGATTCCCCGCGCGGTGATTTGTGACGTCTACGGGACGCTGCTGGAGGTGGGGCCTGCGCCCGCCGACGCAGAACAGCGTTGGCAGGGGTTGTGTCGGCGGCTTCTCGGCATCGAAGCCCCGCGATCGTGGTCCGATCATCAGGAGGCCCTGAGGTCGGAAGTCCGACGTGTCCGGTCCCTGGCCCAGGCGGGAGGGGTTGCCGTCCCGGAAGTGGTTTGGGACGACGTGGTGGGTGCGGTGCTGCCGGCATTTGCCTCGCTGCCGCCCGCGGACCGCGACGCGTTTCAATTGGAACAAGCCGGGTTGAATCATCAGGTCCGGGTGTGTCCCGGCGCGGGCGCTGTTCTGTCTCGGTGGAAAGCAGAAGGGGTGCTTTTGGGCATCGCGTCGAATGCCCAGCCGTATTCCGAGGCGGAACTGCAGCGGGAACTGGCGACGGAAGGGCTCACGATGGAGCTGTTCGATGGGGAGCTTTCGTTTTGGTCCTGGCGGCATGGATTCTCCAAGCCGGACCCGCATGTGTTCCGCGTGCTGGATGTTCGGTTACGGCGGCGGGGGATCGACCCAAGCACGGTCTGGATGATGGGCGACCGGTTGGATAACGACATCGCGCCCGCGCGGGCATTGGGGTGGGGAACCTGGCATCTTTCCAAGTCACCGGGAACGAATCCGGGAGGTGATTGGGACGCGGTGGCGGCCTGCTGGTGGGGGGGAGGGAACGGTTGATGGGTAGGAGCGTTTTCCAGAAATTGGACACGCATTGGGACCATGAACCGGGGCGCGAGGGTTGGAGCGAGCGGCCCTCACCCCGGCCCTCTCCCGGAGGGAGGGGGAGAATAGTTCCCGCGGGTTTCGAAGGGTTGGGCCGGGTGTTGGCTGGAACGAGTCGCGACGGCTCGGACGGTTGGAGTTCTGGCATGTCGCCGTGCGGGATATGCGACACCCTCTCCCCCCCGGGAGAGGGTTGGGGTGAGGGAGCCCGTTTCAACCCTCGCGATTGCTGCCACGGAAAGGTTCATGGGAAGCCCCCTGTTCAAAAACGACCTGCCCACGGCCCTTGAACCGGGGATTCCGGGGGGCGAGACGCCCGCTTCGACGGATGCGCGGCACATGGAGATCCGCGTCTGGACAGAATGGAAGGATTCCTCCGTGAGGCGTGAGCCAGCCGGGTACCAGGGCCAACGGCCCGTCCTATCCCAGCCTGGGCCAACGGCC
>CAUJJW010000317.1 GCA_963205105.1 Verrucomicrobiota bacterium | reverse complement strand
TACCCAACGCCACGATCGAACAAAAAGTCGCCAGCGGGTTCAACCGCAACCACATGATCAACTACGAGGGAGGCGCCATCGCCGAGGAGTATCACTACGCCTACCTCGTGGACCGGGTGAACACCACGTCCACCGTCTGGCTCGGACTCACCATGGCCTGCTCCCAGTGCCACGATCACAAGTACGATCCGCTGTCGAAAGCCGACTACTACAAGTTCCTCGCCTTCTTCAACAACGTGCCCGAGAGCGGTCTCGACGGAAACCGGGGCAATGCAGCGCCCACCATCAAGCTGGCCACGCCCGAACAAAGCCAACGCCTCGCGACCTTGAACCAGGCCGTGGCTGAGGCGGAAAAAGCGCTAACCGCGTCCAGTCACGACATCGACGCCGCCCAAGCCGCTTGGGAAGCGACACTGAGCCAGGCTGCCGGTGCTCAGTGGGCTCGCGCCCACATCCTGGAAGTCCGGAGCTCGGGTGGATCGCAATTCCAACCGCTCGACGATGGTTCCCTGCTCGCCAAGGGCACCGGACCCGACCAGGACACGTACACCATCACCGTTTCGAACGCCTTCAACCACGCGACCGCGCTGCGACTCGAAGTGCTGCCCGACCCCTCCCTGCGCAACGTAGGCCCCGGCCGATCCGACAACGGCAATTTCGTCCTATCGTCCGTGCGCGTTGCCGATGCCTCGGCACCGGTGCCCATCAAGACCGCGACGGCGGACTATAGTCAGGAGGGCTATCCCATCGCCCACACCCTCGACGACAAAACGGAATCCGGGTGGGGGATCTACGGCGCCACCGGAAAGCCCCACAGCGCCGTGTTCGAATGGGAAAAGACCCCCGCCAGCGGACCGTTGACGATCACCCTGGCCTTTGAAGCAGGGTTCACCCGGCACGCCATCGGTCGGTTTCGGTTGAGCCTGACGGAATCCAAAACCCCGCATCCCACCGACACTCTACCGGCGGAGGTCAGGGAATCGCTGGCCGTCGACGCGGACTCGCGCACCCCGGAACAGCGGAAGAAGATTCAACAGCATTACCGGGACAAGATTTCCCCGGAGTACCGCCAGCGGAAGGAGGCGGTGGCCGCCGCCAAGAAGGCTCGGGACGATTTCGACCGTCAGATTCCCAGCGCCATGGTGATGGCGGAGATGGAAAAACCCCGGGACACCTTCATCCGCATGCGAGGTGCCTACGATCAGTTGGGCGAGAAAGTCACCGCAGGCACGCCCGCCGCCCTGCCTCCGCTGCCGGCGGGCGAGCCGGCGAACCGACTCGGCCTCGCCCGCTGGCTGGTGTCCCCCCAACACCCGCTCACCTCCCGCGTCGCGGTGAATCGGATGTGGCAGATGTTCTTCGGCACCGGTCTGGTGAAGACGGCCGAAGACTTCGGGTCCCAGGGCGATTGGCCCAGCCACCCCGAGCTGCTCGACTGGCTGGCGCGCGAATTCATCGAGTCCGGGTGGAACATCAAGAAGCTTCAGCGCCTGATCCTGACCAGCGCCACCTACCGACAAAGTTCACGAGCGGAGCCGAGTCTTTTCCAGAAGGACCCCGAAAATCGGCTGATCGCGCGCGGCGCCCGTTTCCGGCTTCAGGCCGAGTTCATCCGCGATCAAGCCCTGGCCCTCTCCGGGCTGTTGAACGGTCAGATCGGAGGCAAGTCGGTCTCCCCGTACCAACCCGCCGGCCTTTGGGAAGAACTGTCCATGCGTGAGGATTCGCGGAATTTCTCGGCTCAATTCTTCGAACTCAGTAAGGGCGCGGATCTCTACCGCCGATCGATGTACACCTTCTGGAAGCGCAGCTCGCCTCCGCCCCAGATGTCGACCTTCGACGCCCCGGACCGAGAGACCTGCACCGTGCGGCGTCCTCGCACCAACACCCCCCTCCAAGCCCTCGTCCTGCTCAACGACCCGACGTATATCGAGGCGTCCCGCAAGCTGGCCGAACGCCTGCTCCGCCGCACAGGAACCGACGCCGACCGCGTCGCGTGGGCGTTCCGCCTCGCCACGGCGCGAATTCCCTCCGCCCAGGAGAAAGCGATTCTGCTTCGGGTGCTGGAACAACAGCGCATTCACTACAAGGCCAACCGCCAGGCGGCTGAGGAACTGCTCACGACGGGGGAAGCGCCTCGGGATTTGACCCTGGACGCGGCCGAACTCGCAGCCTGGACCCTGCTGTCCAGCACGATCCTCAACCTGGATGAAACGGTCACCAAAGGTTAAGTCCATGCTTTCCCTCAACCACCCCCTGACCCGACGTCATTTCTTCCGTCGGGCCACCCTGGGACTGGGCACCGCGGCGCTGGGTTCCCTGCTCAATCCCAGGCTGTTCGCCGACTCCGCATCGGCGGCGGCGGCCAAAACCCACGGCACCCTGCCCATCCTGCACTTCGCGCCCAAGGCCAAGCGCGTCATCTTCCTCTTCATGTCCGGAGGTCCATCCCACATCGACCTCTACGACTACAAACCCCAGCTGCGCGAACATCACGGCAAGGAATTGCCCGCCTCCGTCCGTGGCGACCAGCGCATCACCGGAATGACCTCGGGTCAGTCGTCCTTCCCCTGCGTCGCTCCCATGTTCGACTTCAAGCAACATGGGAAGTCCGGCATCTGGATGAGCGAACTGCTGCCCAAGATCGGTTCCATCGCCGATGACATCTGCCTCATCAAGTCGATGCACACCGAGGCGATCAACCACGACCCCGCCTTCACTTACATCCAAACCGGCGCCCAACAGCCCGGTCGGCCCAGCCTCGGCGCCTGGCTCAGTTACGGCATCGGTTCCGAAAGCCAAAACCTGCCGGCGTTCATCGTCATGATCTCCCAGGGGAGCGGCAATAAAACCGACCAACCCCTTGTCTCCCGCATGTGGGGCCCCGGCTTCCTCCCCTCCCAACACCAGGGCGTCCGCTTCCGCTCCGGTTCCGGCGACCCGGTTCTCTACCTCTCCGACCCCTCCGGCGTCGATCGCACCAACCGCCGCCAGATGCTCGACGGCGTCCGTGAACTGAACCAACTCGCCGCCCGCGACTACGGCGATCCCGAGATCGAAACCCGCATCGCCCAGTACGAAATGGCGTACCAGATGCAAATGTCGGTTCCGGACCTCACGGATCTCTCCACCGAACCCGCCCACATCAAGGAGATGTACGGCATCCGGGACAACCCCACCGACGGCGGTTTCGCCCGCAACTGTCTTCTGGCCCGCCGGATGATCGAACGGGGCGTGCGCTTCGTTCAGTTGATGCACCGCGGCTGGGATCAGCACGGCGACCTTCCCCGGCAGATCCGCGGACAAACCCGCGATGTCGATCAACCCAGCGCCGCCCTCGTCCAGGACCTCAAGCAACGCGGACTGCTCGAAGACACGCTGGTGGTCTGGAGCGGCGAGTTCGGACGCACCGTGTACAGCCAGGGCCAGCTCTCCAAGGACAACCACGGCCGCGATCACCATGGTCGCTGCTTCTCCAACTGGCTGGCCGGTGGCGGGTTTAAGCCCGGTCTCGTCTACGGCGAGACCGACGATTACTGCTACAACATCGTGGCGAACCCGGTTCACATCCACGATTTCAACGCCACCATCCTGCACTCCCTCGGCATCGATCACACCAAGCTCACCTACCGCTTCCAGGGACGGGACTTCCGCCTGACCGACATCCACGGCGAATTGGTGAAGGGCATCCTGGCCTGAAGCGGCCTGCAACGGTCGGGACCGGAGCCAGCCCCTGCCCCGTTCAGGCGGGACTTCGAAAGGCCCGATCCATGCCGCGCTGGAGATCCTTGTCCCGCTTCATCGTTTTCCACACGAAACCGGTCCGGGCGTTCTCCGCCATCAGGAGGGTGATCCCCACGTCGATACCGATCACGTCGGGATTCACCCAGCCGGTGTGGGGATTGAAGGCATCGACGAATCCGTAGCGTTTCCAGATTCGGTCCCCGAAACGTTCGCGTTGATAGCGCAGGGTTCGCAGGCATTCGGCGGGCAGAAAAGGCAGGGAACCCGCCGCGGCACAGGGAACGATCGTTCCATCCAGCGGCCCCGAATCCGGCGGCCCACCCCAGCCGGTGTAGCCCTTCTCCGAATCGCTCGAGGTCACCCCCCACAAGTCCTCGGACCACAGCGGAAAACGATCCGAGCGCTCCAGGCACCACGCGCGGTGGGCGTGGGTCGCTTCCACCGAGTTCTCAAACCAATCGACGCCGTCATCCAGGCGACCGCGAAAATCGAACCAGGCATGGGAAAACTGGTGCACGAAGAGCGGCGCCGGCGACCAGACGAAGCGGCGCCCATGGTAACCGCGCATGGGCCGGCTCCAGGCCCGCCAGGTCCGGACTTCCACCGGATGCGTGGGCGAACCCAGGGCGAGCAGGTACAGCATCATCAGCTCGCAGTAGTGGTCCCAGCGGCTCTTGAGAAACCGGCCGCCTCCATTCCTGGACGAGGATTCCGAACCGGCCGAACGACCCGACGCCGCCTCGGGAAGCCAGCCCATGGAGAACGTGTCGCCTCCGTTCAGCATCCACGGCCACTCCACCCGCTCGTACAGCTCGGTCGCCAGCCTTCGAATCTCCTGTTCGTCGGACTTCCTGAAATGAGCCCGGCACGCCAGCGCACCGCACAGCAGGAGGGTCGTGTCGATCGACGAAAGTTCGCATTTCCAGATGCGCTCGCCCGTCGACCAGTCATGGAAGTGGTAGAAGAAACCCCGGACATGCCCCATCTCGTGGCGCAGATGGCGAAGCGTCCGCAGCACTTGATCGCGGGCCTCCCCCCGCCCCATCCAGCCACGCTGCTCAGCGATGCAGACGGCCGTCAGCCCAAAGCCCGTCGCCGCAATGCTGGCCACGCCTCGGCTGTCGGTTTCCCCATCCGCCCGCTTCCGATCCAGAATCTGGCCGGTCCTCGAATGCGCCGCCTCCAGGAAGAAGCGAAACGAGGTCCGCTCCAATTCCTCCAGGAAAGGCCCGGATCCGCGGGGAAGCCGAGGGGGAGAATTCGATGCTGCCAGCGCCGCTGGCGAGAGGCCCTGGGACGCCAGGAATCCCATGCCGCCGCCGCCCAACAGGCGACCCAGAAAGGCGCGCCGTTCCAGAGGCTTCATGGGGGAATCCACTCCCCGCCCTTCAGGAACGCGCCGGTCGCACCGTCCGCACCGCCGCCATGAAGGCCGCAGCCCGCCGGGTCAATTCGGCCCAGTCCTGATTCTTGAGGATTTCGGCCGACACCAGGGAGGACCCAGCTCCCAGTGCGGCACAGCCGGCGCGGAGAAACTCCGCGGCGTTGCCCACGTCCACCCCGCCGGTCGGAACGATGCGCAGATGAGGAAGCGGGGCACGTAGCGCCTTCACGAAACCGGGTCCAAGCCCTTCGGCCGGGAATAGTTTCACAAAATCGCTGCCTGCTTCGTAGGCCAGTTGGGCCTCCGTGGGTGTGTAGGAACCCAGCATCACCGGCACCTCGGCCGAGTGACACACCGGAACCATCCCGGGCCGGAGAATCGGGCTGACGACAAACTCCGCCCCTGCGTCGAGGGCGCCACGGCAGGTGATGTTCTCCAACACGGTCCCCACTCCGATCATGGCTCGGTCGCCCAAGGCAGCCCGGGCGTCACGGATGGCGTTGAGGGCATCCGGGGTGGTCGTGGTGACTTCGATGAGCGTCACCCCGCCCGCCACCAACGCCTCGGAAAGGGGCACCACCAGATCGCGCCTGGGCGACCGGACGACGGCAATGATGGTTGCATCGATGATGCGCTGAACTCGGTCCTGGCGTTTCGTCATGGCGGATAGGGATCGCTCGGGGGATGGGACTGGGGGCTTCAGGCTGGGACGGCAGCGACGGCTTTCGGGGCTTCGGCTCGATACGCCTCGGCCAGCAAGGTGACCGGATGGGCCACGCGGACCGACACTCCCGCCGACTGGCAGCCGTTGATGACCTGGAGCAGACACCCGGGGTTGGCGGTGGCCACCACACGGGCGCCGGTCGAACGGATGTGTTTCACTTTGCGCTCGAGCAGTTGGCCCGCCATTTCGGGCTGGGTCAGGTTGTAGATGCCCGCGCTGCCGCAACACCAGGTCGCCTCGGGAAGCTCGACCAGTTCGATGCCGGGAATGGCGTTCAAGAGCTGCCTCGGCTGGGTAACCACCTTCTGGCCATGGCTCAGGTGGCAGGACTCGTGGTAGGTCACTCGAACCTTGGGACCTTCGGCCGGCGGCGGGGACACGATGCCCGCCGGCACCAAAAACTCATGAATGTCCTTCAACTTGCGATCCCAGAGCGCCGCCCGTTCGGCGTAGGCCGGATCTCCTTCGAGAAGCTTGTGATAATGCTTGAGGTGCGAACCGCACCCGCCGGCGTTGGTGATGATGGCGTCGTACCGCTCGGGAGGCAGCACATCGATCATGCGTCGGGCCAGCTGCTGGGCCAGCGCCCATTCGCCGTTGTGGGCGTGCAACGATCCGCAGCACGGCTGGTCGGGCGGGGTGTGCACTTCACAACCGTTCATAGCCAGCACCTCCACCGTGTCCCGGTTGACGTCGCTGAAGATCAGGTCCTGCGCACAACCCGTCAGCACCGCGACGGTGAACCGCTTGGCCCCCGTCGCCGGCGTGACGCGAGCAATCAGTTCATTGGAAAACTGGGACTGCACCTTCGGCGTCATCGCTTCCAGCTCCCTCAGCCGCTTGGGAAAGAGCTTCATGACCCCGCTCCCCCGAACCAGATCCTGAATCCCCAGTTCCTGGTACAACCGCATCGCCCGGCCCACCGCGGTCAAACGGCGATGATCCATGAACAGCCACTTCACCGTGAACCCCCGGATGAAGGTGCGCTTCGGCGAGGTCAGCAACTGCCGCGACTCCACCTCGGCACGGGCGTGTTCAAACAGCTCGGCGTAGTTCACCCCAGCCGGACACGCCGTCATGCAGGCGAGACAGCCCAGGCAGAAATACATCTCGTCCGCAAAGGTCTTCGTCGGCTCCAACCGGTCATCCGCGATCGCCCGCATCAGGGCGATCCGGCCCCGCGGACTATGCCGTTCAAGCTTGGTGGCGTCGTAGGTCGGGCAGGTCGGGAGACACATGCCACAGTGCATGCACTGCTGGACCACCGAGTAATCGAGCCCCTTCAGGTGGGAAACGACGGGCGTGGAGGAGGGTGCGGCACTCATGCAATCGAGGTGAAGCTCACCAGGGGGACAGACGCACCCACCGCGCCGAGCCAGGCCTCCAGTGGACGTAGGAAATTCAATTTCATGAGCCGCGTTTCGCTTAACAGAATCCTCACTGAGGCACTAGCCCGGGTTCAGTGAACCTCATCCTCCGGTTCATCAGGTTGACCGAACAGCTTTGCGAGAAGCCACAGCACCCAACCCACGCCGCTCAACACCAGAACGGCCAGGGTTCCACCCGCCACCATGTCCCGCCGCCGGCTGTCCGGAATGCCCGTCGCCGCCAGCACAAATCCCGCCAGGATGAGCAAACCCAGCACCGACAGTCCCAGCACCACCCGCCGTCGAAGATTCCGAAGTTCCACGGCATCCGGTGCTGTAGCGCGTCCCAAACGCCACAACCCGCGTCCCAACGCCCATCCCACCACCGCCGTCACCAGTCCCGCCGAAAGACTCAGCAGATCGAACTCCAGCCGCAGCACCGGATGAATCTGGCGCAGCGCCACGAGAATCGACGCCAGCGTTCCCACACTCATCGCCGCACACAACGGCGCCACCACCGCCCACAGATCGGGTGTCGTAGGTTTTGTCATGGCGTTCATCGATGCCCGAAAAACCGGTCAGTCAAACATCTTGCCCGGATTGAGGATGCCCTGGGGATCCAGTGCACGGCGCAGTTCGCGCATCACCCGCATCGAGGCATCCCCCGCAAACTTCGGCAGAAAGTCCTTCTTCGCCACCCCGATCCCATGTTCCCCGGTGATCGTGCCACCGAGTCGGATCGCCTCGTCAAAGATCTCCTGAAACGCGTGGTGCACCCGGGCCATCTCCTCCTTGTTCCGTTCATCGGTCAGAAAGGTCGGGTGCAGGTTGCCATCGCCCATGTGGCCAAAGGTTCCAATGCGCAGGGAATACTTCCGCGCAATCCCCTCCACGAACCTGATCATCCGCGCCAGCTCCGACCGCGGCACGGTCGCGTCTTCGAGAATCGTGGTGGGCGCCACCCGCGCCAGCGCCGAGAACGCGGATCGCCGCGCTGCCGCCAATCGATTGGCCTCCGCCTCGTCACGAGCCACCCGAACCTCTATGGCTCCGTTGCGACGCGCCAGGGCTTCCATCAGACTCGCTTCTTCCGCCACCGCCGCCGGATGTCCGTCCGTCTCCATCAACAAAACGGCCTCGCAGTCCACCGGCAGACCCACTTTCGCAAAATCCTCCACGCACCGGACCGTGGTCCGATCCAGGAACTCCAGGGTGCAGGGAATGATCTTCGCCGCGATGATGTCCGACACGGTCTGCGCCGCCCGATCCATCTGGTCGTACGTGGCCACCAGCGTCTTCTTTGCGGCCGGCTTGGGCAGCAGTTTCAACAGAACCCGGGTGATCACACCCAGTGTCCCCTCCGAACCGATGAAAAGGTCCCGGAGTGAATAACCGGCGACATCCTTCACGCACTTGTTGCCGGTCCAAAGCACCTCGCCGTCCGGCAACACGACTTCCAATCCCATCACGTAGTTGCGCGTGATCCCGTACTTCAAGCCACGCAAGCCTCCCGAGTTTTCAGCGACGTTCCCGCCAATGGTCGAGATCTTCATCGACCCCGGGTCCGGCGGGTAAAACAGGCCCGCGGCCGCTGCCGCTTCGGCGATCTGAATGGTCGTCACTCCCGACTCCGTCATCAGGGTCAGGTTCGCCGCATCCACCTCCAGAATCCGGTCCAACTTCACCAGACAGAGCACGATGCAGTCCGCACTCGGCAGGCTCCCACCACTCAACCCCGTTCCCGAGCCCCGCGTCACCACCGGCGTCTTGGTTTCCGTGGCCAGCTTCAGCACCGCGACCACGTCCGCCGTCGACCGCGCCAGGACCACCACCCCCGGCAATTGCTGGAGCGCAGCCGTGCCGTCGAAGGAATAAGAGATCAAATCCTCGCGTGCGGTCAGGACGTGGTCGGATCCCAGGATCGACCGCAGGCGTTCGATGACGGAGTGGCTGAGTGACATGGCGTTTCGGCAGGCCCAGCTTCCGAGTCGTGCGGGTGTGGGTCAAGCCATCCGCCGCGGCCCCCGCGGAACCAGGTCGCGATCCACTTCTCGGACGCCAATCATAACCCGGCACAAGTTCATGGCGGTCAGGCCGTGGCCGTGGTTTCCTCCCCAAGCCAAAGGCATGAAACCCCTGCTCGCCGTCACGCTCGGACTCGCCTGGTCGATGCTTCCCTTGAACCGTGCGTCCGTAGCGGCGGACATCTCGCCTGCCGTCGAGCCGGGCGTCCCGCCCGGCGGATTCCCCGGTTCATGGACGCATCGCGCGACTCGCAACTCGTTGATGCTTTCCATGCTTGGTCCTGCCGCTGAACCACCCACCAGCGAGCAGTCGCTACAGCTGAAGGAGGCCGAAGTCCTCCGACTTCGCGACGAACTCAGAAATCAGGAACTCGAACTCCAGCGGCTGCGAAGCGAGAACGAATCCCTGCGGAAGGCGAAAGAGCGCCTCTCCCAGCAGCCCACAGTCGCCGCCCCCACTGCCGTCGTGCCCACCCAGGCACCGCCACCACCCCCTGCCCCCAGCCAACCGCTGCAGCAAGTCGCCCCGCCCGCACCCACCGATACCGTCGACGCCTCGGATCTCGTCGCCTATTTCGCGTCGGAGCCCGAACTGGCGGCGGCAAAATTCCTGGATCGCACCTTTCTGATCCGGGGCACGGCGAGCCGGCTGGAAACCGCGATGCTTCAGCGGCGGTTCTGGGTCGATTTTCGTTCCGCGGATCCCTCCCTGCGGGTCCGGGCCCTGGTGGTTTTTCCCGTCGGTTGGCAGGCGGTTTTTGCGGCGCGGGACACCTCGAAGCTGATCGAGCGCAATGAACTCGGCAACCGGACCGTGCTTGAAACCGGCGAGACGGTCCTGCTGCGAGCCCGCTGTCAGGGTGTCCGCGGGAATGAGATCCGATTCGATCGGGGAGAGCTGCTCCCGTCGCCAGCACCTTGAACTACGACACCGCCGCCCTCATCGCGGGGTCGAGGGCGGCGGTGGAGTTGGAGAGTTGCCGGCTTAGAACTTCTTGGAGATCTCGGTGTAGATCAGGCGTCCCAGGATGCTGTAGGTCGCCTTGTCCGTGTAATCCTCCGTGCTGGAGGCCACCAACGGCGGATCCTCATCCGTCACGTTTTGCACCCCAAGGGCCACGCGGAAGCCGTTGTACCAGGCGGTGCTGGGATGCGACTTGCCGAATTCATAGGCCACCTGCATGTCGATGGTGAACCACGAGTCGATTTCCCAATCCTGCCCGTTGATCGTGGTTCCGTGGTCGGAGTCGCCCACCACCGGGTGGCGGAAGCCGACGTCGTCCATGGACGGAACAAAGCGGGAATTCACGTTGAGGGTCAGGTCCTTCATTTCCCAGGTCACGCCGGTGACCAGGGTGTAGTCCGGGATGGAGCCTTGGGCGCCGAAGATGTTCTCGGTGTAGAGACCCTCGTAGCTGTAGTACTGCCCGGCGCTCTGGTAGTCGAAGCCCAGCACGATGTTGGCGTTTCCGTAGAAGGTGAATTCGCCGAGCGTTTCAGTATCGAAGTTGTACTGGGCACCAACGTCGAAGCCGTGGGTGCGTTGGGCGCCCGCGCTTCGTTCGATCTGCGCCACACCATAATTGGCGTGGGTGACCTGTCCGGGCCCGGTGACCAGGTTGCCCCCGATGTCGCGGTACGAGCCGTGGAAAGGCGAAGCCGTGCCGAGGGTGTTCAGGCTGTCGACGTAGCCCTGCCAGTCGTAGGTGTAATACTCCGTCTGCTCAATCGTGTAATAGTCGACGGTGAGCAGGAGACCTCGCAGGGCTTTGGGATTGAAGGCGAACCCACCCGTCCAACTGGTCGAATGGGACGGCGGCATGTCGGGGGACGACATCTGGAGGAAGGTCTCCTGAGCCGCCGACCTCTGCGGATCACCCACGTCGTTCGGCAGGAGCACGAACGGCACGTTCTCGGAGGCGGGACCGAAGACCTGGTAGATCGACGGTGCGATGAACCCTTCGGAATAGGTCGCGCGGAGGGTGAGTTGGTCGTCCTCCAGTGGCTTCCACTTGATCCCCACCCGGGGGACGGATGCCGTGCCACCAGGACGCAGTTCTTCAAAACGGCCTGCCGCCGAAATTTCCAGTTCCCTGGCCCCAGGCAGGCTCCAGTCGGAGGACAGAATCGGAATGGAAGCCTCGATGAACACCGCGCGCGCCTGACGGCTGCCGCCCGGAAAATTACCCGCGGCGGTGTACCCGATGCCCTGGCCGGTTTGGGTGAGGAAGTCGTTGGAAAGCTCCAGCGCCTCGTGTCGGTACTCGCCTCCGACGGCCCATCCGATCTTGCCGGCCGGGAGATTGAGCATGCGCGCGCTGACGGCGGCATCGAAGGAGTACAGCTCGGATTCTGACTTCGAAAAGAGCGTGGTCCTCAGGGTGTCCAGCGTGCGCGGGTCGTTGGCGCCGGGGAGCGCAAAGTAATTGTAGGTGGGAACCGGGCCGTTGGCGTCCGTGAGAACACTCAGCGAACCGTCCGGGTTGGCCGAAAAGTCGGGGGTGAGCGCGTCGTTCAGCGCGGTCGTCGTGCCCGCGTTCAGGTTGCGATTGAGCTGGTCACTCTTGTTGTAGTTGAAGGCCGACCGCCATCGAACGTCGTCCACCCACTCCGAGGAGATGTCCAGGGTGCCCTTCAGCCCACCCACAAAATGGTAGTAGCTCGAATCGTAACGGGACGTTCGGTTGCCCAGATCAATGAAGCGATTGCGGACGCGGGGACTCGCGGACGCACCGGAACCCAACGCAATGCCGAAGGGATTGTACGGGTTGTCCGCCGGAATCGTGATGTTGTAGGAGCTCAGAGCCGGCGCCGGTGAGGCGGCCAACTGCCCTTCCGAGGAAGTGTCGGAGAACAGAAAATCCCCGAAGAACTGCAAGTGCTTGCCAATCAGGTCATGTTCAAAGGTGCCGAACGCCTGCCGCCGGTCCTGAGACTGAATGGAATGGGTGTTCAGCAAGGTCGTGTTCAGGAGCGAGTAAGGGGCTCCGACCTGACTGCCCTGCGGCGTCTCCGACAATGGCACCAAGACTCCCGCCGCAGCCAAATCCGCCGTCGTCCACTGCCGCCCGGGCTGCAGGAATGAAGCCGGGATGGTGGTCATGGCCGGATTGTAGTTGGGATGCCCCACCGCAAACTCCGACCCCGCCAGCACGTAGTCATCAATGCGGCCGGAGTAGGTCGGCGAAATGTAGGACGGCGGCTTGAGCCCTCGATCCACCAATTCCTGAACGCCATAGGAGGCGATGGCACGATCGGACGAGAGGAGAGGGTTCGAGTAAAAATAGGAAATCCCCGCCACGATCGAGCCCTTTTCGGAGCCGATGCCTCCAACCGCCGAGGCCATGTACTCGTAATAGTTGTCGGATCGGGTGGTCGCCCCGTATCGCCCCTTGACCTCCACGCCCTGGAAATTCTTTTTGGTGATGATGTTGACCACGCCACCGATGGCGTCAGCGCCGTAGAGAGCCGAGGCCCCATCCTTGAACACCTCGATGCGCTCGATGGCCGCCACCGGGATGGTGTTCACGTCCACCGCCTCGCCGTCCGAGAACCCGGAGCTCGCCAAACGCCGGCCGTTGAGCAGGACCACGGTGGGAAGATTGCGCAGCGCAATGTAGGCTTCGCCGGAGCCTCCGTTGTTGACTTCCTGGCCGGTGTTGCCGTTCCCCAGAAACACCGGGGTGGTGCGCCGCAGGATTTCCAGAGCGTCCACCGCGCCCACCGTCTCGATCTTGGAGGCACCCACCACCTCGACCGGGCTCGAGATCAGGGTGTCCAGCTGGGGAATCAACGAGCCAGTGATCAGGATCGGGGCCAGTTCGGTCGCATCCGGCTCCGGGGTCGCCGCCGCCTGGGCGAAGACCGCCGGGGTGGCCATGAACTGACCAACCGCACTGGCAGCGAGGGCGAGCTTCATCGCGCGTCTCGCCATCCTTGCATTAGGCGTCATCATAGAAACATTGCGTAGGGAGTTGTGGTTTGTGAGGCACCCAAACGACCAGCACCTCCAGGCGGGCACCTGGAACGCCCCGGTCAAACTGAACGTGAACACGATCACCCTCCCAAGCATTCGCCGGAAAGGTGATCATTGAGCCGGTTTTAGAAGAAGAATCACCGACCCGTCAAGCGACGGTTGGCAAAACATCTTACGTTCCAACCCTCTCCCTACCACCCACCTCCAACGCCCCCCAACAAAATCCCCTAAGGGCGTCACCTAAGGCTGGATAACTTACTTTAATCGATTGAGGTTGAGCCCCCGAAGGTCCGACGGCAGGAACTCACCGTCGCGCCGGATCAATTCGCCGTCGAACCAGACCTCACCGCCGCCCCACTCGGGGCGTTGGATCAACACCATGTCCCAATGGACCGCGGAGCGGTTGCCGTTGTCGCATTCCTCATAGGCTTGGCCCGGAGTGAGGTGCAACGACCCCGCGATCTTCTCATCAAACAGAATGTCGCACATGGGATTCAGGATGTGCGGGTTGAACCCGAGGCTGAATTCACCCGTGTACCGTGCCCCGGGATCGGTATCGAGAATCTCATTCAGGCGCTTGGTGTTGCTGGAGGTCGCCTCCACCACCTTCCCCGCCCGGAAGACCAACCGCACATTGTCGAACCGCGTGCCGGCGTAGAGCGTGGGCGTGTTGAACTGGATCGTTCCTTCGATCGAATCTCGCACCGGACAGCTGAACACCTCGCCATCGGGGATATTCCGGTCGCCCTGGCACATCTTGGCACCGATGTCCTTGATGCTGAACGACAAATCCGTTCCAGGCCCCTTGATCTGCACCCGATCCGCCCGTTCCATGCGCCGGGTCAGGGGCTCCATGGCTTTCGCCATCTTCGGGTAGTCCATGGTGCAAACATCAAAGTAGAGCGTCTCGAACGCCTCCGTGCTCATGCCCGCGGCCTGCGCCATGCTTGGGGTCGGCCAGCGCAGCACACACCAGCGCGTCTTCTTGACCCGGTGATCGATCACCGGCCGAAGCGTCTTCGAATAAAGGCGCAACCGTTCCGGCGGAATATCGGACGCCTCGTTGGCATTGGCGCTTCCCCGAACCGCGATGTAGGCCTGCACACGCTTCATCCGCTGCATCTCCAGGGTTCGGAGCAACCCGGCGTGCTGCTCGTCCGTTCCCCGAAGAATCTCCCGTGTGATCCGTGTGTGCCGCACTTCAATCAGCGGCGTTCCACCCGCCGACCGCACCGCCCGGAGCAGTTCCACCGAAAACTCATCCGGAACGTCGGTCATCTCCAGCAGGACGACGTCGCCCGGTTGGATCTTGGTCGAGTACTCCACCAGAAGACGGGCCAGTTTGGTGTAGCGCGGGTCGGTCATCGGGAGGGGAACCTACCTGTGGGCGATCCACCTTTCCAGCTTCGGGACGCCTCACCCCCGGACTAGGACTTGATGTCCCGCGCCTGGAAAATCATGGCCCCAACCAGGCAGAAGGAGGCGTTGAAGCCGAACAGCAGGAACGCGGACTCCGTCAGGCGCCACCAGGGTATGGGCTGGGCGAACATGCTTTGCCAGAGGTTCAAGTGGTACGTCAAAAACCAGGGCTGCAGGTCGCGGAAGAACGGGATCTGCATCAGGATCGCGTTCACGAACAGCACGGAAAGGGCCAGAATCGTCGCCGCTGCCGGCTTCACGTTCAGGCACGAGAAGAGGAAGGCCAGGCTCAACACCGTGATCGCCTTGAGGCAGAGCACCGCATGCGCCGCCGCATAGCGCCCCAGTCCCGGACCCGGTTCCAGCACCGTGAACAGTTCTCCGGGCACGAAGACAAAAAGGCCGCCCTGCGGGAAGAACAGCGAAGCGAGGCCGAGGCCTGTCACCCCCAGCATCCCCACCAGCAGCAGGCTGAAGGCCACGCCCGCCAGCCACTTCACCGCCAGCAGACGAACGCGGGAAATCGGGCGCGCCAGGATCATCCGAAGGGTTCCGTCCTCCGCTTCCTTCGCCACCAAATCCCCCCCGACAAGCGCCAGGTAGAGCGGCAGCAGGATGTAGGCGATCGGAAACAACATCACCACCGCGATCGTCAGGGCCGAGACATAGGCGGACGCTTCGTAGCCGTTCGTTTCCAACGCTCGAACCGCTCCGCGCGACGCCTGGGTGTACCGGAAGACCAGAGTCACGATCCCCTGCGCCAGGAGCAGCATCCCGAACCCGATGTAGGTCCGTTTCTTGCCAAACAGCTTCCAAAGCTCACTCCGCAGCTGCCGCATCATCATGGTGCCTCCGGCTCCTTTCGCTCCCCCATGAGCTTCAAATAAAACTCCTCCAGGGACGCCGTCTCCACCGCGATCTCGTACACCGGCCTTCCACGGGCCACCAGCCAGCGCACCATGCCATCCGTTCCCATCCCGTCCGCCGGCAACACCCGGTCCGTACCACGCACCCCCACGATCCATCCGGCGTCCTGAAGCTCCGATGCCGCCGCCGCAAAGTCGTCCGTCTTCAACCGCACCCAGGACTCCTGCCGACGGGTGTCGTCCAGGGATCCTTCAAACACCTTGCGCCCCCGGCTGAGGACGGCGATGCGATCGCACAACATTTCCACTTCGCCCAACTGGTGGGAGGACAGCAGGATCGTCAGCCTGAGTTGATCGCGCAGGCGCCGAATGGTCCGCCGCATCTCATGGGTGCCCTCGGGATCCAGACCGTCCCCGGGTTCGTCCAGAATCAGGAGTTCAGGCCCCGGAAGTAGCGCCTGCGCCAGCGCCAGACGGGCCCTCATTCCATGCGAATACGTCCGAACCGGAGAACCTTCGCGACCGGAAAGTCCCACCCACTCGATCACTTCGCGAAGGCGCGCCGGGGTCGTGGGCCCCGAATAACCCGCGAGGATCTCCAGGTTCCGCCAGCCTGAAAGGTAATCGTAGAAGGCAGGGCTTTCGAAAATGGCTCCAACCTTCGCCAGGGCGCCCTGCCGGTCCCGGGTGACGTCGCATCCACAGACGCGAACCTCCCCCGCACTGGGCCACACTTGCCCCAGCAGCATACCGATGAGGGTGCTCTTGCCCGCCCCGTTGTGTCCCAGCAACCCGACAATCTCGCCACGCGAAACGGTCATCGAAACCCCGTCCAACACCGTCCGCGCGCCAAAGCGCTTCCCCAGGTTCCTGGTCTCCACCAAGGCATCGGTCATCGGGTTCCCTCCAGGACCAACAGGTTCCTAAGGTGTCCATCGGCGTACAGGTAGTTCACCGCCCGTCGTTCGCCGCGGGATCGGTGAAATCCCTCCTTGTCGAAAAACACCGGCACCTGGTGAGCCTCCAGTTCGAGGGACAGGATCCTGAGCCGGTCCGAAGGCTGACCGTTCAGGAGGCTGTTCCAGGAATAGCTCGATCCGGTTCGGTCATAGATGCCCTGACGGTCCGCGGGACAGCGCAGCACCGTCGGCTGGCCCAGGACGTTGGACAGGACCAAATCGGGACCGGGTAGCCCGGGCAACGCGGGCAGGGACGCGTTGGTGGTCGCGTCGTCCAGGGGACGATCACGCATCGACGGCATCCGATCGTCGTTGTCGGGAACGTAGACCTGGAGCGCGACACCGACCTGCCTCAGGTTCCCCAGACACGCGGTCGCCTGCGCCAACCCGCGGCCCCGGGACAGGCTGGGGAGGAGCAGGCCCGTCAACACCGCGAGAATGCCGATCACCACAAGAAGCTCCACCACGGTGAACGCGCGCCGTGCCACAGGCGTTGGGGTGCATGGAGAAATCACGCTCAAGGGTTCGCGGGCCGAAACGGACCCCTTCGCATCCGGCCTCCCTCCATGGCGGACTGAAGTTCCTCCAAAAGGGGTGCGAGCTCGGCCTTGGTCTGCGCGGAGCTCTGAGAGTAGTACGCCTTCAACCCGATCTCCGTCACCCGGTCACGCAGTTCCTCGGACAGCGCCGGCGGCGGAACCTGCGCCGCCCCGTCTTCACCCAGGCCCAAAACGCTTCCGGATTCATCCCCGGCTTCCTTCATGCGCCGCAACGCGTCACCGATGGCAGCCCGTCGACGCTCCGGAGGCAGTTGTTCAAATGAGGACAACATCTGCTCGAATCCCTTCGGTGCCGTCGCCTCGATGAACCGCAGTCGCTCCTCGTCGGTCATCTGTTCCAGCCAAGGCTGCCAAAGCCTTCCCAGGCGGGCTTTGCGTCGTTCCTCGGCGGGCAAGGCGTTCAGCCAGTCGGCGAGGCGAGCCAGCGCTTTCGCCCGCGCATCGGCGGACAGCTCCCCGAGCTGGGTGGTTCGAAGATACTCCGAGAGTCCGGCGGCGGTCGGCTTGGCGCCACGGGCCCAGAAGAAACCACCCGCCGCCAGCAACCATGCAACGATCAAGGCAAGGACTGCCGAAAGCGCGGGTCGGTAGCGTGGGTTCATGGGTTCATGCCAGACCGCGACGCTGGAACGTCACTGATGGGATGCTTCAACGCGTCACCGAGGCCGTGGACACCCCGGGTTCCGGTTCATCCGCCGCCTCGAAAAACCCGATGAACATTTCGTCCCAGGATTGGAGACCGAACCGGACACGCTGGGAGGGGTCGGGGTTGGAAGGATTCTTGGCGGAATTATCAAACGCACCCGTCACCAGCAGCCATGCGCCCGCGGGCACCTTGCGTGGTTCGGCCAGCCCGTAGCCGTGCTGCCAGTTAAAGTCGTACCTCGGCACGTTCAGCAGCGTTTCCCGTTTCCCATCCGGGAGCAGCAACTCGTACCGCATCCATTTCCCGCGAACGTGCATGTGCGGCGCGAGGCTGTAGAGGGTGGCTGGCTTCCGGAAGGCGTACGTGGCCGAGTGCCGGGCTTCATCGGATCCGGGCGGCACTTCCAGATGGAAATCTTCGGCCCGGCGAACCTCGACGTTGCGGGGCTGGGGACCAGGCGCGAGGTAGAAGGCAACCTCGGTCTGGTCGGTTTCCGGAGCCCCGCTCGTGGTGTAGTGCATTTCAAGGGTCAGTTTCGCCCCTGCGGGTAGACGCTTGGCGACGCCCGCGGGGTACCTCGACGGAGGTGTGCCGGGAGCCCACCCGCAGAAGTGGAGGCCGTTGCCGGTCCCATCATCCCGAGCCCCCTGCGCTTTCACGTAAAGGATGGCGTGATGCACCACCTTGCGGTTCCCCGGCTTGATGTCCGTGGCGGCCACCCACACCTCGTTGGTGAACGGATTGGCAATCTCAATGTGCCGGTACTCCAGCACCCCCGTCGCCGGAATCTGCTCGGGGTTTGGAAGCCGCAACACCACGTCGGGTTTGCCCATGACCCAGTCGGGCAACGGCGGCAAAGCCTCGGCCAGTGGATCCGGTCCGTCCCCGCGCGGTGCACCCGCCGCCACCCAGCGCTGAAGGGTCTGCGTCTCCTCCCGGGTCATGGAATGCGCGTTGGCAAACTTCCCGAAGTCCGGATCCGGATCCCAGGGCGGCATGCGCCGGGTCAACAGGACTTCCTCGATCATGCGCGCGTAATTCTTCACCCGCCCATGGCCATCCATCGTCCAGGGACCGATCGCTCCCTCGCGGTGGCACTCCACACAGTGGGTCTTGAGCAGTGGCACCACGTCCTTGGCATACGAAGGCACACCCGCGTCACCGCCCACCTCGGCAAAGGTCAAGCGACAGCCACGGGCCTGAGTGCGCGCCATGTCCACAGGTCGTCCCGATAGGTGGGCTTCCAATGCGTCCCGCAGGTAATGGGCCTGGGGCTTCGGCTTTTCAGCGCCCTCCGCAAACCGGTCGTCCAGCGCCCCCTGATAGATGACTTCCCAGCGTTCGGTCTCGATCGCGACCACTTCCGCAGTGCGTTGAACGCCCAGGGAGAGCGCGACCCCCTGCCGCGGGTCGCGAAGATACGGAAACCCAAACAAACCCAGCTCACCCGCCTCCTTCTGGGCGTCGCGGGTCGAATCGCCAGCGTAGGTGTTGATCAGCCAGAACGACACGCCCCTGCCGCCGAAAGCGTCGCGCAATTCCTTCAGGGTCGAGGTGCTCTTGCGCGCGATCGGACAACCCGAGCCGGTGAAGAACAACACGACGACCTTGCCCTCCGCGCGGTACAGCTCGTGATTGGCACCGCGCAGATCGAGGAGACTGAAGTTCGCCACCTCGCGACGGGCCGCCGCGCCCCATGCGGTCGCCCCCACCATGGCCGACAGCAGGCAGGCCAGAACCAGCCAGGAGCACCCAACCGCCAACGCTGGCTGCATCGACCGTGCCTTCGCGCGTTTCATAGGGCCCCCTGTATAGGGCCGCGGGCGCTCGTTACAATGCCGAATCCCGTGTTGGACGGTGGGGCGTTCTAACCGCCGGCGATCGCCGGGATGATGCTGATTTCATCGCCTTCCTTCAGCGGCGTCTGCTGGTTCTGAAGGAATCGAATGTCCTCCTCGTTGACGTAGACGTTCACGAAGCGTCGGACCGCTCCCTGTTCGTCCAGCAACCGCTCCTTGATGCCGGGAAAACGCGATTGCAGTTCAGCGATGGCGGCGCCGACGGTCGAGGCGACCACCGGCACGAGTTCTTCGTTGTTGGTCAACTTGCGAAGGGGCGTGGGGATGCGGACGTGAATGGGCATGGAATGGATCGACGGATGGACGGTTGTGGGGGGTCAAGTTCCGATCCGAACGGGCGACACCCTGGGGGGCGCCCGTTCGGGGCGGACTCAGTTCTTTCAGCGGGTTCTACCGCCGGACCGGCGCCGGAGCGAATCGAAACTCCCGCGCCGAAACGCTGCGGGCAGATTCATGCGTGCGCGGCAGCGATGGCGGGTTTGTCGGATGCCAGCACCCCTTCGAATTCCCGGAGGCTTGGGCGAATTTCCCGGGTGACTCCGGCGTAGCCATCCACCGCGTCCAGGGTCTTCAGCCCGTTGCCGGTGATGCACAGCACCACGGATTCATCCGGGGGAATCTTTCCCTGCGCCACGAGCTTCTTGGCCACGCCCACCGTCACACCCCCGGCAGTCTCGGCGAAGATTCCCTCGCACTCCGCCAACAACCGGATGCCCTCGCGGATTTCGTCGTCCGTGACGTCCTCTCCCGAGCCGCCGGTTTCCTTCATCACCTTGAGGGCGTAGAAGCCGTCGGCAGGCGTTCCGATGGCCAGAGACTTGGCGATCGTGTTCGGCTTCACAGGTTTAAAGAAGTCCAACCCGGCCTTCTGGGCAGTGGTGATCGGACTGCACCCGGTCGCCTGGGCACCATGGATCTTCCAAGGGGTCGAAGCCACGAGCCCCAGCTTTGAAAACTCCTGGTAGCTCTTGTGGATCTTGGTCAGCAACGAACCCGAAGCCATGCAGATCACCGTGTGCTGGGGAATCTTCCACCCCATCTGCTCCTGGATTTCGAAGCCCATCGACTTCGACCCCTCCGCGTAGTACGGGCGCATGTTGACGTTCACAAACGCCCAGCCGTACTTGCCCGCGATTTCCGCACAGAGGCGGTTCACCTCGTCGTAATGCCCCCGAATGCCGATCACCCGCGCACCGTAGATCAACGAATTGAGGACCTTCCCCTTTTCCAGGTCGTGGGGAATGAACACGTAGGCGTCCAAACCCGCCGCCGCCGCGTTGGCGGCCACCGAATTCGCCAGGTTGCCCGTCGAAGCGCAGGCCACCGTCCGGAATCCCAGTTCCACCGCGCGACTCAACGCCACGCTCACCACCCTGTCCTTGAACGACAGCGTCGGATAGTTCACCGCGTCGTTCTTGATCCAGAGCTCCTTCAATCCCAAACGGGCCGCCAGGCGGTCCGCGCGCACCAGAGGGGTAAATCCAACCTGCCTCCCGACCGTGGGCTCACCAGCGATCGGCAGCAACTCCCGGTACCGCCACATGGTTCGGACCCGGCTTTCAATCACCTTCCGGCTCAGGACGTCCTGAATCCGGTCGTAATCGTAGACAACCTCCAGCGGTCCGAAATCGAACTCGCAGACGTGGGTGGCTTCCAACGCGTACTCGTGGCCGCACTCGCGGCACTTGAGCGCCTTCATGAACGAACGGTTCGTATCCATAGTCGACTCGCGGCTGGCAAGGCCGGGAAAGGAGCAAAAAAAATGCCCCTTCCCACGCAGAGTTGAGAAGAGGTCCCAGAAACCGTCCGGCACTCCTCTCATTTATCCCGGTCCGGTGATACCACCGGATCGGTGCTGGATTTGGCACCTGGACGCGGCCGCGTTGCCGGGGACCGCCGGTTGCCGTGGGGTCTTCGGGCCAGTCCCTCACCCACTCGCAATGAGAACTCTTCTCGCGAAGAGCGGCCGGGTTGTGCCGAACTCCACCCCGTTCTGTCAATCGCATTCTCAACGACAGCGTCCCTTCGTCGTCCGTTCTGAGTCGATCGGCAACACCCGGTGACTGGCGTTGACCTGCCTGCTAGCCTCACGCACGCCATGCTCGCCGTGCACGTCCATGTCCATGTGAAGCAGGAGTCGGTCGATGCCTTCATCGCCGCCACCTGTGAGAACGCCCGCCACAGCATCCGCGAGCCCGGGGTGGCGCGGTTCGACGTTCAACAGCAGGCAGACGACCCCACACGTTTCGTCCTGATCGAGGTCTATCGCGACGCCCAGGCCCCGGCAGCACACAAGGACACCGCTCATTACCGAAGGTGGAGGGACGCCGTCGAATTCATGATGGCCGAACCGCGCCGAAGCACCCGCTTCACGGAAATCTTCCCCAGTGATGAACGCGTCTGATCCGGTCGCCCCCTTCGAGTTCGCCACCGCAACGCGCATCGTTTTCGGCGCCGGGCGACTGGCGGAAGCAGGGGCTATCGCCAGGGGATTCGGGAAGCGGGCCTTGATCGTCACCGGCGCCCACCCCGAGCGCGCGGGACGCTTGCAGGATGGTCTCAAGGCCGCGGGCGTTTCGTCGGAAACCTATTCCATCCACGGCGAACCCACGACCCTGAACGTCGCCACCGGCCTCGCCCGCGCCAAACTGAAAGGTTTCGATGTCATCATCGGCTTCGGCGGAGGCAGCGCCATCGACGCCGCCAAAGCCATCGCCGGGCTCCTCACCAACGACCGGGATCTGTTCGATTACCTCGAAGTCGTCGGGCGCGGACAGCCCATGACCCATCCCGCCGCGCCCTGGATCGCCATCCCCACAACCGCCGGCGCGGGGGCGGAAGTCACCCGCAATGCCGTGCTGACTTCCCGGGAACACAAGGTCAAGGCAAGCCTCCGCAGCCCTCACCTGCTTGCCCGCGTGGCTCTGATCGATCCCGAGCTTGCTCTCGACCTCCCGCCGTCCGTGACCACCACCACCGGACTCGATGCCCTCACCCAGCTGATTGAGCCTTTCGTCTGCCTTCGCACGAACCCGCTCGTGGACGCGCTTTGCCTGGATGGTTTGAGGCGGATCGCCCGCTCCCTCAGGACCGCGGTGTCCGCCGGCCACCAACTCGCCGCTCGCACCGATATGGCACTGGCGGCCCTCTTCGGGGGGCTTGCCCTGGCCAACGCCGGCCTCGGCGTCGTGCATGGCCTGGCCGCGCCCATCGGCGGCAGTCATCCCAGCCCCCATGGCGCCGTTTGCGCCGCCCTGTTGCCCCACGCGATAGCCCTCAACCTTCAGGCCCTTCGAAAACGGGCCCCGACATCACCCGCCTTGCCGAGGTTCGCCACCCTTGCCCAGGTTCTCACAGGTCGCGACCAGGCCAGCCCCGAGGAAGGGGTCCTCTGGATTCAGGAGCTGGTTCGTGAACTCGCGACCCCGTCGCTTCGCTCGCTGGGAGTCCCGAGAGACGCTTTCCAAGAACTGGCGGAAAAAGCAGCTGCCGCCAGCAGCATGCGGGCCAACCCCCTGCCCTTGCTTCATGAAGAACTCGTCGCCCTGCTCGAAGCAGCTTGGTGACCTCGTGGCCATGAGCCGGGCTGGAGGAAACGCCCCCCGGCATCACCCCACGGTCAGGCTCCAGCAACGCTTCGTCGCGCCTCGCCCCAAGGCGTGACCTCGCCCCACGTCTCGCGGCAAACTCAGCCCGGTTATGAGCCCCGTCCGTGTCCGCCCAGCCCGCCGAGAGGATTGCCCCGCCATCCTCGAAATCTACAACGAGGCGGTGCTCACCACGACAGCCTCGTACGATGTGGAGCCCAGGACGCTGGAGCATCGGCTGTCGTGGTTCGACGACCACGCCGCAAAAGGCTATGGCGTGTTCGTCGCCGAGGATGGCGGCCAAGTCGTTGGATGGAGTTCGCTCAGCCCATTCCACGACCGGTTCGGGTTCCGATACACAGCGGAGAATTCCGTCTACGTGGCCGCCGACCGGCGCGGACAGGGAATTGGCGCCCTGCTCTTCCCGCCGCTGCTGGACTCCGCGCGCGACAAGAAACTGCACAGCTTGATCGCCGCCATCGATGCCAGCAACGAAGCGAGCCTGCGGCTTCATGCGCGCTTCGGTTTCACCCAGGTTGGCCACTTCCGGGAAGTCGGCCACAAGTTCGACCGATGGCTCGACGTGCTCTACCTCCAGCGGATGTTGTCGAGCTAGCCCGGCCTGGGCGGGGGGACACCCAATCGATTTCCGGACTGGCAGAACCCCGGGAACCACCTGTAAAACTTCATCCCATGATGGGAATTAGAGAAGCCTACCAGCCAGGCGCTCGACCACGGGCCTTCACGTTGATCGAACTCCTCGTGGTGATCGCCATCATCGCGATCCTCGCAAGTATGCTGCTGCCGGCTCTCGCCAAGGCCAAATACAAGGGCAGTCGGACCGCCTGCCTGAACAACATCCGTCAGCAGTACCTCTCCCAGATCCTCTACGCCGACGACAACCAGGGGAAGTTCCAGCAGCACGACGATGGCAGCCCGGACTACCACCGCCTCAACGGGCGCAAAGACAGCATCGTCGACAGCATGCGGGGCACCTATGTCCCCAGCTCCTGGATCCTGATTTGCCCGGTCACCGCCAAATCGTTCGGCCGTCTTTGGCTCAACTACGCCAGCCCGGCGAATTTCGCTGACAAGTCCACCCGCGATTACGGCGGCTGGGACACCACGGCGGCCAACGTCTACACGCCCTACATGTGGCTGGCGAACTTCCCCAACGTGAAGTTCCAATCCCTCAGCGGCAGCAAGGATCCCAAGGCCACGGACCTCGAACCGGAATGGCCCAAAACCACCTCGGAATGCGACTCCTCCAGGGCCTTCATCACCCACCGGGTCAGTGATACCCCGGGAACCAAAATCTGGGACGTCGGCCACCTCGGCAAATTTGATGCCGGCAGCGTCAGCAAGCACTTCCTGGAATTCTCGCTGACTCCGGACCAACCCGTCGGCCAAGCCGACGGAAGCGTCATCGTCCGCAACAAAGCCAGCATCAAGAAGCGGGTTCTGGGCGGGCCCGGCGGCACGACCGCCTACTATTACTAGGGTCGCCACCTTTGAGATTCCCCGCGGCGGGCGCCTCCCTCATCGTCCCCGCCATGCACTGCTCCCGCCGTTCGTTCCTCGCAACGTCGACCCTGGCAGCCACCGCCTTCAGCCAGCCCACCCTCGCGAGCGCAGCCACCCGACGCGCCTCCCCAAAGCCCAGGATCAAATTCGGAGTCTCCACCTATTCCTATTGGCACTTCAAAACGGAAAAAGTCTCCGTGGAATCGGTCGTTTCCAGCGCCGCCGCATTGGGCGTCGAGGGCGTGGACATCCTGCATCGGCAAATGGACATCCCGGAACGGGAACCGCTGACGCGCGAACATCGCGCCTACCTCCAGCGACTCAAGAAGCACGCCTTCCGAAACGGGATCGATCTCATCTGCCTCTCCATCCACCAGGACTTCGTCGACCCCAATCCCGAGGTGCTCGATCGCCAGGTGGAACACACCCTCAAATGCATCGAGATCGCCTACGAACTCGGGATCCCGTGCATCCGGCTCAATTCGGGACGCTGGAACACCATCCCCGACTTCAACGACCTGATGAAGGCCCGCGGCGTCGAACCCATTCTTCCCGGCCACTCCGAGGACGATGGCTTCCGCTGGTGCCAGCAGTCCATCGAACGCTGCCTTCCCAAGGCGGAAGAATGCGGCGTCCTCCTCGCGTTGGAGAATCATTGGGGCCTCACCAACACACCGGAAGGACTCCTACGCCTCGTCCAATCCATCAACTCCCCTTGGCTCGGAGCCCTCATGGACACTGGCAATTTCCTCGAGGAACCTTACGAAAAGCTGGCAGCCATTGCTCCCAAGACGGTCTTCGTCCAGGCGAAAACCTACCCCGGAGGAGGCGAGTGGTACACCCTCGACCTGGATTACCGGCGCATCGCTCGAATCCTCGAAGACGCGGGCTACACCGGCTACGTGTCCTTGGAAATGGAAGGGAAAGAACCCGCCGAAACAGCCGTTCCCAAGAGCATGGCGATGCTTCAAAAAGCCTTCCGGCGGACCTAAACGCCCGGAACACCATCCGCCAGCCCCACCCGTTCAGCACCCCAAGCTGACCGCCCTCCTGACCGTGCCGCCACCCACAAGGGCGGCATGGCGGTTTCGCTTCGATCCCCTTCGGCAGACCGTTCCCGATCCACCCGCTGGGGAAGGGTCCCGGAACGCGATCGTTCGTTCCTTCGGATCAAGATTCCCGACGGCACAACAACCGTCACCCCGCAGCGCCGAGACATAAACATGCCCTGCCTTCAGGTAAGGCATATGACGTTCTTGCGTCCTAATTAGCATTCTTGCCCCGCCCTGTCGTCGGGTCTGGGGATGTTCGCAGCCGATGCTTCAACGGTCCGGTGAGTACCGGGTGCAGCCCATCCGCCCCACTGCCAGCCCCTCGTGCGCCCTGGCCCAGACAACGAGGCATACCATCCGGGCGCCCCGCCATGAGCCTTCTCACGCACGCTCTCTCTTCGGAGCGACTCTCGGATGCCGTGACCACTGGCCCTAGTACCGTTACGTAGTCCCAGGACACCTTCTGTTCCTGCAGTTTTCTTGCTGGCTTCTGGGCCATTCGCACCTCCCGGACTGCTTGTGCTTTCGCCCATGCACGCGGCCAAGGCGGGAACCGGGAAACGGGCCAATCCCCTTCAAAGAGCCCTGTCAACTCCGTACTCTAGGGAAATTTACCATGGCAGATTTGGTCATCAGGCGGATCTGGTTAAAAAAATCACGTGTTGACATTTCACCTAGTGATTGCTGTTATTGACTCACGTCCGGCGCGCGGGTTAGGGGAAATAGCCAACGTAGGCGGACGAGTTAAGAAACCAATGGCTCCACGGGATTGCGATCGAGGATTTACCAAAATCCGCAGTGAAGTGGGGCCAGAAACAACTAACTCGACGGCGTAGCACAATGAAGCGGACTGGGGGAGAACACATCAGCCAGCAGAAGCGACCCTTCAAGGTCGGATCTGCCTTTCGGGCCTGAGTTTTTCCTTCGGTGGTCCTTCGCGACCGCACTTCTTCCGGAGACTCCAATGCGTACCACAACTTCGACAACCCTTGCTTATGAACCTCCTCAGTCGGAGGCGGATTCAGCTTCTGGCCAGGGATTCCAACCCTTTATCATTCAACCGGTTCCGAAGTGGAAACGAGCATTTGATATTCTCGTTCTGATTCTCTCCCTGCCGGTGACGCTTCCGATTTGGCTGATCTGCGCGGCCACCATCAAAATCGTTTCGCGTGGCCCCCTCTTCTTTGTGCAGGAGCGCGTCGGACACAACGGTGTTCCGTTCAATTGCTATAAATTCCGCACCATGCGGACAGGAGCCGATACCGCTTTCCATCAGAACTACTTCCGGCAGCTGCAGCAGGACGATGTTCCCATGCAGAAACTGGACGCTGCCGATCCTCGAATCATCCCCTGCGGCAAGATCATCCGCGCTCTCGGCCTGGATGAACTGCCTCAGCTGATCAACGTGCTGAAGGGCGAAATGAGCTTGGTCGGCCCCAGGCCCTGCACCCCGTTTGAACTCCAGCGGTATGAGCCTCACCAGCGGGAACGGTTCTGCGCTCTGCCGGGGCTGACGGGCCTGTGGCAGGTGAGCGGCAAGAACCGCACCACCTTCGCCCGCATGATTGAGCTCGATATTGAGTACGCTCGCTCCCAATCTGCGATTCAGGACGTTAAGATCCTCGCGCTCACGCCGATTACATTGGCAATGCAGTTCGTTGAAGCCATTGCGAGTCGCCGGAGCGCCTCGGCCAATCTGCAATCGCCTGCCGCGGTTCAGGTCCAAGGTGCCACAGACGTCTGAGGACATCTGGGCACAAGGCTTGCGTCGATCTGCAACCTACTCGAACCGTCTCAAACCAACATCATGGCTTCAAAAATCAATGTCGGAGTCGTCGGATGCGGCTACTGGGGACCGAACTTGATTCGAAATTTTGCTTCGCTTCACGACGCTCGCCTGCGCGCGGTATGTGATCTCAATGTTCAGCGTCTCAAGCATATCCAGGACCTGTACCCCAACGTGGAGGGGTACACCGACTACAGCCGCTTCCTCGCCGAAGGCAAACTGGACGCCGTCGTCGTAGCCACTTCCGTGGGTCTGCACCATCCCATGGCCAAAGCGGCGCTCGAGGCCGGAAAGCACGTGCTCGTCGAAAAGCCTCTCGCCCGCAGCTCCGCGGAATGCTTGGACCTCATCGATGTCGCCCAACGCAAGGGAGTGGTCCTGATGGTGGGCCATACCTTCCTTTATTCCTCGGTGGTCCGACGCATCAAGCAAATCGTCGATGCCGGAGATATCGGCGAGATCCGCTACATTTCCGCGCGACGGCTGAACCTCGGCCTGTTCCAAAAGGACATCAATGTCACATGGGATCTGGCACCCCACGACCTTTCCATCATTCTCCATATTTTCGGCGAAGTGCCGCACGGCCTGAATTGTTCCGGCAGCCCCACCGTCTCCGCCCGCGTTCAGGATATCACCACGATGTGGCTTGGTTTCTCCAAGAACCGCTCCGCGATCGTTCAAAGCAGCTGGCTGGACCCGCGAAAAATCCGCGAAATGACCATCGTCGGCAGCCGCCGTATGATCGTCTATGACGACACCGCGCCGCTCGAAAAGATTCGTGTCTTCGACGCCCGCGTCGAATCACCCCCGCACTACGATACGTTTGCCGAGTTCCATTATGCGTATCACTACGGCGATCAATACATCCCGTACGTCAAGCAGGAGGAACCCCTCAAGGTCGAATGCCAGCATTTCATCGACTGCGCCCGGTACAATCACCGACCCGTGAGTGATGGCCAGCAGGCTCTGAACCTGGTGCGCATTCTCGAAGCCTCCTCGCGGTCGCTGGAACTGAATGGTGCTCGGATCGACCTCGCTGATTTCGGCGCCACCTCCCCCTCGCAAAGCCCTGCTCCGGGATCCACCAACGGCTCCTCGAACGGCAACGGTAAACACGCCAGTCAGGCCGAATCGACCTCCGGCAACGGTCACTCGTCCAAATCCGCCACAGCTGAACCGCCAAGTGCGGCCCCCAGCCCAGCCAAGCGCCGCCCTCGGAAAACGGCGGCTGCCCTTCGAAAGGTCCGATCCTCCGCTCTCTCAGCATGAGCGCAGATCGAACCCCCCTCCAGCTCGTCGCTTCGGACGTCAAACTGGGATCAGGTGTCCGACTCTTTGGATTCGTCAATCTGTACGGCTGCGAGATCGGCGATGAATCTCGCATCGGAACCTTTGTCGAAATCCAAAAACAGGTTCGCATCGGAAAACGCTGCAAGATTTCCAGTCACACCTTCATCTGCAGCGGCGTGACCATCGAAGACGATGTCTTCGTGGGGCATGGGGTCATGTTCACCAACGATCTCATCCCGAGAGCCACGGGCGACGCCGGCCAGCCTCAGACGGAGGCAGACTGGATTTGTCACCCCACCGTCATCCGGCGCGGAGCATCGATTGGTTCGAATGCAACCCTCCTGTGTGGTATCACCATCGGCGAACGCGCACTGATTGGCGCAGGCGCTGTGGTCACTCGGAATGTCCCCGCGGGTGCCGTGGTCGCAGGAAACCCCGCCCGAATCCTTCGGATGCTCCCAGGTTTTGAACCCTCCAGCTGTGCTGCGGCTCCGGCCGCGCCCGCGACATGAACAGCAGCCCAACCCTGGGCTTTCGCCGTTCTTCCACCACGCCCGACTCCACCGACCGAGCTGACTTACCGGCGGCGACGTCGCTTCGAACGACGCCCGCCTCCTGCATGAGCGCATTCCAAAAGCGCGCGTCCGTCTCGACGGTGTTCCCTCACTCGGTATAGGACGTTGCCCGTATGCATGTCTCCTGCGACGCCGACCCGGGAAACACCCCGAAGAGGCCTCCGGATGGCCAACCCATTCCGGGCGTCGAAGTCGTTAATCCACTCGGATTCAAAGACTGGGACTCGCTTCTGGTGGAGCATCCGGAAGCCACCATCTTCCACACCTCCGCATGGGCTCGAACCCTGGTCGATACCTACGGCTTCGTACCGCAGTACCTCGTTCAGCGGGATGGGCCACGTTTGCTGTCACTCTTCCCGCTGATGGAGACCGGATCCCGATGGATCGGGCACCGCTGCGTTTCGCTCCCGTTCACGGACGGATGCGCGCCACTGATATCCTCCGGCCTGCTCCCCTGCCCCGAGCACCAACCTCGCGAAACAGACCGCCCTCGCGAATCTCTGCAAGAAGTCGCCGCTTCCGAACCTCTGCTCGCCGCCGCTTTGCGCATCGCGAACCACCTTGGATGCAAAGCCCTCGAATTGAGGGACTGCAACCGCTGGACCAGCCAGGTGCTGCCTTCCGTCGTGTTTCATGGTCACG
>CAUJJW010000316.1 GCA_963205105.1 Verrucomicrobiota bacterium | reverse complement strand
CATGTCTCATGGCAAGGCCCGATAATCCAACCATTCCTGCGCGGCGGATTTCGCGGTGTTCGAATCCAACCCATTTAAAATCGCGGCAATCCGATCGCCTCGTGGCATTCGCTCCTGGTCAAGAGTTCCACGCCCGATTTTCCTCAATTCCTCCATCAACCTCGGTTCCGCCGACAACACCGCATTCCACGCCGCTCCCGTCCCGATCTCTTGCAGCGCTTCAAGCGCTAACAACCAATCCTCGTCACCGGCCCGGGGCAAAAAACCCACCAACGCCAGCACGCCCTCCGGCCCCTTCATCATTCCCAATGCACGAATCGTTGCCTCCCTCACCTCCGCATCCGGGTCCTCCAGCATCCGCACCAAATCCGGCACCGCCGCCGGATCACCGATCGCCCGTATCGCCCACACCAGATCCCGACGCATCCATGCGGACGGATCCGCCAGCGCTTCCCGCAAGGCCGGCATCGCCGCACTCCCGATCGGCGTCACCCTGCGTCCCAATTCCATGTGCCAGCGTCGTTCCCGGTTGCCCTCCAGCAAGCCCGGCACCGCACGCACGTCGCCGCGCTCCGCCAAATGCGCCGCCGCCTCTATCCGCACGTCCGACAAGGGATGGGTCAACGCTTGCACCAAAACGTCTTCCGCTTCCCGCGTCCGCATCTCGGCAAGCCGCCCCATCGCGCGCTGCATCACACCAGGCTCGGCACTGTCCAACGCCGCTGCCGCCTGCTTCACCAGGGCCGGCGCCGTTCGGTCCACCCGGATCGCCTGGGTCGGCACCGACGCCACCGCGTCCTTCAAGGCTCCAAACAGACTCGCCCACGGCCGCGACCCAGGATCGGTGAAGTCCAGGTGCTGCAAGGAAGCCAACCGGTGCGGGATGTCGCTGGATGTCCACAGGATCGGAATCACGCGAACGCCGGCACCCAGGGCGAAGGCCCACTCGTAGGCCACATAGGCGGATGCCCGTGACGCCGGCGTGAGCAACACCACCACAGCCGCCGAATCCCGGATCGCCTGGTCGATTTCCTGGCCCCATTCCTCACCCGCCTGCAAGCCCTCCAGATCGATCCAGGTGGAAAACCCCGCCTCCTTCAGCCGCCCCCGGAGCAACTCGGCGGGATCGGCGTCCTTCCGGCAGTAGGAAATGAAGATCTCGGACATGGGAACCGGACTCGCATCTTGCGCCGCACGGATGGGGCTGTCGATGCTCGCGTCGCTGACCGCATGCACATGCACCACTCCAGGACCTTCACCGCTGGGTACCGATGGGGCCGGGTCTTTCGCTCCGGCAACCTCCTGCTGGTGACAGCGGCACTCCTGCTCCAGGCAAACAACGCCTGCGCCGCCGCCCCTCCCGCGCTGTTCGTGAAAGCCTGTGCCCCCTGCCACGGCAAGGACGGGAAAGCCACCACACCGGCCGCGCGGAAGCTGGGGGTCAAAGACCTGAGCCTCAGCCTGCTCACCGAGGCCGAAATCCAGCGCCAGATGGTGGATGGACGAACTGGCCCCGATGGCTCGATCAAGATGCCATCGTTTCGGGAAACCCTGAAACCGGCCGACATGGAGCTCCTGGCCCGGTATGTGAAATCCCTGCAAAAACCGACCCAACCGTCGCCGCCGCCCGGAAAGTAGTCGATTCCTCGTGAAAACCGATCTTGGCGGGAGCGATTCGGTTGGAATGGATGGAGGTCACGCCAAGACGCTGAGACGCCAAGAAAAGCCACAACATGGCGGGATCGTGAGCGTCCAAGCACCCAAACCGTTTTGTTCGCGGTTCCTGACAGGAACAGTCCTCGTTTTCGGCCGGTCTTTCTTGGCGTCTTCGCGTCTTCGCGTGAGATCCATCCGAATCGTTGGCTTAGTGCCCCGCGGCACCTTCCGGACGCAGAATCAGGTATTCCTGGTTGAAGATGTCCCGGGTGGTGGTCGCCGGCGGAGGCGCGTCATCGGCCGCGACCGTTTTCGAGATGATCGCCAATTGCAGGACCCCCTCCTGAAGCAGGACGTCGTACCCGGGTAAGGGTGCCGAGATCACCACGAGCTTGATGGGACTGCCCTTCAGCGCATCCATCTCCGAGGGTGGCAGCATGGGAAAACCCATGAAGAACACATAGCCCGCCTTGTCAGGGTGCTGCTTCCGCAGCCCAAGAAACTGATCGACGGGCATCGCCCCACCCGTGCTCATGCGCTGGAACGGATCCATCGACACCGGAAAGGTCGCCGCCACCTCCACGTTGCCCTGGGTTTTCAGAGCCGCTTGAAACGCATCCAGTTGGGATTCCATCACCGGATCGGGGTCCGGGCCGGGTGCGGGAATGACGACCACGATGCGCCCTTGGCCACCGAGGACTTTGGACACCTCTTCAGCGGCGACGGTTCCCAAGGCCCGATACGGGTTGAAATCGATTCTCGGCTGATCCGAGGAGCGGAAGAACATCGCGCCCGCCGCGGCGAGAAGGACGGCAACCAACCCCAGCTGAGCCCAGGACTTGCCGTTCATGTCATTCCCGGTCCCACATCCACCGTGGGTCGTACCGCTCGTTGCCACCCTGCCAGGCCACCCCCGTCGCATCGCGACCCGCGTCGTCCTTGCCCGGGAAGAATTGGAGGCCCAGCGCGCTGACCTTGGTCGAAGAGGCATGGCCATCGACGAATCCCATATTGGCTCGTCGACCGTGCCGGCCAACCGGGCGTTGTGGCTCGGAATCGTAATACCCGCGGTTGGAGGGCGTTCTCCAGTAAAGGAAAGCGGAGTTGGGCCTCTCCACCCATTGATCGGGATTCTTTTCCCGCAGATTCACAATGAGACCGGCATCCGCTGTGGGCACCGATTCGCTGGGACGTTTCACGCTGGAGAGTTTGGGACGCGAATCCGTGCTCCAGGCGGTGAGTTCCAGGTGATTCATCGCAATGCCAAACCCGTTTCGAACTGACGGACACGCCACAATATTCGAACCGCCCAAGGCACCGCGCATGAGGTCCACCCACCAGGTCACTCCGCCCTGGAACTGGGCCTCCCTCGGCGCCGGGCTGAACAGGTACAGCGTCACCATGTCATCGTTGTTGTCGTCGCCGTACAACGCGTATGCCAGGCCGATCTGCCGGACGTTGTTCAGGCACTTGGTGGCGCGGCCCTTCTCCTTCGCCTTGCCCAGCGCCGGCAGCAGCATGCTGGCCAGCACAGCGATGATGGCGATCACCACCAGGAGCTCAATGAGGGTGAAGCCACACCGCCCAAACGCCCATGGCGGCGCAGCAGGGTCGGCGATTCGGAAAACAGGTCTGGAGGATCTCATGGACCTTGCTCAAAAGGCTGTTCAACGCGCCACCACCCGCACTTGGGAATCATCCCCGAACATCAGGCTGCTGGAACGTCGCCAGCCGGCGACGCAACCACAGCCCGAAGGGATGCTCCTCACGTACCGGGTTTGCGATGCCCTTGCAAGTGCCGGTTCCTTCCGTTTGCAGGGAGGCCCGGATTGAGACATGCTCCGCGCGCTCTAATGGCCGTACCGCAACCCACACCCCCCGTCGACGCCACCGGCTTCCTGCCCATGTCCCGAGCCGAAATGGTCGCCCGCGGCTGGGATGAATTGGACATTCTCATCATCACTGGCGACGCCTACGTGGACCACCCGTCCTTCGGCGCCGCCATGATCGGACGCGTGCTGGAGGCCCAGGGATACCGGGTCGGCATCATCGCGCAACCCGACTGGAAGAACATCGAGTCCATCCAGGTCATGGGGCGCCCCCGCCTCTATTGCGGCGTCACCGCCGGCAACCTGGACTCCATGCTGTCCAACTACACCGCCGGCCGTCACAAGCGGAAGGAGGACGTCTACAGCGAGGACGGTGCCCCCGGCAAACGCCCGAATCACGCCGCCGTCGTCTATTGTCAGATGGCCCGTCGGGCGTTCCCCGGCCTTCCCGTCGTCCTCGGTGGCATGGAAGCCAGCATGCGGCGGGTCGTCCATTACGACTACTGGGAGGACAAACTCCGCCCCTCCATCATGGCGGACGCCAAGGCCGACATCCTCGTGTACGGCATGGGCGAGGTGGCCATTCGCGAGATTT
This sequence comes from Verrucomicrobiota bacterium, assembly GCA_963205105.1. GTDB lineage: Bacteria > Verrucomicrobiota > Verrucomicrobiia > Limisphaerales > CAIMTB01 > CAIMTB01. The sequence continues at coordinate 17,772 of CAUJJW010000316.1, read as the reverse complement.
CGAAACGCATTCGCGATGGCAACCTCGACCTCAGCGGCATCCGCGGCACCGCCCTTTTCCTCGGCGCCAAAGCCACCGCCGCCGCCGATTTCAAGGACTGCATCATCCTCCCCTCCTGGGAAGAGGTGCAAGCGGACAACAAACTGCTCCTGCGCCTGACCAAGGTCGTTGAAGCCCAGCAGACTCCCTACGCCGGAAAACACCTCGTGCAGATGCACGGAACCCGGGCGCTGTTCCAGGAACCCCCCGCCTTCCCCGTCGACGGCCCCGACCTCGACGCCCTGTACGAGCTGCCCTTCATGCGGGCCCAACACCCTTCGTACAAGGGCAAGGTCCCTGGGTTCGCCACCATCAAGGATTCCATCATCGTCTCCCGCGGTTGCCCCGGCGGTTGCACCTTCTGCGGCCTCGGATTTCATCAGGGCAAATTCCTCTCCAGCCGTAGCGTGGACTCCGTGCTCAAGGAGATTCGCAAACTGACCGAGAGCGATACCTTCCGCGGCACCGTCTCCGACCTCGGCGGCCCCACCGCCAACCTTTTCGGCGCCAAGAACGGTCACGTGGATCCTTGCAAGAGCTGCCACCGTCCCAGCTGCCTCTGGCCCACCATCTGCCCCTACTTCGGCATCGACGAACAAAAGGGCCTCGACCTGCTCCGCGGTTCCCGCGCCCAGCCCGGCGTCAAACACGTGTTCGTCCAGTCCGGCATCCGCATGGACGTCGCCCTGCGCACGCCCGAGTACCTCAAGGAACTCGTCCAGAACCACGTCTCCGGCCACATGAAAGTCGCCCCCGAACACATGCACCCGGACGTGCTCCGGCGCATGCGCAAGCCCGCCGGCGATTTCCCGGCGTTCATGGAGAAATTCCATGAAATCAGCGAGGAAGCCGGCAAGGAGCAGTACCTGGTTCCCTACTTCATCTCCAGTTTCCCCGGCTGCACCGAAAAGGAGATGGGTGCGGTCGAACAGTTCCTGCGGAAGGAAAACTGGAACCTCCAGCAGGTCCAGGACTTCATTCCCCTTCCGATGACCGGTTCCGCCGCCATGTACGTCACCGGCCTCGACATCAACACCGAGCAACCCATCCCCGTGGTCCGCAACGCCGGCGATCGCGAACGCCAGAAACGCATGCTCCGCCCCAATCAGGACCCCCGCCCCAAATCCAAGTGGGAACAGGACAACCTCGACCGTGTCGACTGAAGCTCCAGCTTGAACCAGAAGGATCTCATCCGCCTCGGTGTGCCCCCCGGTGAAACCATGCGCCGGGGCATGGACTTCATCAGCCGCTACGTGCTCAAGGGCCTCGACAGAACCGCCCTCGCCTCCGAGGTCGAAGCCGTCGTCGCCAAACCCGCGGACTTCGTGGAGGACGATCTCCGAGGCGAGTTCGCCAAAGCCCTCCTGCGCTCCACCCGCGTCATCCGCACCGCCACCGCACCCTGGCGACAATGGGGGGAAGGCCTCGAACCCGAAGCCGTCAACCAGCTCGCCCGTGCCTGCCAACTCCCGGTCTCGGTCGCCGGCGCCCTCATGCCCGACGCCCACGTCGGCTATGGCCTGCCCATCGGCGGCGTGCTCGCCACCGAAAATTCCGTGATCCCCTACGCGGTCGGCGTCGACATCGCCTGCCGCATGAAACTCACCGTGCTCGACTGGTCCGTCCGCGATCTGGAACGTCGCCGCGACCGGCTGATCCGGGCCATCGATCAGGAAACCCGCTTCGGCGTCGGCGCCCATTTCACCGAACGCCGTCAGCACGAGGTCATGGATGCCGACTGGTCCGTCTGCAACATCACCCGCAACAACAAGGACCGGGCCTGGGCCCAATTGGGCACCAGCGGCAGCGGCAATCACTTCGTCGAGTTCGGCGTCTTCACCATCCCGGAACCCCAGGCTGGCGAAGCATCCCCCGCCGGGCTGGCTCCCGGCGACTACGTTGCCTTGCTCAGCCACAGCGGCAGCCGCGGCACCGGCGCGTCCGTCTGCGATTTCTACAGCAAACGGGCGATGGAACAGCACCCCGACCTGCCCCGGGAACACAAGCACCTCGCCTGGCTGGCCCTGGATTCCGCCGAAGGCGCCGAATACTGGGCCGCCATGGAGCTGATGGGCCGCTACGCCGCCGCCAATCACGCCCTCATCCACCAGCACATCGCCGCCAATCTCGGCACTGAGGTCCTGCTCGACGTCGAAAACCATCACAACTTCGCCTGGAAGGAACGCCACGTCATCGACGGGGCCGAACGCGAGGTGGTCGTCCATCGCAAAGGCGCCACCCCCGCCGGCGAAGGCGTGCTCGGCATCATCCCCGGTTCCATGGCCACACCCGGCTTCCTGGTCCGCGGCAAGGGAAACGCGGCTTCCCTCCACTCCGCTTCCCACGGCGCCGGCCGGGTCATGAGCCGCACCAAAGCCCTCGAAACCTTCGAATGGGACAAGGTCAACCGGATGCTCAAGGACCGGAACGTCCACCTGCTGTCCGCCGGACTCGACGAAGCCCCCATGGTCTACAAGGACATCCATCAGGTCATGGCCGCCCAACGTGATCTGGTCGAGGTCCTCGGTGAGTTCATGCCGCGCCTCGTCAAAATGGCTCCCAGCGGCGAGCGCGCCGAAGACTAGCCTCCCGGCCCTCGACCTTGAAGCCGCTTGCCGCGGTCGGAGGTTCTTGCCGGACAGTTGCGAAAACCGGAGCTCCAGCCGAACTTAGGCTCCCGATGCTGTCCACCGATCGACTTCTCGCAAACCATCGGCTCTGGGTCGGATGCCTGGGCGCCCTGGTGTTCTTCACCGGGCCCACCGGTTGGGCACAGCAGCTGTCCAACCCGGGAAACGCCACCCTCTCCTACACCAACCAACGCATCGCCAAGGTCCCCTGGTCGATCCACGCCGTTCGCGTTCCGCGCCATCCCAGCCCCTTCGAACTCCATTCCGCCCACGCCGACCGTTCCGCCATCGGTCTGACCCTCCTCTCCGCACAAATCGACCAGGTCCGATCCAACGCCCTCACGCCCCTGGCCGCCATCAATGGCGACTTCTACCAGCGCGTCAGGGCCCATGCCGGAGACCCCCGCGGCCTCCAAATCAGCGACGGCGAACTTCTCAGCGGCCCGAGCGGCGGGGTGGCCTTCTGGATCGATGCCCAAAATCAACCCCACGCCACCAACGTCACATCCCGCTTCACCATCCTCTGGCCCAAGGGAAATCGCTCGCCCCAGACGACCTTCGACGTGAATGGCGACCGCGCCCACGATGGCATCCAGCTCTACACACCCGCTGTCGGCGCCTCGACCCACACCACCGGGGGGCGCGAAATCATCCTCGAATCCGCCTCCGACCAGCCCTGGGCTCCACTCCAGATCGGAACTACCTACCAGGCCAGGGTTCGCGAGATTCGCGAAGCGGGAGATTCACCCATCGCCCCCGGAACCATGGTGCTTTCCATCGGTCCCGCGGCCATCAAAGCCATCCCCACGGTCCGCGCCGGCGAGTCGCTCAGCCTTTCGACCGAAACCTTCCCCAGCCTCGCCGGCGCCCGTCAGGCCATGGGTGGCGGTCCAGCCCTCGTCCGCGCCGGGCGCAAGCTGAAGATCATCCCGCCCCCCGGTGAATCCTATGAGGCAACCTCCATGCTGGAACGCCACCCGCGCACTGCGATCGGTTGGAACGCCAGGGAATACGTTCTGGTCGTGGTGGATGGACGACAAAAAAACCTCTCGGTCGGCATGACCCTTGAGGAACTGGGCGACACCATGGCGAAACTGGGATGCACCGAAGCCACAAGTCTCGACGGCGGCGGTTCCGCCACACTCTGGTACGCCGGCCAGATCCGGAACAGCCCCTGCGACGGACGCGAACGGCCCATCGCCAATTCCCTGATCGTCGTGGCGAAACCGGAGTCGGCGAGGAGTCCGCGATGAGCCAGCGCCCGGCCGTCGCCTCGCTCACCGGCACATGGGCCGCCCTGCTTGGGTTCCTGGTCTTTGCCCTCGCGTTCAGCTCCCTCGGTGCGACGGAAACCAACCGATCCCAGCGCGGCTACCGATACATCCACGACCAGGACGCCTCCGTTCCCTGGTCGATGCACATCGTCAAGATCCAGCGGGGCCATCCGAATCTGGAACTTCAAACCACACTGGGCCGCACGAATGAGTTCGGCATGGGTCTCATCTCCGACCAGGCACGTTCCACGACTTCGGAGGAGACCCAGCCCGTCGCCGCCATCAACGGCGACTTCTATACCAACTCGGAAACCCATCCCGGACGCCCCCGCGATCTCCAGATCAGAAACGGCGAATTGCTCACGGACCCCGACGGCCACGCCTGTTTCTGGATCGATCCCCTGGGAACACCGCGCATGACCAACGTGCACTCGCGCCTGCGCGCCGTGTGGCCCGACGGGAAGGCCACCCCGATCGGCCTGAACGAACCGAGGGATCCCGACGCCGCCGTGCTCTATTCGCCAGTCTTCGGCCCCTCCACCCGGACCGGCGCAGGCCCCGAACTCCTTCTCTCCCCCGCCGATGCATCGCCCTGGATTCCCCTCCGACCCGGCGTTCACTACCAGGCAATCGTCCGCTCCGTTCACAAAGCCGGCGACCTCCCCTTGCCTCCGGATTCCCTCGTTCTCTCCCTCGGACCCAGGCTGGCGGCCGGACTGCCCGAAATCACCCCGGGCACCCGGGTCTCAATCATCACCGAGACCCTCCCCGACCTCACGGGAGTCCCAACCGCCATGGGAGGAGGCCCCACCCTCATCGCCGAAGGAGAAGTCATGAAATGGAGTTGGATCACTCCGCGACACCCGCGGTCCGCCATCGGCTGGAACGACGAGTTCATTTTCCTGGTCGAAGTCGACGGTCGCCAGGGCGGGCTGTCGGTGGGCATGAGCTTCCCCGAACTCGCCGCCTACATGCTTCGGCTGGGTTGCCGCAACGCCATGAACCTCGACGGCGGAGGTTCCTCCACCTTCTGGATGCTGGGCAACGTGATCAACAGCCCGTCCGAAGGAAAGGAGCGGCCCGCCGCCAACGCCCTGGTGCTAGTGGAAAAACGGGCAGGTTCGAAGGACCAATCCCCCCGTGAACCGCCACCCGCCGTCGACGAACCCGGTGTCACCGCCGCCGAACCCTATGAGGAAGCGAACGGCCCATCCGAGGAAGCCGCCCCGCCAATACCCCCCGACCCGCCAGCGCGTCCCCTGGGCCAGGACCAGGCCCACACCGAACGCGCACGGTCTCTCCCGGAGGAACTCCTCCCCATCGCGCTCGAAATCGATCCCGCCTCCATCGCACACCTTCGAAGTCATCCCCGCGAGGCGGTACAGGCCACGCTTCGATCGGCCCATTCCGTTCCCTTCCCGATCTCCATTCGCCTCAAGGGATCGACAGGCAGTTTTCGAACCATCGACGAGAAACCCTCGTGGACCATCACCTTCAACGCCGACAAACCCGACCGGCGCTTTCATGGCCTTCGCAAACTGTACCTGAACAATGCGGTCGAGGACCCGACCTACCTCCATGAGCAACTCGGCTCCGAGATCTTCCGCGCCCAGGGCATTCCAGCGCCACACGTCGGACATGCCCGGGTCCGACTCAACGGACGGTCGCTCGGCATCTACGTGTGGAAGGAGGGGTTCACCGCGGACTTTCTGGCGCGCCATTTTGCCCGATCCGACGGCATCCTCTGCGACAATGACGAAGGCTCAGACGTCGATCAGCCGTTGCACCAGAATCTGCCCGACCAGGCGGCTTACGGCACAGCCGACCGAACCCACCACGCCACCGACCTGGCCGACGCCGTCAGGGAACCCGACCTCCAACGGCGCTGGGAACGCCTCCAAACCGTTCTCGACCTCGACCGTTTCGTCACCTTCACCGTTCTGGAAGTCATGCTGGGCCACCGCGACGGCTATGGCCTCGCCCGAAACAACTTCCGCCTCTACCGCGATCCGGGCACCGGTCGCTGGAACTTTCTTCCCGACGGAATGGATCAGCTTTTCGGCCTCGCCAGTTACCCGTGGCAACCGCACATGTCGGGACGGGTCGCCTCGGCGATCCTGGAAACGCCGGAAGGCCGGCGTGCCTACACTTCCCGCTTTGTGGAACGAATGGACGACGTCTTCCGCCGTCCCCCACTCTCCCAGCGTGTCGAGCAACTCGCCGCCGCCTTGAGACCGCATCTGTCATGGACCGAACGCCTCGGCTTCGATCGGGAAGTCCAGGGTCTCCAGGAGCGCATTGCGAATCGCGAGATGAATCTCCGCCGCCAAATCGCTGAATCGACCTCACCGCCCCAAGGCCCATCCGCCTCCCGAACACCAAGCCCCCGGATGCCCTCCGCTCTTTGATCGATTGGTATCACCGACCCACTCCATGAAGCATTCCCCAGCCCACCGTGCTTTCACCATCGTCGAACTCCTGATCGTCATCGCCATCATCGCGATCCTGGCGGGCTTGCTCCTCCCTGCCATCAGCGGCGCCAAGGCCCGCGCCAAACAAATCAAGTGCGTGAACAATCTCCGCCAAACCGCCCTCGGACTCCGCGTCTGGGCCCAGGACAATGCCGAGAAATACCCCTGGAGCGTCCCCCTGGCGTCCGGCGGCAGCGCCGGCTCCGCGGACTGGGGCGACAATTTCCGCGCCTGTTCCAACGAACTTTCCACGCCCCAGATCCTGATCTGCCCCACCGACAAAACCCGCAAACCCGCACCGAATTGGGCCTCCATGGCCGCCGATATTCACGTCAGCTTCCTCATCGGCACCAACGCCACGGAAAACCTTCCCCGCCTCATCCTGCTCGGCGATCGCAATGTCTCCGGCGGAGGCGGCGGTCTCGACCCTTCCTGGAGTTCCTTCCTCGGAAGCTCCATCGACGCCGCCTGGGACAAGGAACTCCACGTGCGCGCCGGAAACCTCGCCATGGCCGACAGCAGCGTTCAATCCACCAAAACCCCCGAATTGCGCGAAATCATCAGCGCCGAGATCGCGTCCGGCGTCTCCAACGTCGTGCTCTCCAAACCGCGCGGCATCTTCTAGGAGCTCTCATGCGTGATCGACGGTCCATTCAACTCGCCGCCGCCGCCGCCGCCCTCGGCACCGCCGTCCTCGCGTATATCGCTGTCACCGACTTCCCTCCGTCCATCGATCGCGCCTTCCATCAATCCGTCGGCCAAGCCATCGCCCGTGAAGCTCTTCCTCACTGGAAACCCGGCGGCACCATCACCGTCCTCCTGCGCGACACCGCCGAGTTCCCCCACCCTGAGGCGGATGCCCAGTTCGCCGGCTTCCAAGCCGCTGTCACCCTCGCCGGTCGAACCGTCGATGCCGTCCAAACACTTCAGCTGGATCCGCTCCGCCCCATCGCCGTTCCACCCGGGGACTTCTTCGAGCTGATCCGCAAAGCCCCGCGCGGAAGTGTCCTGGTCTCGTTCATGGGTCCCCCGGAACTGACCCCGGAACAACGGGCTCAACTCCCCGACATCAAACCGGCCATCATCGCCTTCTGCCCAGGTCGCGTCGCCGAACGCGCCAACCTTCGGGACCTCTTCGAAAACGGCCTCCTGCACGCCGCCTTCGTCGATCGCACCCGCCCACCGAATACCGCCACCGGTCCCGGCGGAACGGCCCCTAAGGACTCACCTCCACACACCTTCGAGGACGTCTATCGCATCGTGCGCCCTTCCGACGCCGCCAGCCTCGGTGACCCGGTGAACCCAGCCCCTTGAACCTCTCCGCCTTCATCCCTTCATCACCACCGCCCCCGGGCCACCCGCCGCGCCACCGCCCACGGGCAGCCGGCGGCTTCACCCGTACCGATCTGCTGGTGATTGTCTCGGCTCTGGTCGTGCTCGCATCCGTCACCGGCGCCATCCTCACCCACACCCGGCGCGAAGCGCGGATCGCCCAATGCACCAGCTCCCTCGCCACCGTCAACCGGGCCGTGCTCGCGTTCGCCAAGGATTCGGAGGACACGCTGCCCGCGGCGCTTCCCACCGACACGCGCGACGTCTGGTGGTGGTACAAGGAACAGGTCAAACCGTACGCCGGCCTCACCGGCCCTTCCTCGCCGGACGACCGCGTCTTCGCCTGCCCCGATGACCGCGGGTATTCCGATGCCCGCCCCTTCCACCAGAACCCGCGCTTCGACTACTCCAGCTTCGTCTTCAATGGAGTGACGCTTCCGTCCATGCCCAACATCGCCGGCTGGAAAGTCCCGGAGGTGATCGAACCGCACCGCACGCTCCTCGTGATGGAATGGTCCGCCCATGGCCCCATCTCCTGGCACCGCAGCCGGACCGGCCGTCGCAACCTCCCCTTCTACCGTGACGCACGGAGCGTCCTCGGGTTCGTCGACGGTCACGTCCAATTCGCGCCCGTTTACTATGACGGATACAACGCCGCCTACACCCGAGATCCCATCCCCGGCTACACCTACCGCTTCAGCGGCAGGTGAGCCCTGCGAGGCCCGATGAATCCAACCTTCCTCCTCCTCACCCTGGCCGCCCTCCTGGGTACCTCCCTTTCCTCCCACGCCACTCTCACCCTCGGCGCCTGGGTCCCCCTGTTCCAAGGCGTCGACCACGCCATGGGCACCAATGTGCCCGGGGGCGGCTTTCCCAATCCCCATGTCGCCTACCTCATCCGCGTCGACCTCCTTGATCCCGATATCCGCCTCTTCTCGTCGCCGCGCCTCGAAGAAGACTACATCCCCAATGTCCAGGAGACGGGCGGCTACACCGTCAGCGATTTTCTCGCGAAACACCGCCTCCAGGTCGCCATCAACGCCGGCCTCTTTGACCCGTCCGAGTACTACCTCCCGGCAGGCACCCCCATGGATATCCATGCGCTCAGCGTCTGCGAAGGAGTGGTCGTCTCCGAACAAGCCAGCGCCGCCGAAGCCGCGACCATCGCCTTCACCGCCGACAACGTGCCCACGGTGATCCACACCAACTGGCCCCCGGTTTCCACCACCGGCATCCACACCGCCGTCACCGGGAGCTACCCGCTGGTCGTCGAAGGCGTGAACGTCGGGTACCAGTACAGCGCAACCTCCGGGCATATCCATCGCACCAACCCACGCACCGCCATCGGCGTCACCCAGGACAAACGGTTTCTCTACATCCTCACCATCGACGGACGGCAGCCAGGCCACAGCTCGGGCGCCCTCGACTACGAAACTGCCGCCTGGTTCCTCCATGTGGGCGCCCACAACGCCATCAACCTCGACGGCGGCGGTTCCACCACCCTCGTGGTCGAGGATTCTGTCGGACAACCGCTCCGACTGAACCAGTCGAGCGCCGTCGCCGATTCCGGCCGGGAGCGCACCGTGGGCAACCACTTCGGCCTGTACGCCAAACCCGCGCCGGGATTCATCAATGACCTTGCGGCGCATCCCGACGACACCACCGCCGTCATCACCTGGACCACCCTCACGCCCGCCACGAGCCAGATCCGGTACGGCACCAACACCAGCCTTCCACTCGCCACCCTCCAGGACACGGCGGCCGTCATGGATCACACCGTCGCCCTGACCGATCTCAAGCCGGGCGCCTCCTACTACTTCGCCGCCGTCTCCCACGACGGCACAACGCTGCATGTCTCCCCGACGCGCGCGATGATCACCAGCAATCGGGTGGATCTGGTGCCGCTGATCGAAATCAACCACCCATGGAAATTCACCACCACCGATCTCCAGGGCGTGCCCTGGACCTCGCTCCCTTTCGACGACAGCGCCTGGGAGGGTGAAGGACCGGGGCTCCTCTGGGTGGACACCCGAGGCGGTCCCCGTAGCGGAATCGAGCCCGCCACCACGCCCATGCCTTCCGATCCGGCCACAGGCTTTCCCTATCCCACCTACTCCTTCCGGGCCCGCTTTAACCTCGCCGCGGACCCCGCCGGAATCGCCCTCGTCTTCACCAATTATCTCGATGACGGCGCCGTCTTTTACCTGAACGGCGCCGAAATCCACCGGCTCCGCATGGAAGAGGCCCCCGCCACGATCACCTACGACGCACTCGCCGTCGGCTTTGGTTGTGACGGCGACGCCACCTGTCCGGATGTCTTCCGTTTGGAAGGCGAGGCGATCGCAGCGCTCGTCCAGGGCGGGAACGTGCTCGCGGTCGAGGTTCACAACTACAATGCCCGCAGTCCGGACATCACCTTTGGCCTCTCACTCACCGCCCAGGTACCGGTCGTGACCCGGCCCAACCTGGCCATCGCAACCAGCGCCGGCGGCATGACGCTCGTGTGGACCGGCGGCGGCTTCGTGCTTCAGGAGGCGTCCCAGCCGACGGGCACCTGGACCGACGTTCCGGGTCCGATCGTTCAAAGCCCCTACCCAACCACCGCCACGGCCGCCTCCCGGTTCTTCCGACTGCGGAAGTGACTTCCCAGCCCTTCCCCGCCTGGGCACCCTCGCCACCATGCAGATCGATGCCGGCATCATCACCATCTCGGACCGTGCCTCGAAGGGCCTCTACGACGACCTGGGTGGGCCCGCTCTGAAGGCAGCCGCCACCGGCTACGGCTGGCGTGTCACCGGCGAAGCCCTGGTGCCCGACGAAAAACGCGACATCCAACGCGCCATCCGCGAACTGATCGCCAAAGGCTGCCACCTCATCCTCACCACCGGCGGAACCGGCGTTGCGCCCCGCGACGTCACCCCGGAAGCCGTCCGCGAAATCGCCCTCCGCGAACTCCCCGGCTTCGGCGAAGTCATGCGCATGGAGTCCATGAAGATCACCCGCAACGCCATTCTCTCCCGCAACCTCGCCGCCGTCGTGGATCAGGCACTGGTCGTCTGTCTGCCCGGCAAACCCAGCGGCGCCGTGGAATGCCTGGGATTCGTGGTCGGCGCCATCCCCCACTGCATCGAAGTGCTCCAAGCCGTCCCGACGTCCTGTTAAGCAAAGCGATTCAGCTGAAATCGATGGAGTTCACGCTCACCCGCCGTTCGGACGCTGGCGTTGTTCCGCGAAAAATGCCTTCAGCAGTTGTCGGCATTCCGCTTCCCGAACCCCGGAGGTCACCTCGCAGCGGTGGTTGAAGGACGGGAACTGCAGCAGGTTCAGCACCCCTCCCGCGCAGCCTCCCTTGGGGTCAGAAGCCCCGAACACGACCCGGCCCAACCGCGCATGCACCGCCGCGCCGGCACACATGGGACACGGCTCCTTGGTGACGTACAAAACACACTCGTTGAGCCGCCAATCCCCCAGCGCCGACTCCGCCTGGGTGATCGCCAGCATCTCGGCGTGCGCCGTCGCGTCCTTCAGCAGTTCCACCTGATTGTAGGCCCGGGCAATGATCCGGCCCCCGTGCACGATCACCGCGCCGATCGGCACTTCCTCCGCCTGGTAGGCCTTGCCCGCCTGCCGAAGCGCCTCCCCCATGAAATGGTGGTCGCTCGTCAGATCAAACAGCGCCCCACCGGGCAGACCGTTCGCATCCAAGGCATCATCAGGCGTCATGTCGTGGAAAAGGATTCAGGCGTGGACTCCAAAACCCAGGTCTGGGTGCCGTCCGGATGGCAGTGACAATGGGCTGCAAAAAACTTCCCGCGATGCTTCCAGATCAGCGGCCAGATCTGCTCCCGATCGGTGTCCGGGAGCGCCAGTCCATCCAGCTCGGCACGCGAAAAGAAGGCAAAGCGACCTTCCTCGATGCTGGGCGGCAATTGATGGCAGCGCGGTCGAATTTCGAAGAGGAACATCAGCCAATGCGCCGTCCCCTCGTACCCGTGCTCACTCACAATCCCGGCCAGATGCAGATCCGAAGGACCCAGCGTCAGCCCCAATTCCTCGTGAGCCTCACGACAGGCACACATCCAGGGCGACTCGCCGGTGGCCGTCTCCAATTTGCCGCCCGGCGGGCTCCAAAGACCCCGGTTGGGCTCCCGGGCCCTCTCCAACAGCAGCACGCTGTCCGCGTCGTCAAAGACGTAGAGCAGCGTCGCGATCTTGTGAGGAAGGTCCACCGCTTCAGGCCGGTGCGACACGTCAGTCCAGAAACGAACAGATGTACTGACAGAGGCCCTCGGCAACCTCGATGTGGAACCCGCTCTTCGCCGGAATCCGGAATTCCTGCCCGGCCGTGTAGGTCGTCACCGCCTCCGCACCATCCAGGGTGACGGAACAGGTGCCATCGACGATCTCCATCAGCTCGGCCTTCTCGGTGCCGAAGTGGTAGCGGCCGGGATAAATGAGGCCGAGGGTCTTCTTGGATCCATCCGGGAACAGGAGGGAATGACTGACCACCTTGCCGCCAAAGTAGACATTGGCTTTGGCGACGGCGGTGACGTTCGGGAATTGCACAGGAGTTGGCATAGGAATCAGGAAACAGGAAACCAGGGTGTTCAGGCCGCCACAAACCGGGAGGCAATGCCGCGCCCGGTTTGAACCACACCCCGACCATTGGCGGCCAGATGCTGGCAGATCTTGAACACCGACTCGGGATCGTCGGATCCCGCCAGTGCGGCGAGTTCCTCGGCGTCGAAGGACTTCCCCTTCGCCGACCGCAACGCCCCAACGATCTTCGCCTGCAATTCCAGCACGCGGCCGGCGGCTTTCTTGCCCGCTTCGACCCCCGGCTGATGGTAGGCGTTGATGTGGATCAGGTGCGCATACAGACCCACCGCGCGCTCAAACAACGCGATCAGGGCTCCGACCGTGAACGGCGTGACTTCCTCGATGGTCAGGGTGACCGATTCGCGGCCGTTCTCGAACAGCGCCGTCCGGGTCCCCAGGTAAAAGCCGTTCAGATAATCGCCCGACGTCACACCGGGCTCCACTTCCATGGACTCCGCCTGACGGGATCGGAGGCACTGGATGAACACCGCGAAGAAATTCGGCAGGCCGTCGCGCAATTGCTGGATGTAGGCGTGCTGATCGGTCGAACCCTTGTTGCCGTAGACGGAAATACCCTGGTTCACCACCCGGCCGTCCAGGTCGAGTTCCTTGCCCAACGACTCCATGATCAGCTGCTGAAGGTAGCGGGCCAGGAGTTCGAGGCGGTCCTTGTACGGCAGGATCACCATGTCCTTGGCACCCCGACCCGAGCCGGCATGGTACCAGGCCAAGGCCAGGAGCGCCGCAGGATTGCCCAGCACCGTCTCCGTCCGGGTCACTTCATCGCAGGCCTTCGCCCCCGCCAGCAGTTGCTGGATGTCGAGCCCCTGCAACGCCGCCGGAAGCAGCCCCACCGCCGAGGTCTCACTCGTGCGCCCACCCACCCAGTCCCACATGGGAAACATCTTGCACCAGCCCTGACTCCGGGCCCGGACAAAGAGACTGCTCTTTTCAACGAACTCCGTCACCGCCACCGCATGCCGAGCAAACGACAGTCCCGCCCGCCGGTACGCTTCCTCGGCTTCCAGCATCCCGTTGCGCGTTTCCGGTGTCCCGCCCGACTTCGATATCACCAGCACGAGCGTCTGCCCCAGGTCCCCCACGATCGGCGCCAGCGTCCGATCCATGCCGTCCGGATCCGTGTTGTCGAAGTAGTGAACGTCGAGCCGGTCCGTGATCGGATGCCCCAACGCCCGCCCCACAAATTGCGGTCCCAACGCCGATCCCCCGATTCCGATGATCAGCAGGTTCTTGAAAGCACCCCGTTCCCCCACGATGCGACCCTCATGCACGTCCGCCGCAAAGCGTTGGACATCGTCCACCATGCTGCTGATCGCCACGCGGTCCGCAGGATCCGGCGCCATCTCCGGATTCCGAAGCCAGTAATGCCCCACCTTCCGGCCCTCGTCCCGATTGGCGATGGCCCCCGCCTCAAGCTCCTTCATCGCCGCGAACGCCTTCGCCATCGGCTTCTCCATGCACTGGAGAAAGTGGTCGTCGAACCCAAGCCGGCTCAGGTCCACCGCCAACCCCGCCGCCGGGAATTCCCGATACCATTCACGGAACCGATTCCAAAGCTGCGCACGCGTCGGTTTCATCGTTGCGGCGACACTAGCAGGGCAGCCGCAGCTGCCAAAGGATTTGCCAACCCGTCATTCCACCTTCTCTTCGTGATCGGCAAACCGCCGACCCTTTGACATGGTCCCACCCACCTTCATGAGCCCTGATTCTCCCTCCCGGCGAATGTTCCTTAAACAAGGAGCCACCGCGGCAGCCCTCATGGTCGCCGCACCCCGCTCCTCCACCGCCGCCTGGGGCCCCGCACCGTACCGTGGAATCCCACCCCACCAACCCCTCCGACTCCCCGGGGTCCACATCTACGCCGATCGCGAAAGCGCCTTTCCCGGCGAGAAAATCCGCTTCTTCGTCAGCGCCGACACCCATTACAAGGCAGCCGTCTACCGCCTGGGAACCTCCGTCGACGACCCGGAATCCGACACCCTGATCAAGAAGATCGACCGGGTCGCCCCCATCTCACAAACCATTCACCCGGGGTCCTACGTGCACGTGCCTTCCAGCATCCGCACACCCCTGATGGCGTTCACCATCGAAGCCTGGGTCCGCCCCTGGCGCATCGACCGCCTCATGGGCGTGGTCAGCCAGGAGGACAAGGAATCTTCCGATGGCTGGGCCCTCGGCATCGGCAAGGATGGGTACGTCGGTTTTTACCTCGGCGACGGCACCTCCCCGGACGAAGCCCTGGTCCACCGCAGCGGACCCGGCGTCGTGGCACGTGGACGCTGGCATCACCTGGTGGCCAGTTGGGACGGCCAGACCAAGCGCCTCTGGGTCGATGGCCAGTTGGTGGGCCAATGGACCTTCACCGGACCTCTGCGCCCCGGCAGGCATCCGATCCGACTCGGCGCCATGGGCGAACAGGGCGAAGCCACCCGTTTCCTGGACGGCGACCTGGCCCGGGTGTCTCTGCTCGAAGTGGCCTGGGACCAGGCGATGGTTTCCCGCCGCCAGCTGACCCAGGGGCTCGAACCCCTCGGCGGTCAAACGGTGCTCGCCACTTGGGGCTTCGACGCCGAGCGCGGCGCCGATGTCGTGGACCGTTCCCCCCATCGCCGCGACGGCACCATCATCAATCACGGCACCTGGATGATAGGCGGCCCTTCCTTTGACGCGTCCGTGCCGAGGTTCGCCGATTACAACCCGGCCCAGGATCCCAAGCGCGGGCACGGGTTGCGCCTGGCTTCCGACGATCTCTACGACTGCCGGTGGCTGCCGACCTTCGAATGGCAGGTGCCGCCGGACGCCCGCTCCGGCTTCTACGCAGTGCGACTCCGCTGGGTGAGTGAAGGGAAGGAATTCTGGAACCACGCGATGGTCGTGGTCCGCCGGGCACGACAAAAGCAGGCAGCACCCATTCTGCTCCTGGCCGCGACCAACACCTGGCGGGCCTACAACGCGGCCGCCTTTGGAAAACCGCAGGCCGGTCCCCGCCAAGTGTGCGGGACGGACGGACTTCCCAACTCCGTGGGCAACCCGCCGGCATTCTCCTTTTACCGCGGCCATACCGGGGGTCAGGGCACCTACCAGGTGGGGCGGCGCATGCCCTGGCCGGCTTCCGGTCCCTACCTCCGCTACGGCGATGCCACCGAATACAGCCACCTCGCCCGCGCCGAGCGCTTCACCCAAACCTGGCTGGAACGCGAAGGCTACGACTACGAGATGGTCACCGACTACGACCTGCACCGGGAAGGACACCGGATGCTCGGACACCAGGTCTGGGTGATCAACGGCCACAGCGAATACTGGTCCATCGAGATGTACCAGGCCCTGCAACAATTCCTCGCCAAAGGCGGTCGGGTTGTCGTGCTCTGCGGCAATTCCCTCTTCTGGCGGGTGAGCTTCGATCCCGCCGGCGACGTGATGGAATGCCGGAAAGTGGATGCGCCCGGCGACCAACTCCGCCCCGCCCAACGCGGCGAAGCCTGGCATGAGCACGACGGCCGGCGTGGTGGGCTATTGCGCGAATGCGGCTACCCCGGCTGGGCCCTGGTCGGCCTGGAAACCCTGGGCTGGAACAACCAGGGCAATGTGCAGAATTTCGGACCCTGGATCGCAGAAGGCACCGACCACCCGATCTTCCATCAACCCGAGGAAACCGGGATCAAGCCCGGCGATCGCTTCGGCTGGGCAGGCCCCGGCATGGCGCCCATGGCCAATGGCCACGAATTCGACGTGCGCTTGTCCACCCTCGCCGCCATGGCCGCAGGCCCGGTGCCGCCCGGCGCCACCATGCCTTCCGATCCCCCCGGCATCCGCCGCCTCGCCAACGGCATCATTCCCTGGCAGCACGGCGGCTCAGCCTTCGACTACTTCTTCCGCCCCATCCAGCCCACCACCGATCAGGGTGGGGAGATGATCTGGTGGGAACGGCCCGACGGCGGAACCGTCTTCAACGCTGGAACCATCGGCGCCGGTTGGGCCCTCGAGGCCGACCCCCGCTGGGGCGCCCTGCTCCGCAACGTGCTCCACCGCTTCGGTGCCCGCCCCATCAAAGGTCCCGCCAGGGCGTGAAGTTCTGGAGCTGCAACTCGCGCTTCGGCCCCGTCCAGTCCACCCAGGTGAGGCTGGCGTAGTCGATCTCCAGGTGGGTCATCTTGCGCAAGGGCAGGTCCAACAACACCGCCAGTGCCATGCGGATCACCCCGCCATGGCACGCCACCGCCACCGTCTTGCCCGAGTTCTCCGCCTGAATCCGAGCCAGAACCCGCTCCAGCCGCCGTCGAAACATCTCCTCGGGCTCGGCATCCGGCATCGCCCCCCGTTCCAGGCTGTCCAGCCAGTCATACGCCGTCACCCCGTAACGCTCCGAGATCTGCTCCCAGCGCAGCCCCGTCCAGGCCCCGAAATCCACCTCCCGCAGATCGTCATCGACGAGCGGCTGCAGCGGGATGCGGGCCAGAAGAGGTTCCAGCGTCATGCGCACCCGGCGCATCGGGCTGGAATAGAGGGCATCCAGTTGGAACCGGCCGGAGACGTACTCGGCAAGCCGACCCGCCTGCTCCCGGCCCAGCGCCGAGATCGCCATGTCGATCCGCCCCCCGAAAACGCGGTGGTAGGCCTCTTCCACCTCGGCATGGCGAAGGAAGAGCAATCGTGTGGTCGGTTCCATCAGACAGGCTCCAAAGCGGCGTTTTGAATGGCGAGCAGGCGCTCAATTCCGCTACGACCCAGCGCCAGCAGGGCATCGAGTTCACCCCGCGAAAACGTGGATTCCTCACCGCTGCCTTGCAGTTCAATGAACCGACCCGTGCCGGTCATGACCAGGTTCATGTCCACCGCCGCCGCGGCGTCCTCGGTGTAACAGAGGTCCAGCAGCGGGACGCCATTCACAATGCCAACACTCACCGCGGCGACCTGTTCATCGATGGGCAGCGCCGGAAGGCTCTTGTCGGCAACCAGTTTGCGAAGCGCCAGTTGCAGCGCCACCCAGGCCCCGGTGATCGCGGCGGTGCGGGTGCCGCCGTCCGCCTGAAGCACGTCGCAGTCAATCCACAGGGTGCGGGTCCCGAGCTTGGTCAGATTCACCGCCGCGCGCAGCGCCCGCCCGATCAGCCGCTGGATCTCGCTGGAACGTCCATCCAGCCGGCCCTTGGTGATGTCCCGGGGCTTCCGGCCCACCGTGGAATACGGGAGCATCGAGTACTCGGCGGTGATCCATCCGCCGGCAACCTGTTGTTCCTTCATCCACCGGGGCACGACTTCCTCGATCATGACCGCACAAATGACCCGCGTGTTGCCCCAGTGAATGAGCGTGGAGCCGGCGGCGTGCGGGGCCACGCCATTCTCAAAACGGATGGTGCGCAGGGCGTCGACGGAGCGTCCGTCGGCACGCCGGGCGGCATTGGAAAC
>CAUJJW010000315.1 GCA_963205105.1 Verrucomicrobiota bacterium | reverse complement strand
GGGGGCTACGCGCCTGCCGTTGACCCGGGCATCGTGCCCGGGGGAACGGGCGGGCGCCCCTGTGTTGTTTGGCCGGGACCCCGGGGGGGCGCGACGCCCCCCCCTCCGGCCGGCGAGCCGCCCGCCGCTACGGAGCCGCCCCCGCTTCCCGATTCGCTATCCGCCATTCCCCATTCGCGGTTCATGGGAAGGAGCGTTTTCCAAATGTTGGACACGTATTGGGACCATGAACCGTGGCGCGAGGCGCGGAGCGAGCGGCCCTCATCCCGGCCTTCTCCCGGAGGGAGAAGGAGAATGTGCGCCGAGGGTTTCGAAGGGTTGAGCAGGGGGTCGGCAGTAGCGAGTCGCGACGGCTCGGACGGATGGGATTCTGGCATGTCGCTGCTGGTCATACGCGACTCCCTCTCCCTCTGGGAGAGGGCTGGGGTGAGGGAGCCCGTTTCAACCCTCGCGGCACCTTGCAAGGAGGGTTCATGGCTAGCTCCATGAACGTGGAGAGAATCCGGGGGGCGGGACGCCCGCCGCTACGAAACCGTCCTCTCTTCCCCAATCGCCAGGCGTCACCCCCCGGTTCGCGGAGGGTCATAATCCTCCTCCGAGTACGCGCGCCTGAAGGGTCACCGGTCCCAACAACCCCGACGGCAACAACGGCGCACTGGCCTTGTAGGGGTTCGAGGTGGTCCAGGTCCGACGTTGTTCCGGCGGCAGCGCTGCGTCACCGATCAGCCGGTTGGGCCAAAGATTCGCCACCGTGATTTCAAGATCGTTCGCCCCCGACCGGAGAACCTGGGAGACCTCCACCCGCCAGGGCGCGCACCAGATGACACCCAGGTCCTGTCCGTTCCATCGCACGCGGGCCAGATTCTTGACCTCGCCCAAATCGAGCCAGATCTCGCCTTCGCCACGACCCCAGGCAGACCGATCCGCGGGCACTTGAAGCGTGGTCCGATAGGTCGCCTGCCCCGAATAGAACCGAATGCCGGGATCCGCGTGCTGACTCCAGTCGCTCAAAACCTCCATCGTCATGCGCGCTGGCCCGCCCCATTCCGGGTCAAACGTGACTTCCCACGGTCCGTCCACCCGCAGCACTTCACGGGGCGGCCAAACCGGCACTCGCACCAGATCGCGTCCACCGTCGAGCTTGGGAAACACGACGAAGAAGGATTCCAGCGGCTCGAACCTCAGTTGCACAAGGGTCGTGCCGCCATCCTGCCCCACCATCCGCAAGAGCCGACGTTGACCCGTGACCGGATGCCAAAGCTCAGCTCGACGGCTCGTCACCCGAAACCGACATAGTGCGTTGGTCCGCTCCTCGCTTCGGTTCGAGACAAAGTAGATCTCGGCATCGTCGGTGGTCCGATGGGTGTGGCGAATCGGGCCGACGCTCTCGAAATCCGGTGGCAGCCCCACACGTTGCAGGTGCTTGGCGACCGCATCGTAACCGGCATACGTCGTGGAGACATCCGGGCCCGGAACGGACGCCGTCGGCTCCGACTTCGACTTCGCTGGGCGAAACGCCTCGCTCCACAGCACATGGCCCTGCGTTCGATTCGTCGACCAAAGCTCCGCCGCCAACCGCTGCACGTCGGCGTCACACGCTGGGTACGCCGAAAGGCTGGGAGACTTCTTCGGCGGTGGCCCCACGACCATTGCGCCGTCCCGAACCAAACGCTCCACCTTGCGCAGCAATGCGGGGGTCATGGTTTCTTCGTTCGGCAGCACGAGCACTTGATAACTCGACCCTCCCGGGAACGTGATCCGACCGTTCTCCACCTGCGCCCTGGCGATGAGCGTGTCCGGGGCGCACCCGTCGAAGTTGTACCCCCGTCGATCCGGCGGATGCCCGACGGTCGCCGAGGCCGGCGCCCGGAACACGTTCGGCGCGCCCTCGGCCGCGAGGTAGAGGATGTCGGCCACCGTCCGCCCCTGGCGGAGCAGGTGCTGACAACGGGCCAGGTAGGTGTGGTAGGCGCCGACCATGGGCCACCAGGTCTGGGTCCGTTCCCAGTGCACCCCGTAGATGCCCATTCGCATGCCGGGTCTGCGATCCGCCCACGGCTGATGCTGATACCGGTGAAACGCGATGCGATTCACGCTGGCGGCAAACGCCCAGTCACCCATGGCTTTCAGGTTCCCCGGGCACGCCCGCCAGTCTTCCCCGGCATCCGAGGTGAAGGATTCCGCCGCCACAATCTCGCGACCGTTCGTGTGTGCGATCGAAGCCGCCTCGATCACCGTGTGAAACGTGTTAAAGCCCAGCCACCAGAACTCGCCCATGGGCACGTCCGCCACCGCTCCCAAGGTCAGGTCGGCGCACGGGTTCATGTCGTAGGGTTCCGAGGAGAACTTGAGCCCATGGCGATGCGCCAGATCGCGCAACCGGGTCACATGATTCGTCACCACCAACTCCTGCGCGGTCTGCCGCACATCCCAGAGAAAACGCTCCGACCGCTCCACCGTGCCCACCACCCGCCCCGTGTAGGCCGGCAAATAAGGCAGCGGATCGTACCCGCGGCGATTCCGGAATTCCTCCCGAAAAGCTCCCGACCAGTTCTGCGCGCTCATTTCCCAACTGTCGAAATGCAGCGTGGTCAGCCCGCCGATGCCGGATCGCCGCGGCCCCAGATCCTTCAGAATCACCTCCACGAAGTGCTTCAGATGCTCGACCACCGCGGCGGGATCGAACTTGTCGGACTCGAAACCCAATCCTGGCAACGGCGCCGGACGGGTGGTTTGCCCCGTGGCGGTGCGCACGAAGCGCTGAACGGTCCACGTTCCGGGCGGAACCTCCCACGTCAGCCTCCCATCAGCGCTCATGCGGCCCGTGAGGTCCACCACCTGGTCGCCAGCCACACACTCGTCCGCCGGCCAGTCCGGATACTGGGCCGACATGGGCAACGCCGACTTCACCCCGGGCTGCGACGAGTACGGAGCCCGCTGGTAGAGCGCCTTGCCCTCGGTGTTTTCCAGTCGGCGCGTCCCCTTGGGCGTGGGATACGCCAGCACGGCCACGTCCCGATAATACTCCCGCCAAGCCTGGGCCAAATCGGAAGTGAGCGTGCCTTCGCCGAAGAACGGTGCCCGCGGTTTCGGACGTTCAAGCACACCCTCCCAGCGGCCGGGTCCGGTCACCTGCGTTTCACTGGCCACCAGGTGTTGCATCGATTGCTCGGCCTTCACCCACGGCCCGCCGGTTCCGCACCAACCCGGCCCGGAGCCCAGGGCGATTTCGATCCCCACCCGTTCCGCTTCACGAACGGCATGAACGAAGAGCTGCCGCCACTCAGGGCTCATGAAATGAACCGGCCCTCGGGGAACCCCGATGTCGACTTCCAGGAAGATCGCCCCGCCGATACCGGCATCCCGCATGGCCTCCAGATCTGCAGTCATCCCTTCTGCGGTCATGTTGCCATCCATGAAGTACCAATAGACCCACGGTCGCGCCGAAGGGGGCGGGCTCTCGAAGTCGCGCTGCAGAGTGTCCGACGCGGCTGAGACCGAGGGCAGGACAGACAGCAGGGCCGCGAAAAGACCCGCCACGAGACAGGCGTTAAGCCCTCGGAATGCGCTCATAGGACCCTCCTTTCGTTTCAACACACGCAGGCAACCTCCATGCCCAGCAACCGACCCAGCTTCTCGATTTTGGGAGCCACGTGCCCCACCCCCACCGCGCAATGATGCGCCGGTCCATGGGCGTTCCAGCTCTCCACAAACTTCCGGGCCCCCAAGCTGAAGCGGTAACGGCTGTTGGTGTTGCCGATCTCCAGAATCGGCCCCGCCTCCGACTCCGCTTCCGCCACCAGCAGTTTCAGACGTCCATCCACGGTTTGGGCCACCGACAACAGCGTGACCGGGCCATGCTTTACCGACATCTCCACTGACAGGCCGCGGCCCACCTTGCCGTGGTACACCTGTAGCGGACGGACCTTGGTCTTGCCCTCGGCGATCCGGATATGACCGGGCCCGTCATGTCCCATGAGCACGATGTCATCGTGGAAATCCATGGCGTAATACTCGGTGAACGATCCGCCCACCCCGAAGCTGTCCAGGATCTTCATCGCCTGGACGTTCTTGATCTCCAATTCACCCGCCACCGGAATCCCCCGCCCGGTCAACAACGAGGTGCCCAGGATGATCGACGAGATGGTATCCTCGTTCTCCGGATTCCCGGTCCCCATGTAGTAGTACGCCAAGGATCCCAGCGCGTGTTCCTTCGCCAACCGGTCCAGCGCCACCGAAGTTCGGGCGGCTCGTTCCAACTCCGGTTTCGGGCAATCCGGCTGAACATCAAACACCCGGCGGAACTCCGCGACCCGAGATCGGATTTGAGTCGGGCGGACGTCTTTCCGCAGCGCCGCCAACTCATCCACTTCCACGATCTCGACATGCCCGCCAAAACAGGCGCACTGCTGGGTCAGGTCGGAGTAGATGTCGAGCATGCCGCAGTAGTAATGCCCCATCACCCCCATGCGGTTGTGCTCCATGATGTGCGCCACCCGCGCCGCCTCCACCCACTCGCCCACCTCCCGCCAGCACTCCGGATCGTCGTCGATCATGCCCGTCACCTGATGGAACGGGATCCGCGCCCGGTTGAAGACGTTGGCCAGTTCCGGAACCGAACAGGCGGAACAGTGCGCCAGCCATTCCCCGGTCATCCGGGTCCGGTCGTTCATGGCATTGAACCGGACGTAGTCGATCGCCGCCGCCGGTTGAAGGTTCAGAATGATGACCGGCACCTTCGCCCGTCGGACCACCGGCAGGACGGTCGACGACAACGCGTAGGTCGTGACGTGGAGGAAGATCAGATCGACGTCGGCCCGACGAAACTGGTGTCCGGCATCCATGGCCTTCTCGGGCGTATCGATGAGTCCGAGATTCACCACCTCCACGCCAGGACGCTTGAGCCGGGTGGCGACCCGGCCCAGATACCCTTGGAGCCGGGATTTCAAGCCCTTGAACTGGGGCCAGTAGGAGTCGAGACCAATGCCAAACAGGCCAATACGAAGGGCGTTGTCGTTCATGCGATGGGGCTTCGTAGCGATGCAGTGGGCGATTTCGGGAGATCATCCCGTGCTCACGAAGAATCACGCAACGGTTGTGGGATGGCGGCGCGAAGGTGCGCCGGATCTCCGTAGCGGCGGGCGTCCCGCCTGCCGTAGAGGGGGGCGTCTCGCCCCCCGGAATCCCGGGTTCATGGTCCCAATGCGCGATTCGTGAATCGTGGGAGCTCTCCATGAACCTTCCCATGGAAGCCATCGCGAGGGTTGAACAGGGCTCCCTCACCCCAACCCTCTCCCGGGGGGAGAGGGTGTCGGGTCCTGCCTCGGGGACATGCCTGGATTCCGTCCTTCCGAGCCGTCGCGAATCGCACCAGCCGACGCCCGGCCTAGCCCTCCGAAACCCGCGGCGCATCTTCTCCTTCTCCCTCCGGGAGAAGGCCGGGAGGAGGGCC
>CAUJJW010000314.1 GCA_963205105.1 Verrucomicrobiota bacterium | reverse complement strand
CTTTGATCAACGCGCGATCCTTCCGCGGGCTGTGATCGTGAATGGCACGCGCCACCAGTTCCTTGCCGGTGCCGCTCTCGCCCGTGACCAGTACGGAGGCATCGGTCGGCGCGACAAGTTCGATCTGCTGCAGCACCTTTTTCAATCCAGGGCTGGCTCCGATGATGTCACCAACGCCCAGCGCTGTGCTGACCTCCGCGCGCAGGTAATCATTCTCCTTCTCCAGCCGAGCTTTGAGAGACTCGATTTCCTCGAAAGCCCGCGCGTTGGCGATGCTGACTGCCGCGTGGTCGGCAAAGACTCGCAACCATTGAAAGTCGAGGGTGCCGAGCACGCCGGCATCGAATATGGCGAGCACGCCCAGGACTTCCCCACGGAACAGCAGGGGTTGCGCTGCGAAGGTCTTCACGCCCTCGCGCTTCATCCACGCGGGTTCGGCAATCCAGTCCTCGGTGCCCTGCACGTTGGCGAGCAGAAGTGGTTCGCCGGTCTTCGCCACCCGCCCAATCTTTCGCACGCCGATCGGGAAGCGACGGAACGCTCCATCGAGTCGTGAATAGTTCGACGTTCCAACTCGGGGATTCCCGGCGCTGGCCGCCAGGTGGAGGCAGCGCGTCTGGTCCGGGCACTCGGAGCGAAAGCGGCAGGTCTCGCAGATATCACCTCCCTCGATCAGCCAAATCCGGGCGAGGATAAGGTTCGAGCAACCGGCGATGCCGCGAACCACCGCGCAGAGCACATCGTGCAGCGACCGGGTCTGCGCCATCGACACCATCACCTCGGGCAGATTTGCGCAGTTCACCCGGAGACATTACGAGAGTTCGGTTTTGCGGCAACGAACGTTCGTAGAATACGAATAATCGTCGTGTGGCGATTTCGTCGTGACGTTAGAAAAGGCCAATGAAACGCGGCCCGCCGCTTTGCCGGCATCAACGATCAGCTCATCCGTGAGCAGGACCGCAAGTTGCGTTGGGAGCGTCCCCCAGTCGTCTGCTGAAGCCAGCTTTCCAACCCGTTGAGTTCTGAGTCACACTGCCTCGAAACGCCACGGAACGCTGGGCTCGTTGGACCTCGACCCAGTCCGAGTCTCCTCAGCGGGAGGGCTCGCCTCTCGGGAGAGGCGGCGCCGAGTCGCTCAACCAGCCGAATGCCTGAGGTGCTCGGAAAATGGATCGTTCTCCATTTCTTCGGGAATAATCCACGTACTTCGGACATCGGACGATCGCATGGAAAACAACAATTCCTCCCATCGTCGAACGAACTCCCGCGCCTGGATCTGGTTGGGTTTGGCAACGCTGCTGGTGATTGCTGGCCCACGCCCCGTTGGGGCGGCGGACGCGCCCGCCCCGGTGGAGTTGTCCGCCAAGCGCGCCATTCAGGTGAGTTTCAACACCAAGCTGGGCGAGCGCTACCAGGTCTTTCGCTCGGGCGGCGGCATGAGCTGGACTCCGGCTGGAAACGTCGTGACCGGAACGGGAAGTGAGGTTTCTTTCACCTTCCTGACCGATGCGTCGGCCACGGCCCTGTTCAAGGCAGAGACCTTGGCGGGCGAACCGGTCGAGGTGGTGAAAAGCATCGAGGACTTCAAGCAGTACACGACCTGGCGTCTGGTGCGGACGCTGCTCGGACCCGATCCGTTCCTCGGCGACGCCCACGGAGCAGGAACTTTCTTCCGCTCGATCTACGTGTCCCCAGCCGACGCGAAGCGTGTGAACGGGCAATTCCCAGCAGGCACCATGTTCCTGAAGCAGCTCCGGACCAATAACAACGGCAACCCGGGCGACATCACCGACGCGCTGACGGTCATGGTCAAGCGCGGCGCGCCATTCAGTCCGGAAGGGAACGGCTGGGAGTACTTCATGACGGACACCGCGTTGACCCAGACCCTGCTGCGCGGTGGGAGCGAGACCATGTGCTTCGGCTGCCACAGCGCCGCGAAGGACCTCGATTTCGTGTTCTCGGCGGAGGTTCTCAATCCCTGAACGTCGCGAATCACGTTTTCCAAAGCGCATTCGTTGGTCCGAGCGGGACATGCCGCAGGGTGAGGCGGTGTCGCCTTGCGGCGCCGGTTCCGCACTCTTGAAATCATCCAACACCCTGTGAAACTGAAGGTATCCAATAACACTATGATCACTCGCCTACTGCTACTGGGAGCCCTCGCCATGGGCCTTGCGACGACTGCGGCCGAGCCGAAGCCGCTCAAGATCGGGGACAAAATCCCCGACGTCACCCTCCGATCCGAAGAGGATCGGGAAGTGAAACTGAGGGAAGTGGTGGCGGCCAAGAAGACCGTGCTGATCTTCTACCGCGGCGGCTGGTGTCCGTTCTGCGCCAAGCACCTTCAGGCCCTTGCCGGTATCCAGGAAGAGTTGCGGTCGGCCGGGTCGCAGATCGTGGCCATCAGCATGGACCAGCCCTCCAAACTCAAGGGCACGCCGGGCCGCGACAAGCTGACGTACACGTTGCTCTCCGACAGCGACGCCAAGGCAGCCCAGGCGTTTGGAATCGCGTTCAAAGTCGAAGACCAGATCGTGGCCCGCTACAAATCGAGTTACGGCCTGGATCTGGAGGCGGAATCCGGGCGCACCCACCACCAGCTCCCGCATCCCGCGGTTTATGTCGTGGAGCCCGCCGGCACTATCCGCTTCGCGCATGTGAACCAGGATTACAAGCAACGGCTGGAAGCCGCCAAAATCCTGGAAGCGGTGCGCTCGGTACACGAATGACCAGCCTGCCACGGCCTCGTGCCAAACAAGCCGGCCATCCCGCGACCCTGGTGCGGTACTTGAAGAACTTCAGAACGTCCCATGAGGGCCACGTGACCCATGGTGCCTTAGCGCGAGATCCGACGCGGTGCGCTGTGGATTTCCCGCTGACGTTGCTCGGGCCGGACCACACATGTGTGGTCTAAGCCTTCATCTCCAGACCAACGACGGCATGGCGATGGCGCGAATGGAGAGGACGGCGGCGCGGTGAGGATGGGAATCGGGAACCTGATTGTGAGGAAAACCCGCGAAATGAGGCCCTTGCAGAATCCACCGAAGAAGACCCGTGGTGCATCCGCCTGGATTTGAACCAGGAACCTTCTGATCCGTAGTCAGGAAAAAATCTCATTATATAGCTGCATTTGTGCCAAGAAATGCCCACTTGCCATGTATTCTGCCATGTAGAAGGGTCGTTCCGTGGCAAGAATCCCAGCCGACTCGGAGCGGGACGAAAACTCCCATTTAGACCTGCGCAGTCCGCCGGCGGACTCTCTCCGACCTCGAAAGCGCAAGGTAACCGATGCGCGATTCGTGGTGAGCCAACACAGGCAAGCAAGCGGCGTGATCACCTACCGGGTCCGTGGCTTCACCCGGACCGGCGACCGTGTCCGCGAGCAGTATCGATCTGCCGAGGCCGCACGCGCCCGCGCGAATGAATTGGAGTCTCAATGGATTGGGAAGGACCTCGGCGCCGCGATGCGTCTGACCCGTCTCTCCCCTCGAGAACTTGGTCTCGCGGAGTCGGCTTTCGTCCGACTGCCCGAACCCGGCGATCTGAAACTCGCCGTCGATTTCTGGC
>CAUJJW010000313.1 GCA_963205105.1 Verrucomicrobiota bacterium | reverse complement strand
GTGGGCCCCGACGAGCCCTTTGATACCGCACGCTGGCTGGCGGCGGCGCGTGCCGCTGCAGCGGACGTTTGGAACCGTGGACGCTTCCCGATTCTTGGTGGGGGAACAGGTCTCTATTTCCAGGCCTGGAGGGAAGGATTGGATGCAGTCCCGCCGCCGGACCTGGAGCTGCGTCGGGTCTTGGAAACGCAACCCCTCGAAGCCTTGCTGATGGAGTTGGAACGTGACGCGCCGGAAATCTGGCAGCGGATTGATCGCAAGAACCCCCGTCGCGTGGTGCGCGCGGTGGAGATTCTCCGGTTGGGCGGTGGAGCGCGGGTTGCCCAACCCGCCCCGCAAAAGGACTCGTCGGATTTCCAAGGGCCCATTTTCGTGTTGCGACGCGGCTCCGAGGATTTGAGACGGCGGATGGAGCTCCGGGTGGATGCGATGTTTGCCCAGGGTTTGGTGGAAGAGACCCGGAGGCTGTTGGCCATGGGCTTGCGGGAGAATCGAACGGCGCTGCAAGCCATTGGGTATCGCCAGGTGGTCGAGCATCTCGAAGGCATGCGGGATCTGGCGTCCACCATCACCCTGGTCAAGGCGAAGACCTGGCAGTATGGGCGGCGGCAAATGACCTGGTTTCGGCATCGGCCGGGGGTGGTGTGGGTCGACCTGGAAGAAGGCGAACCGGCGTCGATGACGGCGGAGCGGATTCTGACGCATCCCGAATTTGGGACAGGCGGGAATTGACGGCTCGCGGGTGGACTTCCTTTGGAGTCCGGTCTAAACACACCACCGCTCACACTGCACAACTTGGAATGAATGCTCCAATACTCCGCTGGAGGCGGTCCATCCTGGGTTTCCTGGCCTCCACGATGCTCTCAAACGCGGTTGCGGCCCAGCAGCCGGCGGCGGGAAGTCCACCGGAGAACAAACCGGATTTTCCTCCCCACACCGAGGTTCTGAAGGACTTCGAACAGGTCATCTCGTCCATCGACAAGGCTCCGAGCCTCCTTCAGATCTGGGTCCGCCGGAAAGACAACCAGATGCTGGCGGTGTTCCCGGAGAAGTTTGCGGAGAAGAAGTTCTTCATCGCCCTGACGGTGGCGAGCGGCCAGTTGTATGCCGGCCTGCAGGCAGGCGACATGTATGTTTACTGGCGTCGGAACGACAAGCGGATGGTGCTGGTGACTCCGCAATTGGACATTCGCTCGACAGGCGAGGCTGAATCGAAGGCGAGCGTGCAGCGGTTGTTCACCGATCGGGTGTTGGTGGATGTGCCGATCCTGGGGATGGTGCCGGGCCAGGGACCGATCATCGACATGGACGCGCTCCTGGTGGGTGAGGCGGCGAAGTTCTTCGGGCCGATGGTGAGCGGTGCGAAGTCCCAGTTGGCGACCATCAAGACGGCGAAAGCGTTTCCGGGGAACGTGGAGATCGCCTTTGAGATCCCCATGGCTAATGGCGTGTTGAAGGCGCTCCACTACTCCATCAGCGAGATCTCCCCGAATCCCGGCTACCGCACCCGTCGCGCGGATGAGCGGGTGGGTTATTTCACGACCAGTTTCTCGGACCTCGGCCGTTACCAGGCGGAGGAGAGCCAGGTTCGGTACATCAATCGCTGGCACCTGGAGAAGGCCGACCCGAACATCAAGGTGAGTCCGCCGAAGAACCCGATCGTTTTCTACATCGAATCCACGACGCCCATCCGATACCGGCGCTGGGTGCGGGAAGGCGTGTTGATGTGGAATAGCGCCTTCGAGAAGGTGGGGCTCGCGAACGCGATCGAGGTTTATTACCAGGATGCGGCCACCGGGGCGCACATGGAGAAGGATCCGGAGGATGTGCGATTCAACTTCGTCCGTTGGTTGAACAACAACATCGGGACGGCGATTGGGCCGAGCCGGGTGGATCCCCTGACCGGCGAGATTCTGGATGCGGACATCATTCTCACCGACGGCTGGATTCGGCATTACTGGCGGCAATTCAACGACGTCATGCCTTCCCTGGCGATGGAAGGCATGAGCCCTTCGACCCTGGCCTGGCTACAAACACGGCCGCAGTGGGATCCTCGGGTGCGCATGACGCCTCCCTCGAGCCGGGATTCGATGGTGAGTTTCCTGATGGCGCGTGGCGCACAGGCCTACGGCGGTCACCCGATGGCGAGCGTCGATCCGACGCTGGTGGGCAACAACGACTTTGACGGCCTGGTGGGCAGGACGAGCCAGTTCAACGGGTTGTGTCGGGCCGCTGAATGCAAGGCTCTGGATCTGGCGGCGATGCGTTTTGCCTTCGACCTGATGGTGGATGATCTGGCGACGGGTGTGATCGCGGCAGGCGACGTGAAGGAAGGCGAGGACAAGAAGGTGGATCCCAAGGATCTTCTGGACGGGATTCCCGAATGGTTCGTGGGGCCGCTGATCGCGGAACTGGTGGCGCATGAGGTCGGCCACACCCTCGGCCTGCGCCACAACTTCAAAGCGTCGAGCATCTACTCCCTCGACAAGATCAACAGCGCCGAAGTGAAGGGGAAGAAGCCTTTCGCCGGCTCGGTGATGGATTACCTGCCCGTCAACATCCACAACTGGCAGGACAAGGAAAAGCAGGGTGACTACGGGATGATCGACATCGGGCCCTATGACTTCTGGGCCATCGAGTACGGGTACTCGACCAGCGACAAGGCCGAGGATCTGAACGCGATCCTGAAGCGGGCCGCGGAACCGGATCTCCAGTACGCCACAGACGAGGACACGATCGGGCCGGATCCGCTGGCCCGTCGCTACGATTTTGCCGCGGACCCGTTGTCGTACGCCCGGCGCCAGGTCGAGTTGGCCCAGTTCCATCGTGGCCGGCTCATCGAGAAATTCGTGAAGGACGGCCAAAGTTGGTCGCGGGCGCGTTTTGGTTACGAGATGACTCTCGCCATGCAGACGCGGGCGTTGAGCATCATTTCGGGATGGGTGGGTGGCGCGTTTGTGAACCGGGACAAGAAGGGTGACCCCGGCAATCGGGCGCCGATCGAAGTGGTGTCCGCCTTTGCGCAGCGCGATGCGATCAAGTTCCTGATGAACTCCGCCTTCCGGGATGAATCCTACAACCTCACTCCCGAACTCCTGCGACGTATGACCGTCGACAAGTGGCTCGACGACCGGTCGCAGTCCTTCGAGGACCCGACTTGGCCGGTTCACGACCGCATCATGGGGATTCAATCGATGGTGCTGACACGGGTGCTGAACCCGGGAACGCTTGGGCGGGTTTACGACAATGAGTTCATCACTCCCGTCAAGGAGGACGCGGTCACGCTGCCCGAGGTGCTGCGGACGGTGGAATCCGAGATCTGGTCGGAACTCGACAAGGGAGAAGGCAAGTTCAGCGAGCGCGAGCCGATGATCTCCAGCCTGCGGCGGAACCTGCAGCGGGAGTACCTGGAGCGGCTGATTGACCTCAGCATGCCCAACACCTGGGGACAGGCCTCGCACAAGCCCATCGGCAACCTGGCGTTGATGCATCTCCGCAGCCTGAGCTCCCGTATCGGCAAGGCGGTGGAGTCTCGGAATGACGACCTGGACGCGTACACCAAGGCGCACCTGACGGAGGCGAAGCTGCGGATCGACAAGGCGGTGGACGCCGGTTACGTGCTCAACGCGGGTGGCATCGGCGGCAACGTGTCGGTCTATCTCATGATGGGTCAGACCAACGGCCCGGTGATGACGCGCTGAAGCTCGTAAGTGCCGCCTCCGGGCGGCTTTCCACGAAGTTCACATGGCGGGCCCGGGTGGTAGCGCATCGCCACCCGGGCCTGATCCACTTCGATCTCGGTGTAGCTC
>CAUJJW010000312.1 GCA_963205105.1 Verrucomicrobiota bacterium | reverse complement strand
CTTGGGCGATGGAGCGGGTGGCGACGAAGAGTTCCTCCTGTCGCTGTGGGGCGCGTTGTCCGAGTGCCATATCGCTGCACTTATGCTGCGCATTAGCCGGATAACTTTCCAAGTCCGAAACGGCACTTTTTTAACGGGCTGCTAAGGGGCTCTGCGCTTCAACCAATGCGGTGGGAGCGCGAAGCAAGCGTCTTAGGGCACACAACCGATCACAATTTCGCAGTTAGTCCGTCAGACGTTGGGCCCGGGTGCGAATTTACTGTTGGAAGCCACGGAACTGTCTCAGGAAGAGGCACTCTATCCTGGCTCGCCGGTCGTGACTGTACTCGGCAGGAGTTGCATATTGGTCTTGAGATGCCGTAGGGCGAGGCGAAGACCCATCTTAAACCTTTTCTCTTGACGGGCTTGTTCACTTCCTAACTCTTGGCAAGAACGCATAATTACTCGCCATTTCCCATGGCTTGCATCGATATCTTTGCCCCGGGGCGTGTTCTCTCTGTGCCATTCCTAATGGAGCAAGTTTGGCTGGACAATGATGGAGCGGACTTCAAAGCGGTTGAGGTATACGATTTCTTGCTCCAAGCTGACGATGATCTTCCGCTGGAGCACTTCTACATCGCGTCACCCCATTTCTGTCAGGTACCCGGCACCGATGGCCAGTGGCACAACACCGCGACACTCTCGAGGGTCCGGGGGCACGATAGCGGGTGGGGGTGGTTCTATCTCCAGCCACCGTCGTTGGATGATTGCTACTTGACCATGGCCGTCGCCAGTCCGTACCCGGAGCATGACCTGCGTCCGAGACTGTACCGTGGAGTTGACGCTAGGGTGGGCAGTCCAACCTCATCTTTAAGCCAGAAGCATGAGCACTATGCGTCTATTACATGGTCAGACGACCTCAAGGAGGACAACCTTCGCCACGCCATGCGCGCGATGCGGAAGTCCCTCTTTCACGTTCGCCTCACTCCAGGTCTTCAGGGGGCAGCTCAGGAACAAATGTGGTTCCGTCTCGTCGTAGTTCCGGCGATTTTGGATGTTGCTAGTCCTCGCCGGCCCTGGGAGCGCTCCGTCTCTGAGAAATTGCTACCGTTCTACGCGGTAACATCACATATCTCGTGCCCAACCGCGGTGAGAAGGTTAGTGGCGTTGAAGCTTAACGAGATGCGGCTAGCACAGCGGTATTCTCGCGGAGAGCCAGAAGACATCGGAAGGATTCTGATGGACAATGGTTTTAACGCCCGAGGAACAACAACCAGGATTCTCGACCATAGGATCGTCTTAGGAGCCTATCGTGGTTTTCATGTTTCCCTGCATGGCAGTTCCCGTGAGGACACCATTCAGTACTTTGGTCCGCAATCGCTGCATCCTCCTCTGCGAATTCCTCGGATTTCCGATCATTGTCTACCGTCGAATTTCTCGGGCACGTCAATGCCTGAGGACGACTTTGTTCATATCAATAGACCGATTCACAATTGGTTAACTGGCTCGTACAGAAACCTGCGGACCGACTTGGTGACTGTGTGCAATGCCTTAGTCGGAGAGATTCGCTATGCCGGTGCAACGACGAAAGAAGGCTTAGCCATGCGAATTCTTCCTCATAGTTACCGAGAGGGATGTGTCCTGATTGAGAATATGATCCTGGTTGGATTGCTGGTTAGAGGAGAAGGTGGAATGCTCTCGGTGATCAGCGAAGGGCATCCGCACAAGATCTGTGAATTGCGACGAGTGTATGCCAATCCGAATCATGGGAGTTTTGCGGATTTCCCATCTGCCCGGCATGCTTTTTCGGATCTCCACTCGTTTCACATAGATTTTACCTGTTCCTGGATTGTCGAGTCCGGTTGGCGGTGGTTGGTAGTGATTTTGGTGTTCTGCGGGTCCTTAATTAGCATAGCTAGATCAATTGCAGATGTGTTAAGGTGGTTAGTGCGGTGAAAATTAATTACACTTTTAAGAGATGTCGCCGATGGAAATGAGACAAGTGAACAACGAACGAGCCGTCCTGGACAATTGGCTGCCGGAGGCGCGACAATTTGATGCGGCCTACCAACAAGCAACTTTGTACTGGCTTCGCGCACCTTTGTACAATCATACGCCGGTGTGCTTTTTGGAGGCCGCCTTCCCAGAGTTGCGCGAACGTTGGGATGTGCAGGCTGCAGCTGGACCTTCAGACCGGCGGGGACTTGTCTCTGGAACTTTGTGACAGTCTGGCGCAGCGTGCAGGATGGCCGCAGGTCTTAGCACCATGCTCAAGTCCATGATTAGGTACTCTTAGTACTCCACCTTAAACGTCGGCGAATCCTCGGGCCGGCTCTTCCGCCGATCATACAGCCTCGTCGTTGAGATGCTCGAATGCCCAAGCCACTCTTGGACTTTCGCGATGTCGGCGCCGTGCTCCAGGGCGTTGGTGGCAGCGGTTGTCCTCAATGCGTGGGGCCGCACCTCCTCAGGGCGCACGCCTACAGCCAGTGCCCATTTCTGCACGACCGCTGAGTGAATAGCGCGACCGCTGAGCGGCTTTTCGAGGTTTCCGCAGGGATTTTGCACCGGCCGAAACAGCGCTCCAGCCGTATCCAGCCGGTGCCCGGCCGCATCGAGGTACTCCTCCACCAAGCGCACCGCTGCGGGATGCACAGGAAGATAACGGATTTTGCCGCCCTTGCCGTGCACAGCGATGGTTTGGACTCCGCGCCGAAGCGCGTAGTCGCAGACGCGAAGCGCACACAGCTCGGCGCGCCTTAAGGCGTGGTACAAAAGCACCGCAAGGATCGCCCGGTCGCGCTTGCCCTTGAGCGTGTCCAGCGGCGGCGCGGAAAGAAGCATTTTGGCTTGGGCGTCAGATAGGGCGGGGGTTTTGCCTTCGTTTGCGCCCTCTTTCGGCCGCGAAACTCCTTTCACCGGATTGTGCGTAATCGTGTTCGCGTCGCACAGGTGGTCGAATAGATCAGAGAGCGCCGCGAGCTTTCTGCGAATGCTTGCGGGCGCGAGCGCCTGGTGTTCGAGCTCTTTACGCCAAGCGATAATGTGCGCGCGGGTCACTGTGCGAAATTCGGCAGCCTGCTCGATCCCAAGAAAACGCATGAAACCTCGAAGATCGCCTTCGTAGGCCCGCCGGGTGTTTGGGTTTTGGATGTTGGCAAACCACTCTGCCTCTGGCGGCACGTCCCGCAGTTCGTGAAATTCCGCTTTCGTGAGAAGCCGCTCGGCCTGAGGACGGATAGCGGGATCGGAGACGCTTGCAGCGAGCGCCGGGACCGGAGCAGCTAAGCCAGAGGAACGCCCAGGGCTCACTGGCTTTGCTCCAGAGGTTTCAAAGCGGCCTCAATACGGCCAAGCGCCGCAGCTCCAAGAGGCCGTCACCCTGGAAGCCCGTGGGGGCAGCGGCGCCGGGCAGTGGGAAAAGAAGGTGTCGGACGGAGCGGCTTTGTCCGGTATTGCCAAGTGCGAACTGTTCCTGGAGATCGAGCTCGGTTTGTGGCAGCGGAGTCTGGGGGCGGCGAAGTTCCGCGCCGATTGGTTGGGCGATTTTCTCCCGCCTCGCGGCAGCTTGGTCACGGCCTTCGACCTGTCCGGGTCCGCGCATTATCTCCATCCCGGCAATTCTCCCTCGTCACCGGCTTGCCCCGGCTTGGCCCCCCACAACAGATCGGGCTAACGGCGGGAGAGCAATGAACCTCATGACCGCCACATGTTATTGATGCTGAACATCCTATCCTACCGCCCGCTGGTGGGCAAGGGATCCCATGCCGTTACCGTCGAGCGAGAGACTTGTCGGCTCAAACCGGGAACGCAACCCGTGGCGTAACGCAATGCCAGTCCGGATGTGCGGCGTCGGTTTACTCTCGGGGACTCCTCCTATTCGCGATGGATCTTGAGCCAACGGTCTTGACGTCGCGAATATTTGAAAACCGAGTCGGGCAAGCACGACCGGTGGGGGCGATCCACCGCTTGAGGCGACGCTTAATAGGCAGAATTGGAGTACTTTGCACAATTGATTGGCCGCAACGGCCAGATGGTGTGATCAGCAGGCGATCACGATTCGCTTGACAGAGTTGCCCCGGCGCGACGGTAATGCTACCGTGATTTCAGGTTCTGCGCTGTTCAGCGCAAGCGGTGGGAGGCATGGAAGCCACCCACGAGACGAGAGCGTATCGTCACAGACGGCACGGAAGCCACGGTTGTGTTCGTGACTTCCGTGCCGTCTGTATTCTTGAATACTCGTGCTGAACGCGTCGAGTAGCACTGAGTGCGGTAACCAAGTTAAAAACACACTAGCTTAGGAGAACAGATGCCAACACTTGAAAATAAGAATGTCGCGGCGGAGAGCGCTGGAGAAGATATGGACGTAGTTCGACTCGGCGGACGAGAGCGTATCGCTAATAATCTATTCTCCGCAATACGGTCGGCCGCTTGCACCACAGTTTCGCGTCCCGACGAGGGGCTTTCGTTCTTGCCCGAGCGAACGGCGGGAGTCCTCCGGGAAATCGTGAGAGGAACCGTAGGCCCGAAGAGCGCGACAGCCGAAGACATTTTTGATTTGCTTACTGCCTTCCAAATATCCGTTGAGACAGCGCTGCCTGTCTGGCCTCCTCTGGGATCCAGTGAGTGCAAGGTTGGCGTCTTGGCCGGAGGGAGCCAGGCTGTTACGCGTGTTCCTTCGTCGGAGGACTCGACGCATGGATCTGAACTGCCGTCGCCCGATGAGGTTTTTGTGAGAATACACGCAATCAAGGCAACGTTTGACGGGAATTCTTGACACCTCCTTGCAAATTTCCGGATATCTGTCGGGTGACCACCCCGCATGATTTCGCCGGGATATCCAATCTCGCTCATGATTTGACGAGAGAATACATTGATCGCAAGAGACTCTGGGAACCGAGCTCAACAGATCCAATCAGGATATTTCAATCGGAGGCGGACGCGCGGTTGTTCGCCGTTGGTTTTTTGCGATTCGTAGCCGAGAAGCGGGTCGGGGATTACGTAAAAAACGCCGCGATAACCTATAGTAATGCTCCTTTGGTGTTTCCCAACCCTGAGGATCCAAGTGCTAAGGAGCTGGTTCGTGCTCCGTCATGGCTGGCCCGGGACATGCGTGACTACTCCACACCGATCATAATTCTCGACCGCGGGTTGCTTTCTCAGGACTTGCAGCGATTTGATTCACGACACCGAGCGAAAGTGATCTGTAGGCTGCTGATGCATGAGGTTGGGCACGTCGCTCTACATTGGAGTTCCCTCCTGCCAAAAGACACAAGCAAGCGGTACGTTGACTCGGCTACTCCAACTCAAGAGCGTGAGGCATGGTGGTTCTCTAGCGCAGTGTCGGGTTGTTTGTTAGGCGAGGCCGCGTTCCGCGGTCGACCTCTGCGCATTGACGCGGCCTGGGATTCTGCGTAGCGCTGAGCGAATTCGGGAATGGCCTCGCGCTTCCTTTGCCGCGTTGTTCGGGGGCTTTAGTAGAATGAAAAGCCGGACGACGCTAGGACCGGAGCTGCTAAGCCAGAGAAACGCCCGTGGCTCACTGGCTTTGTTCCTGAGGTTCCAAAGCGGCTTCGATGCGGCGAAGCACCGCGTAAAGCGGCTCATCGCTTCGCGTAGGGCCTCGCCACCAGTCGAGGACTTTGAGGAAGGCGTCGGCGAGAGCTCGGTCCAAGGGCCGAAGCTCTAGTAAGCCGTCGCCCCGAAAGCCGGTGGGGTCAGCGGCGCCGGGCAGTAGGAAAAGAAGATGGCGGACGGAGCGGCTTTGTCCGGTGTCGCCGAGTGCGACTTGTTCAAGCAGATCCAGTTCGGCTTGTGGCACCGGGGTTCGGGGGCGGCGAAGAACGGCGCTGACTAGGAGCGCGACCGGTGAGGGCTCCCGCTCAGCCTCGCCGAGATCGCTGCCGCTATCGGGTGCTCGGTGGGCGTCCATGGGGCTCCTTCTCCTATTAACTGTCATCGTCGCAAAGTTCCCGGGGCTGCGAGTCCCGCTTAGGACCCTCGGTGTATCGGAAGGCGTTCACAATCAATCCCTTATCCTACCGCCCGGAAGTCGGCAATGGGTCCCCTTTCGTTACCGATAAAGCTCAGCGGTGTATCCGACGTGGCTCCAGGGAGTTGGCGGTCTTTTCGCGCGCAAAGCCATGTCGGATACACCGCTTTTGAACGAAGCCGCGGCGCACCCCACGCGCAGGAACATAGGGGGAAGTATGCCGGGCGTCACCCTCGGTCTTCGCCGGGTTGCGCTGGTATCCGTTGAGCCCAGCCCGGTTTAGTGGGGTGAGGCGGTGCGCACGGTCGGATTTGTCGGGGTCGGGTGGGAATCGGTGAACTTCCCGGACTCATGGCGCTGGGTTCGCGGCTCTTGAGACGAAACGGGGAGGGCGACTGGCGTGTTCGGCGAAACCGAAATAGGACAGCCGTGATGGCAACGAGGATCGAAGGTTCGTGTACCCATCTCATGACGTGTCGTCGAAGGGTTGGAACGACCCCCGAACAGGTGGGACCACCCGGATGAACCTCAGGGCCGTCTGGCGGCAGTGCGGGCACATGACGCTGGGGGAAGTCGGTGGAGCCGATGTCGTCTCGACCGGGGTCATGGATTCCCCTGGAGGAGGAGCGGTGCCCAGCGCTGCACGTGCCATGGCGACGTGTCCCTGCCGGTTGCGGTTCGACAGGAAGCCATAATGCCGGATCTTCACGAATCGCTGGGGAAGTATGTGAAGTCGAAATCGCCGGAGGAACTCCGACAGATCGAGCGTCATGGACTTCTTCGTGGCGTGATCGGCGTAGTCCTTGTACGCGAACGTGATCGTCTTTTGCTCATGGTCGAGATGGAGCAAGCGCCGATTGGTGAGGCCGACGCGGTGTGTGTAACGGGCGAGGTAGGCGAGCACCTGTTTGGGACCGGCGAAGGGGCGCTTTGCGTAGACGGTCCACTTCTTGCGGCATGCGCCGCGGACCAGGCGTTGAAAGCTGCGAGGCTCTCTCAAGGCCTCGATGTCGCCGTGGAATTCCAGTTTCGGCATGAGAGCATAGAGGCCGTCCCGAAACTTCCCGCGGAACACGACCGAAAGTGCGCGCACGGGGAAGAGCCAATACGGTTTGACCGCACGCCAAGAACCGTCGTCGCGGAGACCGCCGCCGGTGACGATGCAATGCACATGATAGTGATCGAGGAGAGTCTGGCTCCACGTGTGGAGGACGGTAGTAAACCCCACCCGAGCCCGAAGGTGGGTCTGCGCGAATTCGAGCAGCGTCGCCGACACCGTGTCGAACAGGAGCTTGTAAAGGGGTGCTCTGTTCTGCCGGATGATCGGGTTGAACTCGTGAGGCAGCGTGAACACGAGATGGAAATACGGGATCGGGAGGAGGGCCTCTTCCTGCTTCGCGAGCCAGTCGGCTCCATTGGCACCCTGGCAGGTCGGGCAGTGACGATTGCGGCAAGAGTGGGGCGCGAAGTGGTCGCGGGCACAGAGATCACATCGGTAGAGGTGACCGCCGAGTGCGGGTGTCCTGCACGCTTGGATCGCACGAAGCGTCTTCCAGTGATGAGGGGGCACCGGATGCTTCGACGCGTGAATCGGAAGTCCTACCCTCAGCACCTGGGCCAGTGTCAACGGTTCCACCGGCGGTGGAGAACTGAACGACATGGCTTCATCGGGTGGGAGCCAGATCGAGGGGACTCCGAACTTGGGCCAGTCGTTCCTGTCGAAGGTGGAGATACCCGGCGGTGGACGACAGCGAACTGTGTCCCAGCATGCGCTGCAAAGTTGGAAGATCGATGCCGGCCTCAAGGCAATGGGTTGCAAAGCTGTGACGAAGGCAGTGAATGCCGCCGTGGTCGGGCAGGCCTGCAAGTTCCACCGCCTTGTGGAAGATCATGCGGGCGCTCGCCGTGGTCAGGGGTTTGGCGCCGTCGCCGCGACCCGGGAACATCCAAAGCTTGGGCCGGTACGCCTTCCAGTATGCCCGCAACTCTTCCAAGAGACGGGCGGACAAGATCGTGTATCGATCCTTCCGGCCTTTCCCTTGCTCGATCCGAATCTGCATTTGGGCGCTCAGGATGTCCTCGGGCTTCAACCGACATACTTCGCTAACCCGAAGACCCGCCGCGTAGGTGGCCATCAACAGAACCCGGTGTTTCAGGTTGAGACCGGGTGCATTGAGTAGCCTCTCGATCTCGTCGCGTGTGTAGACGCGCGGCCGAAGGACCTGCTTTCGCATTCGAGGCAGCGTGGCCTGGAGTTCGTCGACTCGCCGGCCAAGGACGTGGTGGTAGAAGAAGCGGAGGGCGCTGACGGTGCAGCACATGGTGCTGGCGGAATGCTTGCGTTCCCGCAGTTGAAGAAGGAGGTACTCCTTGAGTTGGGGATCGGCGATTTGATCCGCCGCGCGACCAAAATGCCGTTCCAACCGGACGATGGTGCCCAGGTAGGAATTATGGGTGTATGCCGAGAACCCGCGTAGTTCGAGTTCATCGACGAGTCGTTGATGGAGTGGAGTCATGGCGACCGGCACTTTCGCCATGAGGTGATGGGCACGCCCAGTCGGCGCTTCGGTACCCCTATTGCGGCAGGTCCCCTTTCTCGGGCATAAGGTCCTTTATGACCGTCGATAAACGGCGGTAGGGGACACTGATTGCGCGTCGGCGGCGGTCCGCCGGAAACGGCGTTTGAATCGG
>CAUJJW010000311.1 GCA_963205105.1 Verrucomicrobiota bacterium | reverse complement strand
CAAAGCTTCCCCCGCTGTTGACGGTCGTGTGGATTCTCCGCCGGCCCGCCGGGGTTTCCACGGTGACCTGAATCCGGGTTCCGATGGCGGCCCGATTCGAGCGCTGCCCCACGCAGTGCAGCTTCAGCCACCGATGACCATGACCGGGATTCAGGAACAGCGAATTGCGATAACGATCCCCGGCCAGCGCTCCCCCGATGACGGCGTACACATCCTGGTCGCCATCGTGGTCGAGGTCCGCAAAGGCCACGGCGTGCCCTTTCTGGAGATTGCCGAACCCGCCGGAGGTGGTGACTTCCTGGAAGCGCGTCCCACCTGCGTTGCGAAACATGCGGTTGGGAATGAGCGTGGAAAGATCCGGATCCCCGGTGGCGAGGTAGAAATCGAGCCAGCCGTCGTTGTCGAGGTCGCCGAAATTCGCCCCCATCGCGTGGCAGACGCGGTTCAGACCCACGGACGCCGTGACATTGCTGAAGGAGCCGTTGCCCAGGTTGCGGTAGAGCCGCGGCTTTGCACCGGCGCTGGGAAGCCCCAGATAATCGGCGGCCACATCCCCCACCCCACGAATCAGGTAACCGCTGACAAAAATGTCCTCCCGACCGTCGTTGTCGTAGTCGAAAAACCAGGTCGGAAAACTGTGCACTGTTTCATCGACGCCCGCTGCCGCAGACACATTCCGGAAGCGCCAGGTCACGCGCCCCTGGGCGTTGGTGCCTGCCGGTCCCTCATTGCGGAAGAGCAGGTTGGCACTGTCCCGGCACGAAACGTAAAGATCCGGCCGACCGTCGTTGTCGTAGTCGCCGGAGGCAACGCCCTTGACCAACCGTGCAATCTCCAGTCCGGACTCGCGTGCCACCTCGGTGAAGGTGCCATCGCCGTTGTTGTGGAAGAGCTCGCTTCGATCCGGATCCGCGGCTGAGGTGGTCTCGTTTCCGATGAACAGGTCGAGCCAGCCGTCGGCGTTGTAGTCGAACCACGTCGAGGTCTGCGTGGGGTGCAGGCTGAGCAACCCCGCCTCCTCGGTGACATCGGTGAACGTGCCATCGCGATTGTTCCGGAGAAGGGAGTTGGGCATGCGGCCTGAGATGCCGAACCAACCACCCCGGAGCACCCACAGATCCAGCCAGCCGTCGTTGTTGTAGTCGGTTTGCTGAAGGTTGAGACCGCTGACCAAGCCCGTGAGACCCGCCTCTGCGGTGCGATCTGCGAACCGGCCGTTGCCTTCGTTGTGGAAATACCGCAGCTGACCGTCCAACGCCCAGGTCGACACCACCACGTCGAGCCGGTCGTCGTTGTCCATGTCGTCGAGCACGCAACCGCCCGCGAGATCGTTGAGATCCAGACCCAGTGAGGCGGCGACATCGGGAAACCGTTGAATATCGTACTCCGACTCCAGGACCTTGGCCGGGATCCGCCAGGCCGCAGGCACCTGGTCCGGCCATTCGCCGACCGTCATGGACGCGACGTTGAGCAGCCAGCGGGCCGCCAGATCGTTGGGATTCGATTGAAGCTGTTCCGTCAGCACCGCGATGGCGCCGCGCGATCCGCGCTGAAGCGCGTGCACGCCCCGGGCCTGGATGGGAAAGATGCAGGAATCCGGATTGTGCCGTTCGAGGCAGTTTTCCTGTTCGCCCACACGCAGCAGGGCGATGGCGCGGCTCATACGCAGGTCGGACATGCCCTGCCCCACCACCCGGCCGGTCAACCGCGC
This sequence comes from Verrucomicrobiota bacterium, assembly GCA_963205105.1. GTDB lineage: Bacteria > Verrucomicrobiota > Verrucomicrobiia > Limisphaerales > CAIMTB01 > CAIMTB01. The sequence goes on along the minus strand of CAUJJW010000311.1, from coordinate 5,672 downwards.
CATCATGGCTTCCATGGCGTCATACTGGGCGATGCCCTCCTCGGGAAAGCCGGCCTGGACGAGTTGCCGACCCAGCTGAAACCGAATCCCCAATTGCTGGCGGCCACCCACGGCCGCCGCGAGATTGGAACGTAGGATGGGGACCATCCGATCGTTGAGAAACGGTACGGAACCGGGGTCGATGGTCTCGCGGAAGCGCACCAGTCGTTCCGCCATCCGCTGAGTGCCGACGGGCAAGGGCCTCAACGAAACCACGGGCCCGGCATTGGTCGGCGAGCAGATGGGATCATAGGGAAGACGGGACGCACGACCTGCCGACGCAGCCTCCGCGATCATCATCGCTGCGCCGGCGGCCGCGCCAAAGACCACCATCCTGACCCACCGAGACAAAGCTCCGCACGCGCGCACCATGACAGGAGCCTACGCCACGCCGGCGGACTGCGGCCAACCAGATTGTCCTGAGCCTGAAATTTTGTTGCTCGGCAGGATGTCCACAAAACCTGGCCAGAGCGGCTCCGGGAGCAGTTTCCGCGGCTCAGGAGCCGGTGAGGTAGTACTTGGCGACGTACTCCTGGACCATGCGCCAGGTGGTGTACTTGGGGGCCAGGGTGGTGAGGGCGCTGCGGACCTTCTTCAGCCACTGGCGGGGGATGCCGTTGGCGTCGCGGTTGTAGAAGCAGGGGATGACCTGCTCGGTCAGCGCCTTGTAGAGATTAAGGCTGTCCAGCCGATCCTGCTCCGCCACATCCAGGGGATGCGAATCGTCGCCGATGGCGAACCCGTTGGTGCCATCCCAGCCTTCGCGCCACCAGCCGTCGAGGATGCTGAGATTCAGGCAGCCCTGGGCGGAGGTCTTCATGCCGCTGGTGCCGGAGGCTTCGAGCGGGCGGCGGGGATTGTTGAGCCAGATGTCACAACCGCCGGTCATTTGGCGGGCGACGTGGATGTCGTAGTTCTCGATGAAGACCAGGTGCCCCTTCAACTCGCTGTGCTTGCTGAGGTGAATGATCTTCTGGATGAACGTTTTTCCAGCGTCGTCGCGGGGGTGTGCCTTGCCGGCGAAAATGAACTGCACCGGGCGTTGAGCGTCCCTCGCCAGTCGGACGATGTTCTCGAACTGCTCAAAAATCAGGGGTGCCCGCTTGTAGGTCGCGAACCGCCGGGCGAACCCGATGGTGAGGGCATCGACGCTCAAGAGATGGTCGAACTCGATGAAGTCGCGCTGGGAAATCCGCTGCCCCTGGAGGAGCAGTCGGCGGCGGGCGAATTCCACCAATTCACGGCGCAACTTGTAACGCAGGGACCACAACTCCTCGTCGGTGGTGACCGCCGGGTCGGCCAGACGCGCCCAGAACTCCGGGGAATTCACCAGGCGCTCCCAGAAATCGGCCGGTCGCACATGGGGTGCCTTGGGGGCTGAACCACTGTTGCACTCCCATTCGCAATACTTGTCGTACCAGAACCGCCGGGTGGTGCCCTTCATCCAGCCGGGGAGATGCACGCCGTTGGTGATCGAACCGATGGGCACGTCGCCAATGGCGACACCGGGGAACAGGCCATGCCACATTTCGCGGCTGACCTCGCCGTGCAGTTCGCTGACGCCGTTCGCGGCCCGGGATCCTTTCAAGGCCAGAACTGTCATGCAGAACGGCTCGGTCTTGTCCTCGGGTTTTACCCGACCCATCCCCATCAGCTGCTCGTGGGTCAGGCCCAGCTGGGTGGAAAACTTGTGCGCCATGTACCCCATCAGTTCCGAGCTGAACCGATCATGACCCGCCTCAACCGGCGTGTGGGTGGTGAACACGCATTCCTTCCGCGTGGCCGCCATGGCCTGGTCCAGAGTAGAGCCCGCAGCCATGCGCTCCCGGGCCAATTCGAAGATCAGGAAAGCGGCATGGCCCTCGTTCATGTGGAACACCGAGGGTTGAATGCCCAGCGTCCTCAGGAGGCGAACCCCGCCCACGCCGAGGAGCATTTCCTGCATGATCCGCGTGGTGCTGTCGCCGCCGTACACCCGGGTCGCCAGCTTGCGAAAATGTTCCTCGTTCTCGTCCAGGTACGGATCCAGGAGGTACACGGGACAGCGGCCGACATTCACGCGCCAGGCCTGGAAGACGACGTTGCTGAGCCCGAGACGCACGGAGCACTTCACATGCTCGCCTTTCGCGTCGAGCACCGGCTCGATCGGCAGGTTCTTGGGATCCAGCCAGGAGTAGTACTCGGTCTGCCAGTTGTTGCCGTCGATGGCCTGCTGGAAGTAACCCTCGCGATAGAAAAGACTGACGCCCACGAAGGACAGCCCCAGGTCGCTCGCCGCCTTGGCATGATCACCGGCGAGAATGCCCAGACCGCCCGCGGCGATCGGCAGGGTTTCGTGGAAACCAAATTCGGCGGAGAAATACGCGACCGGCCGCCCTTTCAGTGCCCCCGCATTCTCGTCGGCCCAAGTCTTGGGTTCTTTCAGGTACGCATCGAAATCGGTGAGCACCTCTTTGACCCGCTGTTTGAAGGCGGGCTCCATGAGATGGACCATCAATTCGTAGTCGGTGACCTCGCGCAACACCGCCACGGCATTGTGGTAGAGGTTCTGCCACGACCGCGGCGACAACTCCTGGAACAGATTCTGGGCATCCTGGTTCCAGGTCCACCAGAGGTTGCGGGCTAAACGGTGAAGGCCATCACGGAGTTCGGCCAGTTCGGCTGCGGAAGCATTCGGCGACGTCATGGGCGAGTGAGATTGGAGGACGTCCTGGGCTTGGTCAGGACGAACCCGGCGCCATCCTTGTTGTCGCCTCGCCCCGGTCGCAAACGAAATCTCCCGCATTCTCCATGCATCAGACCCATCGATACCATGAGCCGTTTTGCGATACCTGACTTGTCAGGATCCGTATCTCGGCCAAGGGTTTGGCATGACTCCGGAAAACCCGACCTCTTGGACGCTGCTCGAGTGGTTTGAATTCCTGAGCTACCTGGTCACGGTCGTTGGCCTGCCTTTTGCCATCCTTGTTTTCGTGTTCGAACAGCGACGCGAACGACAGAACGAGGAGGAGGAGATATTCCAGCGGCTCGTCGACGAGTACAACGGCTTCCTGAAGCTGGTCCTGGACAACTCGGACCTTCAACTGCTCCGCCGGGGCAACTCGGAAGTGGAGCTCAATCCGGAGCAGAAAGAGCGGCGCTACGCGCTCTTCAGCATTCTCGTGTCGATCTTCGAGCGGGCCTACATGCTGGTGTACGAGGAGACCATGAGCCGGCAGACCGCCCGCTTGTGGCAGTCCTGGGGCGATTACATGCGGGAATGGTGCCGGAGAGCGGATTTCCGCGAAGCCCTTCCGACCCTGCTGCAAGGCGAGGATTCCGATTTCCAGGAGTACATCCGTCGGATTGCCGCGGATGAATCCAGCCAAGCTCCCGGGCGGCCTGCAGAGGGCGCCGAGCCCAACGGACCCGCGCCCAGGCCCTGATCGGAGGGTCCCCCATCGACCGTGGGACGGTCGGAGGGTCTGCGGTATCGACGAAGGGATCCAGTGTGGAGATGGGAGGTGGATCCAGGTCGCAGAGGCGGAGTTACGCGAAAGTCGTAGGGCTTGAGTTTTGAATCCGATCCTGTAGGACTGCCAGCACTGTCGGCCTGAAAACGAAGTCATGCCGCGGAATCCCCGAGCCTGACTTGCACAAAGGGGGAAGGCCGTGGAACCAGGGTCATTCCGCCGTTTGGACCGTCAGTGTTCAGCATCATGAATCCCAGCTCTTCCTGCTTATCGCCGTGCCGACGCCAGCCCGCGCACCCTCAGCCCAGGAGCTTTCGCCCTGCCCTGATGTCGTGGGGACTGGCCGCCCTGCTCGCGGGTCTGGTTCCCTCATCCTCCCACGCCGAGCGCCTTCCTTCCGATGGTGCTCGTCTGGACTTTCCATCCACGGACGCACCCATCCGGGACTTGGTGATCACCAACGGCATCGCCTTTCTCGCCGGTGCCTTCACCCAACTGGGGGTGAACTCGGGATCCGGTCTGGTGCTGGCGGTTCCATCGGGGATTGTTGATTTCACCCAGGCCAGAGCCAACGGGCCGATCGAAACCGTGGTTTCGGATTCGAACGGCGGCTGGTACGTCGGAGGAACCTTTACTTCCATTGGAGGTCTGCCCCGCGTCGGTCTGGCCCACCTTCGTTCGGACGGCACCGTCAATCCAGGCTGGGTCGCGAATCTGAATGTCGGCTCCACCGTGCGGGCGATCAGCGTTGCGGGAGGCTCGATTTACCTGGGCGGAACCTTCACCACCGTGGCCGCACAACCGCGCAACCGCCTCGCCTCCATCGCCACCGCCAATGCCCTGGTCCAGCCTTGGAATCCCAACATCGGAGGCGCGACCGTTAACGCTATCGCCATTGCAGGAACCCGCATCTTGGTCGGCGGAAGCTTCACCAATGCCGGTGGGCAGACCCGTTCCAACCTCGCCTCGATCGACGCCAGTTCGGGCGCCGCCACCGGCTGGAACCCCTCCCCCGACGGCACGGTCAATGCACTGGTGCTGTCCGGACTTACCCTCTATTGCGGCGGCCGGTTCAATTCCATGGCCGGCGAAGCCCGCACCAACGTCGCGGTCCTGAACTCCTTCACCGGCACCCTCCTACCCATACGCCCGGACCCCGATGGTCCCATCACTTCGGCGGTTCTGCAGGACAACCGCCTGTACTTGGCCGGAACCTTTACCCAAATCGGCGGAATCGCTCGCACCAATCTCGCAGCACTCGATCCCACCTCGGGGGAAATCCTCGCCTGGACCGCCAACATCCCTGGAACCGTCGCATCGATCGCCGCCAACGGCGGACACCTTGCAATCGGCGGTGACTTCGTCCGAGCCCAGGGAGGGATGAATTTTGACCTGGTTTCTCTCACCACCGGCGCGAGCGAACTGGTTCAACCGCTCCACCCAGCGGGGCCTGTCCGCGTCGTCGCCTTGAGCGAGGATGCCACCACTGGATTCGTCGGCGGCCTCTTTTCCCTGATCGACCCGGTAGCACGCGCCGGCATCGCCGCCGTTCAAGTGGAGGACGGCGCCATTCTTCCATGGAACGCCGCCTTGCAAACTTCGGTCACCAACGCGCGGCCGCTGGTGAACGCCATCTCCCTCCACGACGGCGTGCTTTATGCGGGCGGGTTTTTCGACACCGCGGGTGATCTCGCTCGGACCAACCTTGTCGCGCTGGCACCCGACACCGGCGCGGTCCTGGATTGGAACACCCACGCCAACGGCGAGGTGGAATCCCTGCTCGCCCATGGAACGAATCTGTTCGTGTCCGGCCGCTTTAACTCACTGGGAGGCGCCAGTCGCACCAATGCCGGATCGGTCACGCTCGACACCGGCGTCGCCACCGACTGGGCCCCATCCCCCAACGCCTCCATCCTGGCCTTCAGTGTCGGCACCAACGGCGTGCTCTACGTCGGCGGGGCCTTCACCAGCATCGCCGGCCAGGCCCGAGGTCGTCTGGCCGCGTTCAACCTGCTCGATGGCGCTCTGCTTCCCTGGGACCCATTCGCCAGCGGCACCGTCGAAACCCTGGTGGCCCACGGGGATGTTGTGTTCGCTGGCGGCGCCTTCGTCAGTGTGGGCGGCGCGTTCCGCACCAACCTCGTCGCTCTGACGCCGGACATCGGCAATGCCCTGGATTGG
>CAUJJW010000310.1 GCA_963205105.1 Verrucomicrobiota bacterium | reverse complement strand
CAGCCAGTCTGGTGCTCCGAGCCGCTCCTGGACCTGATGGAGCCAACTTTCAACCCGAGGTGGACTTCGGCGCCGACCTCCAATGGGGCACCTTCGGCCGCCTGGCGGGGGGAGCCATCGCCGAGAACCAGCCGGTGTTCGCCAGCTACCGGTACGCGCCACTTCGGCTGGACTCCATCATCCTGACCCGGCTCGGCCAGATCGTGTTCCGCCCCGGCTTGGCGCGAGCCGCAGCGCCTCAACAACCCACCCTCGAATCGGGAGAGCGTCGCCTCGCCAACCTCTGGATCCCCGGCCTGGTCCCGCGCCTGTCCGAACACCATCTCTTCCCGATCCTGGAGTCCGCTTATCCCGAACCTCAAGCGACCTCACCGTCGGTTGCCGAAGTCCTCCTCCCCAAGACTCTGGAACGTCTGAAGTCCGGCGCGCCAGTTCGCATCCTGGCCTGGGGCGACAGCGTGACCGACGGCTCGTATGTGCCGGAGCCGGATCGCAACCGATGGCAGGTGCAGTTCGTCACCCGGCTCAAGACCAGGTTCCCGCAAGCCAACATCGAACTCATGACCGAGGCCTGGGGTGGCCGAAACACCGGCAGTTACCTCGCTGAACCGCCCGGCAGTCCCCACAATTACCAGGAGAAGGTTCTGGCCGCGAAACCCGACCTGATTGTCTCCGAGTTCGTGAATGACGCCGGACTCAACGTGGACCAGGTCCAATCCCACTACGCACGGTTCCGCGATGACTTCCGCGCCATCGGTGCCGAATGGGTGATCCTGACGCCCCACTACGTGCGACCCGACTGGATGGGACTCGACCGCGAACGGGACATCGATGAGGACCCGCGACCGTACGTGAAGGGGCTCCGACGATTCGGAGCCGAAAACCACATCGCCGTCGCGGATGCCGCCCGCCGCTACGGCCGATTGTGGCGCCAGGGCATTCCGCACACCTCCGTCATGCTGAACTCCATCAACCACCCGGATGCCGGCGGCATGGCGATCTTCGCCGACGCGCTCATGGAGCTTTTCCCCAAGCGATGAAGGCGCGTTCCACAAAAGCACCGCGGGTTCGGGCCCTCATCCGAGCTTGGGTCATCCTCGCCACTGTCCTCTCTTGCTTGGGCGCCACCCCGCGGCGGGCCAACCACGACGAAGCCAAAGTCGCTCCCTACGTGCTGCCCGACCCGCTCCGTCTCGAGGACGGTCGTCGGGTCGCCTCGGCCCAGGGATGGGAGCGTGACCGCCGCCCCGAGTTGCTTCGGCTGTTCGAGAGCCAGGTCTACGGACGGTTCCCACCCGCGCCCAAGATCTTCCGGTGGCGCGTGGTTCGCGAGGAGGCTCGGGCCATGGACGGACTCGCCACTCGGCGCGACGTGGTGCTGGATTTGCCCGAACCCGGTTCCTCGGAACCGTCCACCCCAGTGCTTCGGTTCACCGTCTTCATTCCGAATCGAGTGGAGCAGCCGGTGCCAGCATTCGTCGGCGTCCACCTGTTCGACACCTCGAAACCGGCCCCGACTCCCGCCGTGGCCAGGGATCCGGACCACACGTCTTTCCCGGAGAACGTTGGCGACGAGGTGGGTCGATCGATCCTGCGCCGCGGCTACGCCCTGGCCAGCCTGGACACCCAGGAACTCGCGCCCGACTCCACCAACAATTACGCCAACGGCGCTCTCCGTTTGCTGGGCTTGGCTCCTTCCGCGGCAGGCCGAGCCGATGACGCCCCGGGGGCACTCGGTGCATGGGCTTGGGGACTGGCTCGCTCCCTGGATTACTTCAGCACCGACCGTTCCGTGGATTCGAGCGCCGTTGTGGTCATCGGCCATTCGCGCATGGGCAAGGCCGCCCTCTGGGCGGGTGCCAACGACCCGCGCTTCGCCGCCATCATTGCCAACGGTTCGGGTTGCGGCGGGGCGGCCCTCAGCAAACGGGACTTCGGCGAAACGGTGGGCATCATCACCCACGCCTTTCCCCATTGGTTCTGCCCGCAATTCGCCAACTTTGCCGACCACGAGGAACGCCTGCCGGTCGACCAACACCAATTGATCGCCTTGCTCGCTCCGCGGCCTGTGTATCTGGCCAGTGCCGAGAAGGACTCCTGGGCGGATCCCAAGGGTGAATTCCTCGCCGCCGTCCATGCCTCACCCGTGTTCCAGATTCTTGGAACGGAAGGCCTGCCAACGTCGCCGGAACCGGCTCTCGATCAACCCATCGGAACCCGCTTGCGCTACCACCTGCGACGCGGTCGACATGACCTGACCGAGGTGGACTGGGCCAGGTTCCTGGGATTTGCCGAGGCCGAAGTGCGCCACCCGGCCATCGCCCGTCGTCTCGCGTCGCATGAGCGCCTGGATGCCGCTGCAGCCTTGCGTCAGAGCCACACCTGGTTTGCCTCACGCTCCGCGGCAGTCCTGGCCACCAACGTTCTCAGCCACCAGTCGAGCCACGGAGCTTGGCCAAAAAACACCAACACCGCCGCCGCCCCGTACACCGGCGACCCTGCTCAGCGCCGGGGAACCTTCGACAACGGCGCCACGCTCGGTGAACTCCGTTTCCTGGCCCGCTTCCAACGTGTCACCGGGGACAAACCCGCCCGTGCCGCCCTGCAACGAGGGCTGCACCATATCCTCGAAGCGCAGTATGCCAGCGGCGGCTGGCCGCAATCTTATCCACCCGGAAGTGGCTACGCGCGGCACATCACCTTCAACGACAACACCATGGTCCGGATTCTGGAGTTCCTGCGTGAGGTGCCACGCAGTCCGGATTTCGCCTTCCTCGAACCCGAGCGGCTCGAAGAGTGCCGGGCGGCTTTCAACCGCGGCATTGATTGCATCCTCCAGTGCCAGGTTCGAGTCGAAGGCGTCCTGACGGTCTGGTGTGCCCAACACGACGCCATCACCTTCGAACCGCGCCCCGCACGCAGCTTCGAACCCGTATCGCTCAGCGGCGCCGAAAGCGCGCGCGTGCTGCACTTGCTGATGGATCTGAAGTCCGATCGGCCGGACATCCACCAGGCCATCCGGGCCGGCGCAGCGTGGTTTGCCCGGTCCGCTCTGCCAGACCTCTACGTCGTCCGCTCCGACGACGATGTGCTTGTGATCGCCGAACCTGGAGCGCCTCCGATTTGGGCACGCTTCTACGACATCCCCACCAACCGGCCGATTTTCACCGGCCGGGACGGTGTGGTCCGAGGCTCCCTCGCGGAAATCGAGCACGAACGACGCAACGGGTATGCCTGGTACGGAACCTGGGGTCAGGACGTGGCCCGCCGTTTCGCCGACTGGAGCGTCGGCCGCTAGCCAGTTCAGGAGAACCGGGCGTGTCTCCGTGTTGTGGAGGCGAGCTCTCCCATCATCGGAGGGTTTTGGACAGGATTCACAGGATTCACAGGATTCACAGGATGCTCAGGAACCCAAGCGGAACGGCATTTCATCCTGTTCATCGTGTCCATCCTGTCGAAAAGAGGGCTGTGTCCTCCGACAACACGGAGATGCGCCCAGGAGAACCTGCTGGCCAACAATGGTCGCGACGCCGCGGGGTCCACGCCCTAAAGTCGCCTCATGCAACGCCCGCTCCTGGCTCCTCTCACACTGGCTGCCCTCTGCCTTGCCGCTCTCCTGCCGCTGACCACCCGTGCAGCGGATGGGACCGCTGGTTCGACGCCTCCCAAGGCGTTCGTGGATGGCATCGGACCGGACTGGCGCAGCTTGGGGTCCGCGGATTTCACCAACGTGAACTGCCATGCCGACACCTGGACCTGGAATGCCGAGGGCGTTTCCTGCACCGGAAAACCGGTCGGGGTGATGCGGACCCTGAAGCCGTTCACCAATTTCGAAATGGTGCTGCAATGGAAGCACCTGAGCTCCGGCGGCAACTCGGGGGTCTTCGTCTGGGCCACGCCGGAGGCGCTTTCCAACCTCAAGCCCGGCCAACTGCCGCCCGGTGGCATCGAGGTCCAGATCCTCGACCACGGTTACACCGAGCAGTACGAGAAAAGCACCGGGAAAAAGGCCGACTGGTTCACCAGCAACGGCGATGTGTTTCCCGTGGGCAAATCCACCATGAAGCCGTTCCCACCCGTGGCTCCCAACAGCCAACGCGCCTTCCCACGCAAGAATTTGAGCCGCGGCTTCGGCGAGTGGAACCACTACTACATCCGCTGCATCAATGGCGAAGTCCGGCTCTGGGTGAACGGTGAAGAAGTCTCCGGCGGCACCGACTGCAAAGCCAACACCGGCTTCCTCTGCCTGGAATCCGAGGGCGCTCCGATTGAGTTCAAGAACCTCCGCATCCGCGAACTGCCCTGAGCCTGGCCGCCCGGCCGAGCTCACATCAGGTCCACCGGATCCACGTCCAGCGTCAGCCGGATGTCGTCTGGCAGCTCCAGCTGGCTGGCCCAGGGGTCCAACAACGACGCCAACCGGCTCATGGCCCGGGTCCGCAGCATGATCTGGTACCGATAGAAACTCTCCGCCTTCGCCAATGGCGCGGGCCCCGGTCCTGCCACGATCAGATCACGGATCGTGCCCATGAACTTCTCCAGTTCCTTGCGCACATGATCCGCCATGAACTGGACCTTCTCCTCGTTGCGCCCACGCAAGGTCACCAGCGCCACCCGCGCAAACGGCGGGTACTTCAACGCCTCCCGAAACTCGATCTCCTGCTCATAAAAGCCGATGTAATCATGGCGACGCGCGTATTGGATCGCCGGGTGGAACGGGGTGAACGCCTGCACAAACACTTCCCCCTCGATGTCGCCGCGCCCCGCCCGCCCCGCCACCTGGGTCAACAGCTGGAACGTTCGTTCGCCCGCTCGAAAATCCGGGAGATGCAATCCCAGGTCCGCATAGATGATCCCCACCAGGGTCACGTTCGGGAAATGCAACCCCTTCGCGATCATCTGCGTGCCGATGAGAATGTCGACCTTGCCGGTCCGGAAGTCGGTCAGCACCCGCCGGTAGTCCGACTTCTTCTTCAACGTGTCCGAATCCATCCGCGCCAGGCGGGCATGGGGAAACTGCTTCACCAGGGACTCCTCGAGACGCTCGGTGCCCAATCCCGAGTAACGGATCCCGGGGTTCCGACATTTCTCGTCCGGACACTGCTTAGGAGCCGCTTCCTCGTGACCGCACACATGGCAGCAGAGTTTCTGCCGTTGCCGGTGGTAGGTGAGCGCCACGGAACAGTTCGGACACCCGGCGACGTACCCGCACAGCGGGCATTGCAACGACGTCGAATACCCGCGCCGGTTCAGGAACAGCATCACCTGCTCCTTCCGCTCCAACCGCTGGAGAATCGCCTCGTGCAAGGGATGCGAGAACACCGGCGGCCCCTTCTGTTTCCGGGCCTCCGTCCGCATGTCCACTACCCGAACAATCGGCATCTTCGCGTTGTCCGCCCGCAGCTTCAGCTCCAGCATCCGGTACTTCCCCGATCGCGCGTGGTGATAGCTCTCCATGGAGGGCGTGGCCGAACCCAACACCACCACCGCCCCTTCCCGTCCCGCCCGCACCACCGCCACATCCCGCGCATGATACCGCGGGGCTTCCGCCTGCTTGTAGGAGGACTCGTGTTCCTCATCGACCACGATCAACCCCAGACGCTCCACCGGCGCGAACACCGCCGAACGCGCGCCAATCACGATGCGCGCCCGTCCCTGCCGGATCTTCTGCCACTCGTCATGGCGCTCGCCCGCCGACAGATGACTGTGGAGAACCGCCACCAGCGTGCGACTGGGACCATGATTGAAGCGCGCCTTGAAGCGTTCGACGGTCTGGGGCGTCAGCGAGATCTCAGGCACCAACACAATGGCGCCGCGTCCCTGGGCCAGGGCATGGGCCAAAGCCTGCAGATACACCTCGGTCTTCCCGGAACCCGTCACGCCATGCAGCAGGAACACGGGCGCGCCCGAAGCCGAACCCTTCGGCGTGGCGGATACTCCGCCTGCATCTCCGGAAGACTTCTCCACAACCGCGGCCGCGGTTGAGGCGGCTGCTGCGGCGTCGGTCCGGCCCTGCTCCAACCCGTTCAAAGCCTCGACGACGGCCGCCAGCGCCACCCGTTGTTCCTCGTTCAGCGTGAGCGATTCCGTGGGCAGGATCACGTCCTCGGCGTATGGATCGCGCTCGGAAATCTCGTTCCGGATGACCAGCAACCCCTTGTCTTCCAGGCGCCGCACCGTTTCCGCCGTGGTCTCCGCCAGCTTCAGCAACTCCTGGAGCGGAAGTTCCCGCCATTCCTCGAGAATGTTCCAGACCTCCCGCTGGCGCTGGGTGAGTTCTGGAAATTCCCCATGCACGGGCAGTGTGCGCACCGTCAAACGCTCCCGCCATCCGTCCTGCTCCTGGCGGACCGACTCCGGGAGAACGCTCTTCAGGGCGGTTTCCAGAGGACAGCAGTAGTAGCCGGCCATCCAACGGGCCAGTTCCAGAACCATGGGCGTCAATTGCGCCTGGCGCCCAACCACGGCGACGATATCCCGCAGGTTGGTCTGCGGAGAGGTTTCCAACACCGCCACCACGCTCCCGAGGATTTCGCGGCGACCGAACGGCACCTTCACCCGCGCCCCAAGCTCCACCCGACCGGCCAGCTCGGCCGGAATCGAGTAATCGAACTCCTTGCGGAGCGCGAGATCGAGGGCGACGCGGGCAATCATCGGACACGAATCTGAGCTGCCCACCATTGCCGGCGGAAGCGGAATCCGGTGCCGAGGTGCCTCCCTGCGATCGATTGGGAGAAACGTCTTGCCACTCAACACAAGATGTTCATGGACACCCCCTTCGCCCTTTTGATAATTCCTACTCATCCCCCTCATCCAAGCGCCTTGTGCGCATCCGTGTGGATGAAATGTGGTTCCCAACAACTCCAACCAGCGAAACACGGTACCCATGAAGAAAACCCAAACGATGCTGTTTGCGGCGACGATAGCAGCCCTCAGCCTGCCATCCGCCACGCGAACCGAGGCAGGATTGTTCAAGCTCGATTTCGGTCAGACCGAAAACGAGCGCATCCCACTGGATCCGGATGGCAACCCTCTCGAAGCGCCCGCACCCCTCAAGGATTGGGATGTGATTCCGACATGGACCTTCGCCGACCCCGCGGCGAACGGGGGTGAAGGTGTCGCCAACGCGGACGGAACCGAAGTGACTTGGAAACTTCGGGACTTCTCCAAAGACGGCGACAGCGACGTCACCCTGACCATGCTCGACAACAAGGCCCTGGCCGAACAGCTGAACGCGGAAGCCCCTCCGTACGCCCTCGGTCAGACCGCCAACAACCCTACCCTCGAAGGGCTGAACGTCGCGTACGACGGCGTCTACGTGCCGGCCATCGTCAAGGACGACTACCTCTACCGCAATCCGGATGCCGCGGGCAGCGAGATGCTCTTTCGGTTCGCGAACATCAACCCCGGCACCTACAACGTCACCGTGTTTGAGGGTCGGACCACCGACTCCAATGGACGCTTCGGCAAGGTCTGGGTGGACGACATCACCGGCAGCAAGGCGCCGGCCCAGCAGAACACCGGCAATTACGCCGGCGTCGACGCCGATGGTGTCGCGCTCCCCAAGGGGCAACCTCGGACTGTTCAGGTGACCCTCAAAGCCGGTGAGTACCTGTGGTTTGCCGAAATGGAGGACAATTCCGGCGGCATCAGCGGCATGATCGTCAAACCGGTGGTCGACATCTCCAACACCAAGGGCCTGTTCAAGATCGATTTCGGCCAGACCGAAAACGAGCGCATCCCGAACGACCCCGATGGCAATCCGCTGGAAGCTCCCGCGCCGCTGACCGACTGGGACATTATTCCCACCTGGACCTTCGATGCGCCCACGGCGAACGGCGGCGAAGGTGTTGCCAATGCCGACGCCACCGAAGTGACCTGGAAGCTCAGGGACTTCTCCAGCGACGCCAACAAGAACGTCACGATCACCATCATGGACAACGCCGCTCTCTCCGCGGCCAACGAATACCCGGCAGCCTTGGGTCAGACCGCCAACAACCCGACTCTGGAAGGTTTCGATGCGATCTATGACGGGATCCTGGTACCAGCCATCGTCAAAGACGATTACATGTACCGGAACCCGGACACCGCCGGCAGCGAGTTGCTCTTCCGCTTCGCCGGGCTGAAACCCGGCAAGTACAACGTGACGGCGTTCGAGGGTCGCACCACCGACAGCAACGGCCGTTTCGGCAAGGTCTGGGTCGATGACATCGCCGGCACCAAAGCCCCCGCAACTCAGAACACCGGCAATTATGCCGGCGTGGACCTGGATGATGGCGGGGCCATCCTCCCGATGGGCCAAGGCCGCACGGTCACCGTGGACCTCAAAGCCGGTGAGTACCTCTGGTTCGCCGAAATGGAGGACAACTCGGGCGGCATCAGCGGCTTGATCATTCGCGGGATCGGCAGCCCGGTGACCACCGTGCCGGCGTTCTCCTCCATCAAGCTCGCCGCCGGAAGGGTGGAAATCACCTGGACCGGAGGCGGCACCCTGGAACGTTCCACCGCCCTCCCCAGCGGCTGGAGCGCCGTGGCTGGAGCCGCGTCGCCTTACTCAACGGCAGCGACCGGTGCCCCCGCATTCTATCGACTGCGCCAGTAGCGCCCCCCTGCCATCAGGGGTAACTGCCGGGGTGCCTGGACCATCCAGGCACCCCTTTTTCGTTGCCGCCCTCGCGTCCGAATCATTCACCTCGCGCGCCGCCTGCAGGACCACGTCGTAACCGGACAAACCCGGAAACATCCTCGACAGGAAATCCCTCCAGCGGCCCGCGCAGGACCGTTTCGGAAAGCCGATCCAGAACCGCAGGCGGTTCACCCGGCGGAAGTCCGTCGCGCTTCCGATCCAGGACCGAGCGAGCGAAGTGGGCTTCCTCCACGCGGCTCACTCCCTCGATGGCATGGTTCACTTCGGTCGCCGCCCGAAGCCCACAATCACCTCGAAGACCGGAATCCCGCCCATTGACCTGCAACCGGTCGTCCACAAAAATGAATCCGAGCACCACCGGCGTCCCTTCTTCCGCCGGAATATTGTCCTTCTGAGTCCGCACCTCCTTCGCCAGCTGACGCGCAAAGTAGGGAACGAAATTGGGCATCCCCCGCCTGTTCAGGAGCGTTTCGGCATCCACGGTCAGCCAGCGACGCGGTTCCGTCGCACTTCCCAGCATCGGCTTCCGACGCAGATCCAGGATCCTCACGATCATCCCGAGGTCGCGCAGGGTTTCCACTGTCCGGTCGATTTGGTCTCTCGGATGCGGCAACATCACACCATGCCCGATTTCCATGAGCCAAACCTCCCCCACGCCGATGTTTCTCAGCGTCCGCTTCACACCCGATCGGGGATCCGCAGTCTGGAATCCTCGTTCCACCTCGCCACTGATCTCTAGATCAAAGAGCTTTTGTGGATTCAGGCGCTCAAAGACCAGCTTCCAGGTGTTTGTCTGTCCTTGCTGCAACAACCATTGAACATCGCGAACTCGCGGCCCGCTGGACCGGCCTTCAGTGCTGGTCCTGGCCCGTACATTCTTCAAACCCACCGTCCGGATCATGAAGTAGCTCGGATCGCCTCGAGGCAGGATCGAACGGCGAAGCACCATTTCCGAGTCCGTTCCGTCACTGAGCAGGATTTCAGCCTGAGGACGAGCGTCGGCGCCGTCTGCTCCTGAAGCACGCGGCAAACAGAATCCCAGGCCCCAGGCAACCATGCCCAGGACCAACCTGACCCTCCACCGCATGTTTCCAATCGGAACGATGGATCTCATGGCGCAGGATTCCCATTTTCCTGATCGGATCTCTCCTCGAGGACCATTCGAAATCCGATCGTATTGCGCCGGGAATCCGGCGGCGCCCGCCCGGAGACCCGCGGATTCGCATCATCCCGATCCGCATCGAACCAAGATCCGCCCTTCACTACCCGATAGGTGCCCTGTGGAGGTGGCCGCAGATGATAACTGCCCGCCTCCAGCCCCAATCCCTCGTTCATCGAGGGATGGAAGAGGTCCTCGCACCATTCGGCGACATTCCCCATCAGATCTCGACAACCGGCACTACCCGCCAAGGGCCCCATGTCCCAACGTGTCACCGGAGCCGTCCACACATAGGGGTCCCGATGCCCCTTCCATTCCTGCCAGCGCGGGTTCCAGACCTCGGTTCCCAACACCTCCTCTCCCGCGAGGTTGTCCCAGTCCGACACGGGCTTCATCGTCATCGCGGCGGTTTCGAATTCGACCGCGCGCGGTAGCCGATACCGATGACGCGGCGTGAGGAGACCGTCGGCCAGGTCCTTTGCCGTCAACCACGCGCAGTACTCCAGCGCTTCATGCCAGTTCACCCCGACCAATGGGTGGTCGTCGCCCGTAGGAAAGCCAGGGTCACGCCAGTTCTTGTCCTCCCGGAAGACCCACCCACCGGCGGTCATCACCGACATCCCGTTGGTCAGGGAGCGAGATGCGGCGAAGGGTGCGAATCCGCCCACAGTCAACTCATGCGTGCAGATCCAGACCGAGGCATTGGTCAGTCCGAGCCAGACGAAGGGCCCAGGGGCCCAACCCGAGTGGCCACGGTCGGGGCGCAACCACGTCTGCCTCAACTGCGGCGTCGGATCTCGGGTCAGCGCCACTTCCGCCACATACCGGGCCGGCCCATCGTCTGGAACAAGCACGTCCGTCTCCACCGTCCGATATCCTGGCGCCATCACCTGGATTCGCTTCTTCCCGGGAACAACCTTCCGCGGAACTCCCGCCAGCCCGGGCTTGTAACTGCCACCCATTCGCACCAGCACCTGGGCCTCGTCGACATCCGGCACGTTGACCAGCAGTTCCCGGAATCCATACGCGAAACGAACTTCGGCCATGCCCTGACTCGTCACCCGCACACGTCGCGAAAGTTCGGTTTCGTCGGCCCATGCGTCGCCCGCATCCCGCCTCATCGCCACCACCACGACATAGTCGCCAGGGGCCAGGTCCTGCACCCACGCCGTTCCATGCTTCATCGAGCGCTGCCGCACCTCCTGGCCATCCAGCATGATGCGAATCTCGAACTGCGTCTTGTCGAACCCAAGCGTCCGTCGGGTATCCCACGCGGAGATCTGGAGCGTGCCGTCGGGTTCTGACGGCGCCGGCGTGACCGGGTCCGTCGGGTCCTTGGGTTTCGACACCAAAGATCCGGCATCCTCCGGATCAGCCACCGAAGTTTCCAAGTTGTTCGTGGTGTCAGCGACCACGGACACCACCGGGCTGCGCTCCCACAGGAGCCAAGCTCCCGCCGTGAGCAGGGCGGCAGCCAAAGCGAGACCGGTCACCACCCTTCCCCAGGTTCCACCACGCGCACCGGTGTCTGATTCGACCCTCGGCTCCACCTGCACTATCGGAGGAGCAGGCTTCGGTGGGAGGAAAGTCTTCGCATGGCTTGGTGCGGGAATTCCCGCCAACGGCGACAGCGCACGAGCCAAATCGCGCGCACTGGCCGGTCGGGACGCGGATTCCTTGTCCAAACACCGAGCAATCACCTGCCGCACCTTCACTGGCACCTCGTTGTTGACCCCGAGACGGCGAAGCCGGTCGGAAATCGGCTCCGGCGTTTCCCCGAGAATCCTCGCTGAGATGTCCTCCCCGGCAAATGGCGGTTCCCCGGTGAGCAACTCGTAAATCGTCGCCCCCAATGCGTACAGATCGTCGGAGACCTCCGCCACCCGCCGCGACAATCGCTGGGGGCTCATGTAGGCCTTGGTGCCAAAGACACGACCCTCGGCCTCCCCAGTTCCCGAGGTTGCCACCTGCGCGATCCCAAAATCCGCCAGCTTGACCCGCCCAAACCCATCGACCATCAGATTTGAGGGCTTGATGTCACAATGGATGATGCCGCGTTCGTGGGCGTGCTGCAGCGCATCGCACAATTGAGACATCAGCGGCCCTAACCACTCCCAGGACAGCACCCCGCCAGGTTGCTCACGCCGAATCTCATCCAGATTCCGTCCGGCCACGTACTCCATCTTCAGGAAAGGGGCTTCGCCAGGCGACACCACCAGGTCGAAGAACCCAACGATATGCTCGTTCCGTAGCTCCTGGGCGTGAAGGATCTCCTGACGCAGGCGCACCCAGTGCTCCAGGTCACCCGTGACCCCATCCGCCAGGAACTTCAGGGCATAGTGCTTCCCGACTTCGCGATCCCACGCCACCCAGACGGAGCCCATCCCACCTTCGCCCAGCTTTCGCTGCAGCAGGTAACGCCCGCCTCCCACCTGGGAGTCGACCCGCAACGGAGCGCGCGCCCCTGGATGCATCGGTTCCATGCCGTCGGTTGGGTCTGTTCGTGATGTCGCCTGATCTGCTGGCAGCGTTCGTCCAACACCGGCCGTCCGAACGCGTCGTCTCTATTCGTCCACAAAGAATTCATGCCGTCCCGAAAAGCCGGAAACCTCACTCTCAATCCCCCGCGAGAATACCATCCTGCCAGCCAGAAACTCGGAGGCTTCTCGACTCCAAAGCCTCGGCATCCCGTGCTTCGCCGCGATCTTCTCCATGCGGAACACAAAATTGACCATTGGCCCGATCAACGTCTCCTCGCCGTCCACCATCGAGGAATCAACGGTCGTCGCCCCCACATGCACCACGAAGCGGAATGCGGCGGCAGCTTCGTGCTGCACCTCGGTCAGGTGCGACCGAAGCCGCGGAAATTCGGCCGCCACTCGGTCCGTCGCCGGCCAGGTCGCAAAAAATCCATCCCCCAGGTACTTGTTGATGGATCCACCACTCTCGTGCACGAGGTCCCTACATGCGGCAAGCCATGTGCCGACCAAGGAGGCCAAGTCATCTGGCGGCAGGCTCTGGCTAAGTCTGGTAAAACCACAGATGTCTGCCAGCAGCAGGATTCGCTGCTCCACCCGCACCGTCGAGACCGTCGCCTTCGTGGTGGTCCGAACTGTCTCCGAAAAGCCTTCGGTCTCACACCGAAATGTCATCCGCCGCTTCCCAATCTCGATCACGTCGCCGTTCCTCAACCGAATCGGCTGCGTGATCCGTCGCCCGTTCAACAGCGTGCCGTTCCTTCCGAAATGAACGAGCCAGTGTTCGCTTATCCCCTGGTGGTGAATCAGTGCGTGGCGGCGAGAAACGTCCTCCTGAAGAACCTGATAACCGCTGGAACTCGCCCGACCAATCGTCAGCGTTCCGCGAATTTCTACTACCCGTCCATCATCCGTTTCTAGCCACGTTCGCATCATGGGCGCGGCCGACCCGTGCTGGACGCGTTGTCGGACGTTAGCGATCCAAACTCCATCACTTCAAGCCCATCGCTCGGCACTGACCAGACTGTTCCTCCTCTCACCCGCATTTTTCAACTTCCCTCCGCGCGCTCCTGACCGCTTCCATCCGTCCGTGACCCGAGTCATCGCTCATCGCCCCCGCCACTTCGCCAGCGATAACAATTCCGGCATCTGCCCCGAAGTCTGGAGCGCTCTCGCCGAAGCCAACACGGGCCACGCCACCGGTTACGGGGACGATCCCTGGACCGCAAGGGCCTCCGATCTCATCCGGGAATGGTTCGAAACCGATTGCTCCGTCTTCTTCGTCTTCAACGGAACCGCGGCCAACGCCCTCGCCCTCTCCTCGATCTGCCGGCCGTACCACGCCGTCCTCTGCCACCGTTCCGCCCACGTTCAGCTCGATGAATGCGCCGCCCCCGAGTTCTTCACCGGCGGCGCCAAACTCCTCCCCCTATCGGGCGACCACGGGAAAGTCACCCCGGACATCGTCGACGCCACCATCCGGGATCACTTTCCCCTGCACTCCTCCAAACCGGCCGCCCTCAGCCTCACCCAATCCACCGAATGCGGCACGGTCTACACCGGCGCCGAAATCGCCGCCCTAAGTGAGGTCGCCCACAACCACGGACTGCGCACCCACCTCGACGGGGCCCGGTTCGCGAACGCCGTCGCTTCCCTGGACGTTGCCCCCAAGAGCATCACCTGGCAGGCGGGCATCGACATCCTCAGCCTGGGTGCGACCAAGAACGGGGGCTTGACCAGCGAGGCCATCGTCGTGTTCCAACCCGACCTCGCCCACGAACTGGAGTATCGGATCAAACAGGCCGGACAACTCGCCTCCAAGATGCGCTACTCGGCCGCGTCATGGATTGGCCTGCTGGGCTCCGGCGCATGGCTGCGCAACGCGCTTCATGCCAACAGGATGGCCACCCGACTCGCCACCAGCCTGAAATCACTGCCCGACCTCCGCTTCCTTCACCCCACCCAGGCCAACGGCGTGTTCGTCGATCTCCCGGCCCACGCCATCCCCCGGCTCCATCAGTTGGGGTGGCATTTCTACGTGTTCGAGGGTGAAACCGGCTGCCGCCTCATGTGCTCCTGGGACACCCAATCGGCGGACGTCGACACCTTCATCGCCGACCTGGGGTCCCTTCTTCAGCCGGCCCCAGCCTCCGCCAAGCCGAAGGCCCGAACGAAACCCCAAGGGCGTCGGTTGACCGACCGACGGCGTCGCCGATAGCCTGCCGGCAGTGATTGTTGCCCCGTCACTTCTTGCCGCCAACTTCGCGCGCCTCGAGCGCGAGGTCACCCGTGCCTCACGTTCCGGCGCCGACTGGCTGCATCTCGACATCATGGACGGCCATTTCGTTCCGAACGTCTCGTTCGGCCCCGGAATCGTCCGCGCCGTGCGTCCCCTGACCAAACTCTTCTTCGACGTTCACCTGATGTGTTCCCGGCCGGAGATCCTCCTGGAACCCTTCGCCCGCGCCGGCGCCAACCTCATCACGGTGCACGCGGAACTGAACAATCTCGTCGAACCCCTGCTCTGGAAGATCAAGTCCCTCGGACTGCAATGCGGCGTGGCCGTCAATCCACCAACGCCCATGCGCATGCTCCAGCCGTTCCTGAAACTCGCCGATCTCGTGCTCATCATGACCGTCAATCCCGGTTTCGGGGGCCAGGCGTTCATTCATGAAACCGTGCCCAAGATCCAGCAGGCGGCCCGGTGGCGGGAGGAACTGGGCCTCGGTTTCCGCATCGAAGTCGACGGAGGCATTGTTCCCGAGACCGCCCGCGAATGCGCCCTCGCGGGAGCCGACACCTTTGTCAGCGGCACGGGTCTATTCGCCCAACCCAACATGTCGGCGGCAGTCCGGAAACTGCGGCGTGCCATCGAACCCAAGCCGACCCACAAAA
>CAUJJW010000309.1 GCA_963205105.1 Verrucomicrobiota bacterium | reverse complement strand
CTTGGGCGATGGAGCGGGTGGCGACGAAGAGTTCCTCCTGTCGCTGTGGGGCGCGTTGTCCGAGTGCCATATCGCTGCACTTATGCTGCGCATTAGCCGGATAACTTTCCAAGTCCGAAACGGCACTTTTTTAACGGGCTGTTAAGCCAGGGTTCACCGAATTCCTCGTGGGTCTGAACGTAAGTGTAACATTCGAGGGAAGGCACATAGCCGCTGCACCTGGCTTCGCGGGCCTTCTGGACACCTGCACGAATGCCGGCGATATCGAACCGGCTTGGCGCCTCGTTCCACCACCACGCGCCGCGCGCCCGTGCGATGAGCGAGGGTTCCAGGGGGGCGCTGTGAGGAGTGAAAAACAACGTCCAGCGCGGATCGAATGGCTGTCGTGAGGCGGTCGCATCCCCGAACGAGAAGCGGAGTTTCGCGCCCGAGAAGTAGTGTGGGTAGACCACCACCGTGGCCTCGGCCCGTCGCGCCCAGACCTCGTCGGAGATGGCACGGACGAAGGCAAACTCGCGATCGAAGAACTCCGGCCCGCACTCCGCGCAGTGGCAGACGGCGTAGTCACTGGACTCGACGAACAGACCGTCCGCCTCCGGATAGAATTCGAACGCCATCTCGCGAACATACTCGCGCATGAACCGCTGTGACTCCGGCTTGGCCGGGCAAAGGTTCCAGCCCCAGCAGCCGATGCCGAATTTACGAACCGGTTGGCCATCCTGGCCCAAGGCCTTCAATTCCGGCTTCTCCAAGGGAAGCTGATTCACGCCGTCGTAACCGAATGGCGTGAAACCGAGCAGTACCTGGATGCCGCGCCGATGCGCGTGCCGAATGAGTTCCACGCCAAAGTCGGCCTTCACATTCTCGTGATCCCTGGCCCACTGCCAGGTGATGGGATACCGCTGGGAGCGAAACGCGCCCCCCATCCAGAGGATGACCGTGTTCACGCCATCCTCGGCCGCACCGTCGAGGATCGCCCGCCACACGGGGAGTCCGAAGGTGGGCATGCGCATAAAGCAGAGATAGTAACCCCTGCTTGGGAAAACCGGCGGTGCTTCGGCGCCTTGTAGAGCGGTCGGGAACGAAAGGGCCGCACCCCAGACAGCGCTCCCAGCCATGAACTCGCGTCGGGTCATCGCGCATCCCTTCTTTCGATCCAGCGGAGGACCGTATGGAGAATGCGATTCATCACCTGGAAATCGTGGACTCGAGCAGCAGCACCCAGTCCGTGTCGCCGGCGGCATTCCTGCCGGGCGACTGAAGTTGGGCGGGCGATTTGCCGAGTGGAGTGTCGTTGTTCTGCCCGCTCAGGAGCAGAACGCGCAGTGGCAGGGGCGGATTCGTCGCCCCTGGATCCGCGATTACCCCCAGCTGAACGGATGCAAGAACGCTGGCCAAAGTTGGCCAGAAATGGCGCCGGATCGGGTTCATGCTGAAGTCGGAGATTGATACCGCAAAGCCTGAGTCTGCAGCGACGGAATTCCCACCCATCACCATATCCTCCAGCTGAACCTCCGAGCGCGGCTAACCGTTATCGGACTCTCGAGCGTCGTGCTTCCTCGCTCGATGTCCACCTCGCTGGCGTGCCCGAGATCGGCGTCACGATCCAGAAGCGAGCGCAGCGTACCGCGGCACCGACCAACCTTCGAGTGTTCGAGGACGGTGATCACCCTACCTACACCACCGGGCAGGACATCACCGTCAACTGGACGCCGACCAGCGAACTGCGGTTCGGGTTCAACGTCACCCAGAACCTCGATTGCAGTGCCGATGCCACGGTGCTCCAGGTCCTGACCACGGGCGGGACGCTGAAGGGCGAGCTCGCCTTCGTTGGAAATTCCGCCCCCGTGACGATCCCCAACACCCAACTCGTGGCGCTGCTGGGCGCCGAGACCGACTTCACGTTGCGGGCCTACTACTCCTTGGCCGGCCTGCGCAGCCTCAATTTCGACGAGATCACCGTGAGGAAAGCATGAGCACCATCGCCTCCGGACGACTGTTCAATGTGACCGACGCCGTCAGCTTCGTCGCGCTGTCCCAGCAGAACTGGGTCATCGCCAGCGAAGAACTCTTCCGCCGCGTCCCTACCTACCAGAACGGAATTCCGAACACGCTGAACGGCCCTCCGACCTCTAGAGCCTGGAACGTCGGCGACTTCTGGCGCGACCAGAATGGGGCGGAGTTCCTCTGCACCGTTGCCGGCACGCCCGGGACCTGGCGGCAGATCACACCCGCCACCGTCACCGCCGACCCGGCGAGCGGGACGTTCCCGACCGATTACCTGATCCTGAACACAACGGACGGAGGGCTGAAGCGCCACGCCGGATTACTGTCGTGGGAGGGTCAGGTGGGGGCGCGCACGTCCTCGATGGTCGGCTTCCACGGTGCGCCGCCAACCGTCCAGCGGGCCAACGCCAACCAAGCCGCAGCCACCGACCTCGCCAGCGTCATCACCCTCGCCAACGAAATGCGGGCGGCATTGATTGAGAAAGGGTTGATCCGAGGTGAGGCGTAACGACCAGCTCAGCCTACGCCGCCAAGACGCAAGGCTCGGGGTACGGGCTCAACGGCGGTTGGCTGCCGCGACCGGCTTGGGGAACGGATTAGTCTAGATCAGTCTTCTGATGTGTACCAGCGACCCGCAAGACATTGGCGAGGCGCATCTGAGGATCCTTGAAATACCCTTTGTCGAAACCAGTGTACGTCACGTACTGCACCTCACCGATGCTCGCTCCGTGCGCCCCAAGCACCAAGCCTTTGTGGCCGGTGATGTCACCCTCCTTATCGACCAAGATCACGACATGGCCTCTCCATCTTCCCACCCTGTCTCGATGCCCATAAACCAAGAGATCCCCAGGCAGCGCTTCCTCGAAGGAAATCTTGCGAAGGTCATTGGCTCGTTGCAGCCTGGACATTGCCATGGTGCTCAAGAATCCATCATACTCCGTGCCGAGAGAACGGTAGAGCTGCCATGTATAGTTGGAGCAATCAACCCCCTTGTCCATTCGCGTCCCTCCCCATTTATAGGGCACTCCGATCGTGGGTTGAGCTGCCTTGAGCAATCTGCCCAAAGTGTCCTCCCGCTCGGCCGCCTTTCTGAGAAGACGATCCGATGCGGGGACGACTCTGATTTGTCCCGCCCGCGCATCCGATCTGGCCTCCAGCGGCGCGACGTCCGCGGCAGTCACCGCGCCAATGAGTAGAGCCCCGATGAAGACGCTGATGGTCCTTTTCAAGACCCTCCCCAACGGCAGAACCGACCGACGCGGTCGGCAATCGACGTCCGAACTGGTAACTGGGGCGACCGGCCGGCTTTCGCTCCGGCGATTTCGCTGAGCATTCATTGTCCCTATTCCCGTGCGGCAAACACTTGCTTTGGCATTGAGGGTAGGCCGCTTACCGTCGCCGAATACGGCGCATAGCCCACTTGGGCTTTGCCGCCAAAGTTCACTGTGATTGTGATCTTGCTGCCTTTTCGATGAAAAATTGTCCGCTGAACAAGTCGGTCAGCGCTAAGGCATGTGAAGCCCTCCAATGGAACAGTCGCAAGTTCTCGGTGCAGCGGCCCCCAATAAGCCAGATGCCGAAGGACCTCATCGCGTCGTTTTGGCCACGTGTCTCGGTTCAAATGATACATGGGCGGCACCACATAGAGAATTTCCATTAGTTCACGTATCACTTTGACGTCAGCGAGCTTCAATGAGTCGAAGCTCCAGTGATGCGCCCCGACTAATTCATCCCCCAGCGCTGCCCGGTAGAGCGGAATTCGCACAGTAGGATCGAAGTAAGGGGTCTTTAGGGACGGCGGTAATGGAACAGGTTTGAAGGACTGGTCCGGTGAATCGGGCGGCCAGTGCCGTCCCAAATAGTAGGGGCTTTGTGGATCGCGAAAGGAAGGATCGAGATGTCCAATGTAAGGCGTGTGGACTCCGTGGCCAAAGTGAATCACGTCGGCGAAAAGAACCGACCCCCCCTCGCTGCCGACCACCATTCGGTGCTTCGACTCTAGCCAGCCGAGGCGCTGCCGCCGCAACCTGGTATCCTCGATGCGAGTAGCCGGATGGTCGGGGCTAAAATCGTCGAAGCACTCCGCAGTAGCATCGCAATCGATGAACCAAGCGGAGTAAGAAGCTTGTCGGACCATCCGACCGACACGCTCCTGAACATACGGCCAGGCAGCTTGTGGCGAAAGGTGATAACCTCGCTTCTTGAATCCCCCATGTCCCGATCCGTCGGCATTGATGACGCGGCCCTGCTCGTAGGCGGCGCGATCGAACTGGGCTGTCTCCCATGTGTCATTCGGACCTGCTGCAGGCGAGTGGACTGAATGGTAGGAATCGTAAGGCCCGATCAAGTATCCAAACTTTTCCGCCTGCGCGACAACGTCGGGCCGGAATGATCGACCATAAAAGTCACTTAGCACCAGAAGCGCCCGGTTGATGCCCGCTTCATGAAGCGAAGTCAGCAGGGACGTGGATAGTCCATCTCCCCAGGATTCCGGCGGATTGAGGTATATCCCGAAGGCGTCGGCCAGCGCCTTTTTATTGCTGCGAATTAATTCCGCCGCAGGCACTTCGGGATCTTGCCTGAGCAGATCGCGTCCTGCCAGCGCCGTGTCGATGACGCCGGCCACCTCGATCGTGAGGTAGTCCATCGGCCATTCGGCTGCAGCCAACTCCTGAAGCGCAGTCCGCTTGTCACTTTCGACGATTCTCGCCAGCCTGCTTCCGAAGCTTTCGGGCTGAGCGCTGCGCAGCGCTTTAGCGAACGGTACCCAATTGTTCCTGGAAACATCGTGGCGACTGAACAGGGCCGGTCCCCAAAGGTAGAAGTGGGGCGCACCCAGTAAGCCATTTGATCTCGGCAACTCGGCCAACTTTTGCGTGAGCGTTCGCGGCCGGGGGATGGCGCCGGTGTCCCCGGCGGTGCGTCGCCATTCCCGAAAACCGCGCGCGACCTCCAGCGGATCCCGGGCGCGGCGCTGGGCAACAATGCCGACAGGCGCGGCGGAGAGCCGCCCTTTAGGCAATGAAAACCGGATGCCCAGGCGATTGGTGACGATCAGTTCCGCGTAATGCGGCCAAGGGACGATGAAGACCAGCAGTTGATCGTTAGAAAGCAGGCCCAATGCCGGAAGTTCTGTGAGCGACCAAGGAGAGCCGTCCTGGAGCGGGCGCATTAGCTCGGGACGCGTCGGGTCCACAACGATTCCGGCGGAGATTGGCAAGACATACTCCAGCGCCCCTGTGGGTAACCACCACGTGAACTGGCCCGCATCGCCGACTTGAGCCTCGAAGGAAACGAAGTCTGTAGTGATCTCAGCAGCCGTGATGGTGCGTTCTCCGCTTGGTGGTGCGCCGAGTGTAGTACCGACATTGCACATCAAGCAAAGGCAACTGAGCATCAGGAGCCTGACCGGATTGTGTTTCATGATCCGTGTTTCTCGTGGCAGTTGCGCCTCCGCTTTATATTAGCGGTGGCGGATCCCGTCTTTAGCCCTGAAGTTCTGGGGGCGATCTAGAGGCCGGCACCGCAGAAAGCTGCCGAGATAGCCTGTCGCGATAGCAAGGGTATGCGCCAGTCCGAAAAGGGTGTGGCCAATCGCGCTGGTGCGTCACGGAGAGCGCGACGGAAACCTTGGATTATCGGCGCGGGCTGTACATCCCATGCAAGGACTGGACTTGTAAGGGCATGGGAATCGCATCGACGGCCGTGGCTCGGTTGCGCGCAAAATTGAACCTCATCCCTTCAGGAATCCGTTCGAGATGAACCCATGATTGGCGGGCCTTTTGGCGCCAAATATTTGGAAAAATTTGGAAACGCGCCCGAGTGCACCCCGGTGCGCCCCAGCGCGCCCAAAAACCAGGGAAAATCAGGAAGCGTGCCAGAAACTATCCCCAGGGTCGTACGCTTTCAGTCCGCTAGGGGCCTTCGCCGTGTCCGGGCCTAGATCCTTCTGATACACCCGGCCCAGCTGATTCACGACAAAGGTCATAATGCCGCTCTCGCCATACTCGGCGGGCCAGGCGACAAGAGCGAAGCCGCCGACCATGTTCCCGTTGATGACGTAGTTGTACTTGCCACCGGGCGCGGACGCAGCCTGGCGCGTGAGGATTCTGTAGAAATACCCTTGGAACGGCTCCGGGGCGATTCCTGGCTCGTTGGATCTGGGCGCGTAGCCCTGTCCCTGGACGTGGCCACCAAGGGCCCGAGCGGGCTGATCTCGTCATCGACATCCGACGGGCACTGAAGCCCGTCCCTCGTGCCGGATGAACTCATGAAGCGCTGGGCGTACTCCAGCACCTCGTCACCGTCACGGTCCTTCGACGCGTATTTGCGCAGGGCTTCCACGTACACTCGGATCACCTGGATGGTGGACAGTTCGTTCCTGCCAATTCGTCGGTTCAAAACCTCGTCCCTTCGCGCGCGCGGATGGCGCGGCCGCCGGCGATTGTGCCGCAGAGACATACGCTGTTGCTGCCAACACCAGGACACACCAGAACCGGGATCGAACGGTGCGGGCCTGGAGCGGCCTCCACTGCCCAAGGGCGAAGGTTTTCATGGGTTCTTCGGTCGACGATCAGCGCTGCCCGGACCGCGTCACACCCACGGCCGGCATCTCCGAGGCGATACTCAAGTCAATGAACAGCGCCATCTGATGCTCAACCTGAAGGAACTGCGCGGCGCGGATCGGTGATACGCCCTTGCTGATCTTCTTGTGGTACTTCCGCCAGAGATTAAGGCGCTCCTGTGTGTTCCTCAGCCAGCCCTCCGCGAGCCCCGTCGCCTTCTGTGGCTCAAGGGTGCCGCCCACGTGCAACGCCGCGAATTCACGGATCAGGGCCAGTTTACGGTCCCCAACGCCTGCCAGTTCCTGCTCGTACTTGCGGTAGATGGGCCAGAACTTCTCCGCCTCCGGGCCGGTAAGCTTCATGACCTCGTTGATGGTACTTATCTTGGTTGCGTTGACATCGGAGCGGAGCAGCTCGATAAAGGCTCGGATTTCGTCGGCATCGGAGGGTTGCCGCTGCGCCACCGCGGTCGGGCAGCCGAAGCCGAACACGGCAAACAGAAGGGCGATGAGGGATGATGTAAGGGTTTTCATGGGACTTCCAGGGTGTCGAATGTCAGTTGATGGTGTAGCTGTCCGCAAGTCATGGGTTCAGCTCCGAGTCCTTCCAGTATTTCGTGCCGGCCACTGTGGCCTGAAGCGACACGCCGCTTTCGGTGAATTGGTAGATCTCCATGGCTCCTCCGGTGGCCAGCGTCGCGGTGGCCTCGTCCGTCTTCCCGGCGGCCGCGCGGGCGTCCGTGGAACTAGCGGCCGCGACCGTGCCATCCTTGAAGTCCACATTGGCTTTCACGTTCTGTTCCGCCGATGCGCCCTGATCCTTGTACTTGGCCGACGCGTCAGCCTTGCCGCCGAATTGCCAGCCCGATACCACGAATTGCTTCAGGGTCTTTTCGTCGTTGAAGACGAAAATCACCCGGACGTCCTTGACTCCCATTCCCACGCCACCTCCCAAGGACGCCATGCGCATGAACGTTTCCTCGCCGCTGCGGGTGTTCACCACGACGCCGTACCCGTTGCCCGAGGCGAGCAGAAACAGATTGATATCCTTCTGATTGAAGGTCGCGTACCCGGCAGCTTTCATCAACCGATCCCTCATCGCCGGTTGGGCGCTGTACAATTCGGCCAGCATCTGGTCGCGCTGCTTCCGCACGTTAGCCTGCTTGCTTTGAACACTATCACCCTTCGGCCCAAACAGTCCCGCCTTGGCGGACGGGACGAGAGCCCATGGCAAAGCACCTAGGAGCAGCGTCAGCACGAGGTACGTCGTGACGATGAATATTGTTTTCATGGCATGATTTCAGTTGGTGATGCAGTTCGGCAGTTCAAGGAAGCCTGTTGTCCGGCGGGCCAATGGGGGAATCCCATGAGTCGAGATGCTGGTGCAGGATGCGGCGCACTTCCTCGATGGTGGCCGGCATGGCCTGGCATGAATGAGGACCGCGGACCACCAACTCAGACTCGACATAGGGCACGTGTGCACTCTCGTACTCGACTACTCCGTCGCGGCCTTCTCGAAAGTCACCGTCACCCTTGACCGAAATGATGGAATGCGACAGGACATGGCTGGAGACGGGGATATCAGCAAGCCTCAGCAACAACGGGTTTTTCGGCGACATGCCGTCCAGGCTCGTGGGCACCCTGCCCCCCAGGAACGAATCCGGTCCGGAGCCCTGCTCCGACGGCACCGACCTCCTTCCCAGTGAAAGGATATTGGCCGGCAACGAAACCATCCGCGTGGCAAACCTCCGCGCAAAACTTTTTGCTAGATAACTACCCCGATGGGGCGTTCCGATAAACACGACCCGTCGGACAAACGGCAGCGGCTCGAGGATCGAAAGCCGCCTCAACTCTGAATGTTGAGCTGGGTCCACGACGCGCCCGCTCAGATACTCTTCATGCAGTATCTGCCAAAGCAGCTCATCGGAGTTCGTAGCTGTGAGCTTGGTAAGCAGGCCCCCCTGGCTGTGGCCCACCACAACCATCTGCTGCAGGGCGGGATCGTCGCCTGCGGGATCGATCTCTTGAACGGCAGCAGCAAGCGACTCGCGCAGTTGCGCCGCCGAAACCAGCAGGGGATTCCCGCTGCCATACATGAAACTCCAGATCTGATACCGCCGGCGCACCATTGGATCCGCGATCAGAGAATTCACAAACTCGGCCCAACCAACAGGGCTGGAAAAGGTGCCATGAACCAGCACCAGCGGGATCCGCCCGCGGCGGAATGCGTCAAAAGGAATCAGCCGATTCACTGCCCCGCCAGCCGGGTCGCGGAAGTGCATCTTGCCCAGGCCCCAGGCGGTCCGTTGGTTCAACAGGTACGCCATGTGGACTGTCAGATCCCTTTCCAACGGAACCGGCCAGGAACCCACGTTCACCACCTCATCTTCGAACGCGGAGTAGAGCTCCAGCTTCCCGTCACACTCCCCGGATCCAAACGCTTCCAGTGTCAACGGAAGCCGCAGCAACGCAGTCGCAGGGGCGCAACGGCGAAGCATCAGTCCAGGGTCGAAGGGTCGAACGCCCACCAAGGGCACTCCCAGACCCGACTCCCGATTGCGCCGGCTCAAGCCTCTCACCAAGAACCGGTCCGCGAGCAGCATGACATCGAAGTCCGCGGGGCTGATCGAATCCCCGGGTGAATCGAATCGCATGGCGAGGGATCCGACCGGGAGAGCGCGCTTTCCTCCCTCGAGGCGAACCACGCCGTTGGTTCCCTTCCCTTCCATCAGCGCCTGCCCAAGGCCCAGGTTGTAGAGATCGCAGGCGGTTCGGAATCGGCGGTCAAAAGGACCGGGCCGCGGATCAGTTGAGTCGCCAAACAGAAAGAGCCAGGCATAAAGGGCGCAACCTAGGTAGAAGTCTCGCTCATCGACCGGTTCCCGGTGTTTGGAGACGCGGCGAGCCTGGTCGCCAGCGAAATAGCTCAACTCCGCCAGGGCGAACAACAGATCGCGCTCCCGAGTCTCCATCACTTGTCTGTGGAGTATCCTCACGGCCTCGACCGGCTCCTGTTTCGCCTGAGTCCGCAGGTCGTACCGATGGATGAATGCAAGGGTGGTCGCGCTGAGCGCCCCCGAGCGGAGGACGTTGGCTTCCGTCTGCTCGTGGGCACGGCGTGAGGTGACGAAATCGGCTCCGATGGGTGAGGCACACCCACCGAGGCCCAGGGCCCTACTCAGCCGCGCCATGGTTGGTAGACGCCTCCGCTCCGCCGAGTCCTCAGAACACAGCTTGCAGAAGCCTGAATTCATTCCGTCCTCCTCCGATGTCCATCAATCCTCGCTGGAGGACCGTCGGCGGCGAAGGTGGTGCTCATCTCTTTCAGAAAATCCACGCAAGGCTGCAATTGAAGAAGTTGATCCAGCTGTCCTCAAAACCTCCCGAGAGACGGCCCCGATACGCTGAATCCTGGGTCACAGGCATGTCGCCCATCCACATGAATTCATAGGCGAATCCAAGTTGAAGGCACTCTTTCAAGCGCCACTGCGCTCCCACCCCCACGCGATAGGCCTCGCCCATGGGCAAGGCCGCCGTGCGGTTCTCGTCGTTCACGGCTGAGGTGTCATAGGCGAATCCCCCCGAGAGCAGCCAAGAATCAGTCGCTTGATACTGCGCGCCAATCGCTCCGTGCCAGGTGTCGTCGTACCCAAGAGACTTGGTGAGACTCTGCGGATCGGCAGAGTCCACACCCACGTCCACCTTCCCGAATTCATGCCAGTTCTGCCATCCCACGTTCGCCAAGAGAGCCCATCGCGGGTTGAGTTCATGGTAACCGCTCAGCATGACCGATTGCGGGACAGTCATGCCGAGATCCAACTGGGGCGGGTTGGTCAGCAGGGAGTTGCCCAATGGGCCCAGATTGCTGAAAGCCGGACGATCCTCAAAGTCCAGGTTTACCGAGGACAAGTAGGTGACACCCACTCGGGTTTCTTCGGACAACTCCATGAGGACACCCACATTGGCTCCAAAACCCCAGGTCTCGTCGCCGATCTCCATACGTCCATCCCCTGGTGCACCCGTGCGAATGGCGACCTCCGTATCGAGGTAGCCGTACATGGCGTTCAATCCCGCGCCAATCGAAAGCCAATCCGTAGCCTGGTAACTCACCGCCGGCATCAGGGTCATGCCGAGCAGCACATTCTTCTGCGCGTAGTATCGACCGACCCACCCCTCGTCGTACTCTTCCGCCAAACCAAAATAGGAAAACATGCCGAACCCCACGGTAAACTTTTCAGACAAGGGGTGCGTCAGAAACAAGCTGGCCGCCGGGATGGGACCAAGGGCGTTTCCCCCATCTCCGCCCCCGAGTACGCGACTGGTGTCGGAATCCGTTGAGAACTCAAGGCTCCCAAAGAGCACTTGGGCGCCGCCCAGGAACTGAGACCCCTCCAGCAGGCTCATGCCCGCCGGATTGCTGAAAACCGTGGAGGCGTCCTGAGCTCGAGCAGCATAACCTGCCGAAGCAAGCCCCAGATCAGGGGTGGCAATCTCGTACAGCGCAATACCCGCTGCATGAGTCGCCAAGGAAGCCCAGGTTGAGCCGGCAATAACGCCGCTCAACCTGGCATAATGAGACAATCGTTTCATGATGGTTTGGAGCAGATGCGCCGGGGTCAACGCGACTGCACGCCGTCGATGGCTTGGCGCAACCGTCCGGCCCACGCGTCGATGATCTCCTTCGCGCTCGGCCCGTCCCACCAGTCGCCAACGTAAGCTTTGCCCAATTCGGTGCGCATCACCGCAGCCGCTTGATAGGCGGAATAGGAATCCATGATCTCACCTTCGACGGTCAGACCCAGCTGGTTCCCGGTCTTGTACGCCTGGGTGATGGCCACCCGGATCTCACCGACTTCAGCGCCGGGCGAAGAGACGATGGGATACCGATCCGCCAACGCTTTGGCCACCGACTCCCGCAAATACTCCGCCACCTTGCGCTGCGCCTCGGCGGGGAGCGGCTTGCCGTCATATTCAGTGACAAGGCAATTTGCCGCCGTGATTTGGAACTTTTTATACAGGGCGAGTCGGCTGGGCGTGATGGACCGCGAGGTGGTCTCATCCACCTTCTCCAAGTGATGATACGACGAGAGAAAACCCGCCTTCTTGGGCGTGCGGGCCGTTCCTGCGCACCCCGTGAGCAGAGCCGGAAGGGTGATGGTCAAAATACCAACAAGGAGTCCGACAATGGGTCTATTAAGTTTCATACAGTCTATTTATTCTGTGTGCGTAGGTTTGTTATGTTCTTACCAACGTAAGCTCGGCATTAACATGAGAATCGCACTCAATGTTGAGTGCAAGTTCTGAATCGTTTTCATTTCAGTGGAAAAGTCACACTGGGGCGAACTGTATAACGACTTTGATATCGTCAGCCTGGCGGGCAAGAGCCTTCGTAAAATCCTCCGGCCTCTCGATCCGCGTGATCAGACGCGTTAGCCATGTCCGATCAGCGCGAGCCAGGAGATTTCCGGCCTTATACCAGTGCCGCTTATTGGCGTTCACGCTGCCAACGATGACGTTGTTCTTCAGGACCGCGGCAGCAGCGATATTGGCGGTCGCATCGGCGGTGATCACGCCCCCATGCCCGACGCCGGTGAGGCATACGGTCCCGCTCGAGCCGATCGCTTGAATCGAATCGGAAATCACCTGCCCCACCCCGGTGCACTCAATGATCGCATCGGGCACCACGCCGATGTCTTGGACGCGCCCCGAATGATACGTCGCACCCAGGGCGCGAACCAGATCCGGTTTGCTGCCGGATTCCATTCGGTCAAGCACATGCACATCCAGCCCGAACATCTTGGCGGCGAGGGCTGCCAGCAGCCCGATCGGACCGGCACCAGTCACCAGCAGAGTTCGCGGTTCCCAGAAGGCCCGCCGGCCGATGAACACAACTTGCTCCAAAGCCTTGGCAATCACGGTGGTGGGCTCGAGAAGAACCCCCAGCAAACCCAAGCTGGGTTCCACCTTGATGGCGTATTCAGGCTCGATGCGCCACCGCTCCGACATGAAACCGTGGATCTGCTTGATGCCGCGCTCGGTGTACTGGCCGTTTCGACACATGTCCCATTCACCCACCGCGCACGCAGGACAAGGAACCGAATCCGGACGCCGGACGATCCCTGCAACGAGGTCGCCCTTCTTAAAAGCCTTGCTATAACCTGGGTCAATCACGCGCCCCAACGACTCGTGCCCCAAGACTAGGCGTTTCGCGCCCTCCGGTGCCCAGCCGTACTTGCCTTCCACGATCTCGACGTCGGTGCCACAAACACCGACGGCCACCGCCTCCACCAAAAGGGAGCCTTCACGCACATCGGGCTCGGGGATCTCCTCGAACAGCGCACTGTTCGACTTCATGGGTTCGACCGTAATCGCTTTCATTTCTTTGGGCTCCGCGCTCTTGGCTGACGTTCTGGGTTGGTGCCCTGAGGGCGCGGGCCTGCCGCGACCGTCTGGTGGTTCGTCTCCTGGTGCTGGACCTCCACAAACGCGGCGCCTTTGCCGAGTTCGAGCACCTGCTCTGCGGTGGTGGTCGCGAACAAGTGCAGTCCCCTGGCGATGAAGCCGGTCCACCCGGTCTGATGGCTGGCCCCCAGACCGGCACCGCTGTCTCCATGAAAGTACTCGTAGAACTGAAGATGGTCGCGCCAGTGCGGGTCTTGCTGGAGGTTCATTTCGACTCCAAACACCGGACGGCGGCCCTCATTGTCCTTCAGGAACATGCTGACGAGGCGGTTCGAGATTTCCTCGGCAACCTGGTAGAGGTTCATCTGCCGCCCCGAGCCCGTCGGGCATTCCACCGTGAACTCGTTGCCGTAATAGGCGTAGTACTGCACCAGCGCCCGGATGATCAGCGCGTTGACGGGCATCCAGATGGGGCCGCGCCAGTTGGAGTTCCCGCCGAACATCCCGCTGTCGGATTCGCCCGGGAGATAGGGCACGCGGTACTCCTGCCCGCCGACGTTGAACACGTAGGGGTGATCCGCATGAAAGCGCGAAAGGGCGCGTATGCCATAGGGACTGAGGAATTCACTCTCGTCCAGCATCCTGGCCAGCACGCGGCGTAGCTTGGTTTCATTTAGGATCGCCCCGAGCCGGCGACCCGAGTGACCGAGTTTGCCTGGATCTTGAATGAAGGTTTTCAACTCCGGGCGGGCGCCAATGAAGGCCTCGAACTTCTTGGCGATCTCGGGATACTTTAGCTGGAACTCGCCTTCGAAGACCGCGACCGCACAGAGCGGCAGCAACCCTACCATGGAGCGCACCTTAAGCCGCTGGGCCTGCCCGTTCGGCAGCTGAAGCACGTCGTAGAAGAAGCCGTCCTCCTCGTCCCACATGCCTGTGTTGCCACCCGCGTGAATGGTGGCCGAGGCAATCGAAACGAAGTGTTGCATGAACTTGTTC
This sequence comes from Verrucomicrobiota bacterium, assembly GCA_963205105.1. GTDB lineage: Bacteria > Verrucomicrobiota > Verrucomicrobiia > Limisphaerales > CAIMTB01 > CAIMTB01. The sequence continues at coordinate 24,212 of CAUJJW010000309.1, read as the reverse complement.
ACCATGTCCGCGTAGGTCGGGTCGTGCATGGCCAGTTCCACCGCGATCTCGAGCATATTCAGGCTGAAAAGGGCCATCCAGGCGGTGCCGTCGGCCTGTTCCAGATAACCCCCGCTCGGCAATGGCGAACTGCGATCGAACACCCCGATGTTGTCCAGGCCGAGAAACCCGCCCTCGAAGGTGTTCCTACCGGAACGATCCTTGCGGTTGAGCCACCAAGTGAAGTTGAGGAGGAGCTTCTGAAAACTGCGCTCCAGCCATGGAACATCACCCCGGCCGGTGCGGGCCATTTCCAGCCGGTACGTGAAGATGGTGGCCCAGGGATGCACCGGCGGATTCACGTCGCCAAAGTTCCATTCGTAGGCGGGGATCTGGCCATTCGGGTGCAGGTAATTCTCGCTTAGCATCAAGTCGAGCTGCTGCTTCCCGAAATCCAAGTCCACCAGAGTGAGCGGCAGAACATGGAAGGCGAGGTCCCAAGCGGCGTACCAGGGATACTCCCATTTGTCCGGCATCGAGATAACATCCGCGTTGTACATGTGGTGCCACTGCGCATTGCGCGGCGCCTGCTTGGCGAGTGGCGCATAGGGATTGCTGCCCCGCTCCTCGAGCCAGCGGTTCACGTCGTAATAGAAGTACTGCTTGGACCACAGCATCCCAGCCAGGGCCTGGCGCATGACGTTGGCCTTGTCGGCATCCAACGAACGCGGAATGACTTCACCGTAGAATTCATCGGCCTCCTTGCGGCGGGCTTGCATCACTTCGTCAAAGTGTCCCCCAAACGCGCCGCAGCCCTTGCCATAGGTCGGGACCAGCGCCCCAGGCGGTACCGGGGTCAATCGCAGTCGGACAGTCTCGCACGTTCCGGCCGCGACGGTCAGGCGGTAGTGCGCGGCGGCCTTGGTCCCTGTGTTCTCGGGATTCACCGCATCCTGTCGCCCATGGACAATGAAGTTGTGGATGCCATCCTTGACGAAAGGAGTGCGATTCTGTGCGTTGGACAACCGCGCCGCGTTGGTTTCGTTCTCGGTGAAGAGGAGGGCTGCCTGTCCATCACAGTACAGATAGCGTTCACCCAGATCGGTATCGCTTGCCTTGATCAACGACGCTTTGGCGTCGGCGGCTTCCAGCACAGGCCGCGGGTTCTCCCGTCCCCACGACCAGCGATTGCGAAACCAGAGGGTCGGCAGAACGTGAATCTCCGCGGGTTCCTGGCCGCGATTGTGGACACTGATTTGGATCAGAATGTCTTCGGGCGATTCCTTGCCGTATTCGACAAACACGTCGAAGTAACGGTTCTGGTCAAAGACGCCCGTGTTGAGAAGTTCGTACTCGGCTTCCTGCCGGCTGCGCTCCCTGTTGGTCCGAACTAATTGGTCATACGGGTACGCGGCATGCGGGTACTTGTAGAGATACTTCATGTAGGAGTGCGTCGGCGTGCTGTCGAGATAGAAGTAGTACTCCTTTACGTCCTCGCCGTGATTGCCCTCGCTGTTGGTCAGCCCGAACGCGCGCTCCTTGAGAATGGGGTCCTTGCCGTTCCACAGGGCGAGGGCAAAGCAGAGTCGTTGTTTGTCGTCGGAAATACCCGCCAACCCGTCCTCGCCCCAGTGGTACGCCCGCGATCTGGCCTGGTCATGGCTGAAATGGTTCCAGGCGTCGCCGTCATCGCTGTAATCCTCCCGTACCGTTCCCCATTGTCGTTCGCTCAGGTAAGGCCCCCACTTTTTCCAGGGCATCTTCTGCTGGCGAGCTTCCTCGAGTCGGCCGTGTTCGCATGTCTTCATCGTTGTCCTTTCAAGGCGTATTGGGGTCGGCCACTTTCCAGTTCGTATCCGTTGGCAGGCTCTGGCGCGTCCAAGGGCTTTCCGCCCACGCCCTGCAAATCGCTGACGCCCGCCAGGGCCTGGTCCGCAGGCTCGGGAAAGAATCGCCCGGCGGATCGTTCCAGAAGGGTTAGCTCGGCCCGCAGGAGCGCAGTACGGTCCGGCGGCAGAACCTCGATAAGGTTCTCCAGCATGGCACGGAGGCGCCGGGCCACCTGGATGCTCGTGCCGCCAAAATGACGAATTTCGGTGACCGCGAGACAGACGAAATCCTCCCAGTCGGGGGTTCGATGAACCAAGCGAAGAGACCCGGACGGGTCCCGGACGACGCCTTCGTCGAGATGCCGGTTCCCCACACTGCGCAAAAGGTGATGAATCTGGTCAATCGCCAGCACCGCCGTGGTGGGGTCGTTGATCGCCGCAGAAAGGCCCTTGGACGCGATATCCACGAGGATGCGGAACACGAACGCCGGGTCCTGCTCCATGGTCCGTTCCTGCCCGAGGGCAACCGACTGACACAAGGCTCTGGCCTTTGGGCCTTCGTTGGCTCCGAAGATGCGAAACAGAGGGGCCCCGGCGGCCACGAAATCCCCCACCTGGGGCACCAACTCCAGCACACACTCCGCCCCGCGGGCCAGTGCCATGAGTCCGTCGAGATCAAATGCAAGCAACATGCCGTCTTTCGGGCTCGTGACCAGCCCCGCAGGCTCGCCACCCAGGGTGATCGGGGCACCCGCTGACTCGACCTGGCGCTTGGAAAGCCGCCGAGGGTAGACATTCTCGATCACCTTGTGCCCCAGACGCGCTGCCGTCCGCAACGCCCCGCTCGGGCGCATCAATTTGCCTACATGATCGATGAGGAACAGGAATACCGCCACGCTGAGCAGGCAAAGGTACGCCGCCAAATGTGGCGTGACGGCCGGCACCGTGCCATGGATGCGCACGAGGACGGCCAGTGTGAACGTAAAGGTGAAAGTGAACAGTGTCAGGGCAGACCGAGTGACCCGATCACGGAACACAACTCCGATGATCCGCGGGGTAAGCTGGGCGCTGGCGAGTTGTACCACGAGCAACAAGCTGGAGGAGAGGAACACGATGAACGTGAACATGGATCCAGCCAGGGTGCCCAACAGCGCCAAGGCGGCCCCCGGGTCCAGGTCGGACTTCCAACCGGCGCGTGCTTCGACACTTCGAAGAACGTTCACCGACACCAGCGCGCCCAAGATGCCACACACGGGCATCATCCAGATCGAATTCTGGAGATAATGCCGCAGGTTGTAGCGTTGGATCCAAGTCATGGGGAGGGGGAGAGCCTCAGATTGCTGAAGGCCATGCGGGCCACCGAATCTGGCTTGTTTGGACGGAAAAGAGGCTTCATGGCGTTCCGATCCGAGTCGTCAATCATCGGCATCTCCGCTATCGAACACTCGCCCCAATAGTTTCTTGGCCATGGCGAGTTTGATGTTCAGGCGAAAGATGTTGTCCGTGTATTCCAGACCGCTGCTGCCAGCTGGCCGAGTGAATTGGGCGTGGTAAATAAACTCCACGCGGACCCGGTCGCTCAGGACATAAGCAATGCCGCCACGCACACGCAATGGGTCAATCCTATCCTTGTCGAACCGGTAGTAGGGCTCGACGTCTGCCAGCGCATACCAAGTCTTGGGTTGCCACGCCCGTTCGATCGAGGTGAGGGGGAACTCGACACCGAACCGAGTGCGAATGCGGCTGTAGTTGTTCCAGTCATGCGTCTCCAGGTCCTCGAGGGCCCGGTATTCGTAGCGGCTGAAATTGTAAATGTTCCACTTGATTGCGTTCGGCACGAAAACCTTCACACCGGAAAACGGCCGCAACTCGAGCTGGTTTGCACTTTCCTCGTTGTCCGTGTAGGTGCTGATCAGCCCGCCCCATAACTGAACCCTGGACGTGAGAAAGTAGTTTACACCCTTACCGAGATAGAAAGTCTGAAAGTCATCGTCGGGGTTGATGACATAACCAAGATAGCCGAATCCGTAGGTGTTGGTGCTGATACGATAACTTGGGAATAGCGTGAGCCGGTACTCGTTGCCGATGGGTTGATCCGCCTGGGCCCGCACCGGCGGCGGACACATCAAACCCAGCGCTAATCCGCAGGCCAGTCGGATGGCAAAGACCTTGTGGTGTTGCATGGTCATAAACGCGACCAACTTACGGTATTCCTTGGGTCTCCGGCACTCTCTCCATCAACTCGGACTTGATGCTACACACGCCAGCGTAGTGGTTAGGCATCAAGCGTCTGCTTCATCACGTTTGTTCATCGAGCCAATGTCAGGTTGCGCAGTCGTACCTTCAGGCGACCGCCGAAACGCCTGAGCGGCGTGCCGGTTGGTCGGGTAGAATCGATCCTCGGCCAGCAATTCTGTGAGATGGTACCGATCCAGCCAAAGGCGGAAGGCACGGTCGGCGCGGCTGACAGCGAAGGTGATGTTGCGCTGCTTCAGCAAGGTAATCGCCTGACGCAGAACCCCCGCACCCGTGGTGTCGACGTCGACCATCGCCTGCGCATCCAGCACGAACCAACGGACAGGGGTAGGCGCATGGGTAACCAGGCGTTCGACGTCGTCCAGAAAACGGTTCGCGTTGGCAAAGTAGAGTGGGGCGCCGAATCGATAAACCATCAGGCCTGAGGAACTGGAGGCTGCCCCGTCGGCGACGGGGAGGAAGTGACTGCCGTCGGCTACTTCCAGGAGCGCCGAGGTCTCCGGACGCGATGCCCGCCGGATCACATCAATCGTCGACATCAGAAAAGCGATGACGACTGCACGCAATGGGCCGAGGGCCAGCACACTCAAGAAGCAAACCACGGCAATCCAGAATTCCGAACGGCGCATCCGCCAAAGCTCGCGGAACTCGTGGACCTCGATCAGCGACAGCACTGCGTTGGCGACGATTCCGGCCAGGACAGCATTCGGTAGGTACGCCAACAGGCCAGTAAAGAAGAGCATGACCACGGCGATAGTCACGGCTGCTACTAGACTGGGCAACTGGGTGCGCGCTCCGGCACCGTCCATGGCCGCCGAGCGGGACGGGCTGTTGCCCGTGAGCAGGGATCCGGTGAACCCGGCTGCCAGGTTGGCGGCGCCGTAGGCAAACAGCATCTGATCGCCGTCGGCCTTGTAGCCGTACTTGTTGCTGTAGCTGCGCACCACCAGCAGTCCTTCGCAGAGAAGAATGGCGACAATGGCCAGGGCACCCGGAACCAGCCGCAGGTAATCGGTTAGTGGGATGGTCGGGAGGGTCAGCGACGGAAGCCCGGAGGGAACCGCGTTGCCAAGAACGCCAACACCCTTCGACGGGAGGTCCAGCACCGCGACGACGGTGGTCAGCACAACCAGGGCCACCAACGCCCCGGGAACCTTTGGCGCGTAGCGTTTCATGAGCCTGACGATCAGAAACGCGCTTACCCCAACGGCAACCGAATAGAGATTGGCTTGCGGAATCGAGTGGAACAGCGCCAGGACCTCCACGAAGTAACCCTCGGTTTGCACCGACGTCGCTAGGGTCTCCTTAAGGTGCTCCGCCGCCGCCAACAAGCCCGAAGCCACCTCGTCCCCATGAGGAGCGGCGAGAATCTTTCTGACCTGGTTGGTAAATACTTCGACGCCCAGTCCTGTGATGAAACCCGCCATGACCGCGCGCGAAAGGAAGTTGGCAAGGAACGCCAAACGGAAGAGCCAAAAGACGAAGAAAATCAGCGAGCACACCACCGCCAACGCAAGGGCGTACTGCAGGCGGAGGGGATCCCCGGGCATGGCGAAGGCCACGAGGGTGGCCCCGACTAAACTGGCCATGGAGGCGTCAGGGCTCGTGACCAGGTGCCGGGAACTGGCAAGCAGGGCGAAGACAATCAGCGGAACGATGGCCGCGTATAGACCGGCCGCGGGCGGCAGTCCAGCCACCTGGGCGTAGCCGATATTCAGCGGGATCATGAGGGCGGCCAGTGTGAGACCGGCCGAGACCTCCCGCGGCAGGTCGGCCAGGGTGATCCCTCTCAGTCCCGCGAACGGGCGGGGCCACGTGATTGTGGAGAGGATCGAGTTCTTCATGGACTACTTGGGAAATAAGCAAATGACCGCAAAGCGCAGCCCCCAATTCGGCCCGTCGTTGGGTTTGTCCGCGTAATAGCGACCGCCCACGGTGAGGGCGACGGGTTGTTTGCCAATTCGAACCAACTGCTGAACCATGAGGTTCATGGGCGCGACCCACTGTTCGGCTTCCCAGTCATAGGTTGACTCGGTGTTCAGTGTGAACGTGGTGGCCTGTTTCGTGACAAAGGAGACAAACGGCTGGAGGTAGGTGGCGCTGACATCCGTACGACCGTTCTCGCCCGCGAAGGACCAGATGTGATTCGCCAAAGCACCATACGTCCAGCTGCCCTGCTGCTTGAGCACCACGGCGGTGGGTCCGGCGCCCCACTTCTCGGAGCCCAGCAGATCGTCGGTGGCAGTCGGGAACAGCAAAGCGGGCCCTGCGCCCCAGATCCAGCCGCCCCCCGTTGGCTTGACCGGCGACAGAAAGAAGCTCTGCAACGTATCGGACAGTCCAGCCTGGCTGGATGTGCCGACCACGTTCTCCTGGTAAACGATCGGAAGAATGGTGCGCGAGATGAGCAACCAGTCCTCATTCAGGGTGATGGGAACGATCGGCTGGAGGTTCAGCTTGTACTGAAAACCCTCGCCATTCGGCCCCGCCCCAAAGTCGAAGTTGTTCTGCAGAGGCACGCTAATCAGCGCACCGATGGGGTTCGCCAGTGTCTTGGCCATCTCGGCGGCCTTCGCCTTCTGGTCGTCACCCGAGGCACCACTTTCCTGCCCAGTGGGGTCGGCGGGCTGGAGGGTGAGTGGGCGGTCAAAGCCCGATGGGACCTGCGCCCGGGCCGCCAATGCCAGCAGGGCACAAGCGGCGAACAAAACGGTGGGTTTCAATGACAAGGAATAGTTCATGGTGTGCGGTTGGGTGACGTTCTCGGCACAGTCATTCCCGCCACGCCTTCGGTGCGGGATGGGCTAGCGCGGGACGCGAAGAAACGCGATAAGGCCAGCCAGACGATCACCGGCACCGGGACTGCCAGGAGCGCCATGGCCATCAACTTCGGATCGATGACCGGAAAGGCGGTGACTGCCATCAGCATGGCGCTGCCATTGCGCGAGCATACTCCCAGCGCCATGGCGCCGCGTTGGGCCTGATTCAGGCCGAAACCGAAGGTGTAAGACATCAGCGCCAAGCCGAGGATAAACAGGACCTGGGCCGCGATGGCAAAACTGCCCAGGGTGCTGAGGAGCACCCGCCAGTTCACGAGCACCACGAAGCAGAGCAGGAGCAACGTGGAAATTCCGGCGATCTTTTTAACCCACGGGAAGATCTTGTCGGCCACCCGCGTCGCGTAAACTTTGATGGCCACGCCGATCACGATCGGCAGCAGCACGGTCAGCAGGAGAGGCTTCCCGATCGCCCAACTGCTCAACGTCAGCCCTGGGATCAGGAGCGGCGCGAGCAACGGCATCAGGATCACGGTGCTGACCACGGCAAGCGGCAAGATCGCGGCCGCGAGGGAAATGTCGGCCCTGGCCTTGCGGATGAGGATCGGCAACATCGGCGCGGTGGGCGCCAGACCGAAAAGAATCAACCCCACGGCGTAGGGTTCCGCCATCGGCAGGACCTTCGTCAGCAGGACCGCCAAGGCCGGACCGACCACCCAGCACCACCCGAGGGTGAGAGCCAGAATCCGGAAGCTCCGCAAGGACTTGAGGGTTTCGCGCAGGTTGAGCTCGAGACCCATGGACCCCAGGTTCGCCACGGAGTAAAAGAGCGCCACCATGCTAAAGGCGTTCTGCGTGCTCATCGTCGTCCTGATTTCAAGGCAAATGGAAAGGCTTCCAACATACGCAGCATCAGGTTGATAAGGGGGTCGCCTCTTGACCTCCCAATTCGGCATTTCCGGCCTGCCTGGCAAATAGTTTGGCTCCAATGGCAGCGAGGACGACCGACCACAAAGTCCATAAGACGGTCATCACCACGATCCGCGAGTCCCCGTTCGGGATGGCCAGAGCCGCCGCCAACACCGCCGCGATGTTCCGCGTGCCCATCCCCAGCGCCATGACGCTGCGCTGATTCTGCTTCATGCCGAACCCCAGAAAGTAGGTGATCATGCCCATCCCCACCATGAACAGGGTCATGGAAAGAAGGGCCAATTCGCCGGCAGTATTCAGAATCCCACGGCCGTAGATCACCAGGCACCACACGATTGTCAGCAGCGTGGAGAGCCCGGCCAGTCCCTTGACGGCCGGGAAGACCTTGGTTGCCCCTTTGTCGGCAAAATGCCGGATTGCCGCTCCGATGATAAGCGGCAAAAGAATTGTGAGGAGGAGCGGTTTCGCGAGCGATGCGGTGCTGATTGTCACTCCTTTGATCAACAGCGGCGCCATCAAGGGCATCAAGATCACCGTCCCGATCATCACCAGCGGAACAAATGCTCCCGCGAAACCCATATCGCCACGGGCCTTGCCAACCATTTGCTGGAGGAACGGCGCACAGGGTGCCAGGCTGCAGAGGAGCACCACGACCACGTAGGGGTCCTCCAAAGGAAGAACCTTGGTAATCAGATAGCCGACCGCCGGCCCGAGCACCCACCCCCACACGAAGATCAGCACCACGGACTTCCTGTTCCGCAACGCTACGACAACTTCGGGCATCCGCACCTGGAGGCCCATGGCTGCCAAGTTCGCGACCGTAAAGATGAGCACCAACGGTCCAAAGGTGCTCTGAAGAAACTGCATGACAGCATTCATGGCAGAACCATCCGTTCGGGAGTTAGATTCTTGGTCCAGGGACAGCCGGTGTTCTTCCATCCGCCATTGGGCGTGCTTTCGGAATCCCCATTCCCATCGCCCTCCATGCCATCAATTATGTTGTGAACATTCTTGAAGCCGGCGTTGGCCAGCATGTTGGCGGCGATGGCGCTGCGACCGCCGGAGCGGCACATCACCATCAGTGTGTCTTCGGACGTGGCGATCTGGCTCACGCGCGCGGCGAAGTCCGGCAGCGGTTGCATCGGGAACTGTTTCTTCTCGACGTTCCACTCGTAGCTCTGCGTGGCGACGGGAATTCTCCACGCCATGTCCGGCGAACCCACGAAGAGGAATTCTTCGGGCGTGCGGACATCAATGATCTTCACCTGGTCCGGTGCGGCTTGCCACTTGGTGTAGGCTTGCTTCGCGGTCACGTAAAGGCCCAGGACGGTTTGCTTTTCTTTCGGCAGATTTGCCATGGGGTCATTCATTTTGGAAAGATCTCCAATAGAGCAGCCGCAAGACGGAGCTTCTGCCTCAGATTGACGTTCTTTGTTCATGTTGATCTGGAGCTATCGGTTCATTGGGCGTCAGACGGATACCGCTGCCGTCTGACGCCCCTGGTCGCTCTGTTACAGCATTGCCGCTCGGTCAGCCGATCCGGCCAAACAGCGGGGCGGCGGCTTCGGGAAGCTTAGCCGCAGACCTTGTCTTCCATTCCTCTTCGAGCAGCTCCTTGGCGGCCTTTTCGAGGAACTCCGGTGCGGCCCACTGGAACACATCGAAGTCGTTCTCGATGTAGCCATGGCTCAGCATGAAGTCCTTGTTGATCTGAAGCGTTTGCAGGTTGATGGGCGACAGCACCGGCACCATCTCGACGCGCCGGATGTTTTCATAGGTATCTTCTTCATCCCGGTAATAGGTCTGCTTGTTGAGTATGGCCGAGGCGGCGCGCTTGTGTGCGTTGGCCCAGCGCCCCACCTTGATCAGACCCTTTAGGAGAGCGACGATCAGTTCCGGGTGCTTCTCGCACGCCACATCGGTGACGGTCAGGGTCGCCGGAACATTGGCCGCCCCTTGAAGTGTCCAGTCTGGGTACCGGGAAAGATCCTCGATGGACTTGAACTTGCCGGTGGTCTCCGAGAGCACGCTCAGGACCTTGCTTTGACTATACATCGCATCGATCGTTCCCTTTTCGAGCGCGGTCTCCAGTGGACGAAACGCCAAGTCGTGCTTGTGGTCTCGCTTCAACTGATACTCATTCGGATTTTCCATCGGGGTGAGCATCTCAGGCTTGTCGTACCAATCGTCGGGGTAGGGAAACTCCACGATCTGCACGTCGTCGCGGGTCATGTCGTTCAGCATGAGCATCAGCTCGATGCCATGCTCTTCTTGAACCCGCCACCAGTCGTTCTTGATGACGTTCTGGCTCTTGGAAAGACCGATCTTCTTCCCTTTGAGGTGGGACATTTTGTAGATGGGATCTCTAGCGCGCACCATTATCACGCCGCCCTCGTAAACCTGAGTCGTTCCAATGAGACGGGTGCGGCGAACATCCGCTTGGACGTGGATAGCCGGGTGGCAACCGCCAAAGCGCATCAGGTTGTCAAGGTTGTGGACGTAGTGCGGATACCAGTCGTTTTCGACGGTGGAGCGAAGGTACTTGTACGCAACGCCAATCTTCTTGAACTCTTCCTTCACCCAGCCGAGCTCTTGGTCCACGTTGCTGGCCGAGATCAGCGGGCAGTTGGTGTAGTAAAACTCTTTCCAGTTCACATCCACCGACTTCATCGCCTTACCTTTAATTATCATGGTACTCATAATTGACTTACTTTCTTTGTGGCTCTTCTGTTTGGTAGCTGGTCCATCATCGGACCGGTGATGATGGCGGATCTCTGTCTGATAAACCGGTCAATTGAACAAACTGTCTTGGTTAATGGTTGAGGATCTGATTGAACCGTCGGGCGCATAGGCCGGCCCAGAATGCCGACTGACTGTGATTTCGGCCCAGAACGCCCCTTATTCGCCATCGCCACGATGCTTCCAGTGCCGAACGGGAGGGTCGCTTGGCTCATCGGAGGTCTTGCCGTGCTTCCCGTAGCCGGCTCCCGAGGCGGCATCAGGTAGAGGGCCATGGCAAAGACGAGGTAAACCATCAGCAGCAATACCCCAACAAACCAGGCGGAGCGCCCGCTGTTGGTGACAAGTGAGGCGGTGAGCGTGGAGAAAAGCATCATCGCCACGGCTCCAAGCCAGAAGGTCAGATCCATGGGGGTCGGCCCGATCCAATAGCTGGCCAGTACCAGAACGGGGGCGACGAAAAGTGCAATCTGCGAGGCGCTCCCAAGTGCGATGCCCACACTAAGGTCCAGGCGGTTCTTGCGTGCGCTCGAGAACGCCGAGGTCATCTCTGCCGCCCCTCCAACGAGAGACACCACGATGAAACCGACAAACGCCGGCCCCATGCCAAAGTCTTCCGCTGCCTGTTGCACAGACTCGACGAAGATCTCGCTGACCAACGCCACCAGCACCGTCACGCCCGCCAACGTGGCCAGGGCCAATCCAATCGGCCACGGCGTTTCACCGGTTTCTTCGTGGGCCGCGCTGGCGAACAGTTCCTTGTGCGTCTTGAGCGAGAAGAGCATGCCCAGCCCGTAAGCGACGATCAGCAGCACGGATAAGCCCACGCTCAACGGGTGAATGAACCCGGTTTCGGCCACGTCGTACCGCTGGACCGCCACGGAAGGCACCAAGAGCGCAATGGTGGCCAGGAAGAGCAGGCCCGCTTGCACGCGTGCATTCACCCGGTTGTATTCCTGCACATGGTGCTTGAACCCTCCCAGCAGGAAGGACGCTCCCAGCATAAACAGAGTGTTGGTGACAATGGCGCCGGCAATCGACGCCTTCACCAGCACATACTGGCCGGCGCGCAACGCTGTAAGGGCGATCACCAGCTCCGTCAGGTTGCCCAGCGTGGCGTTGAGCAGACCGCCAACCCCATCGCCGGCTTTGCTGGCAACCGACTCCGTGGCATGGCTCAGCAGCGCCGCCAACGGAACGATGGCTAGAACGGACATCACGAAGAGCAGCGCAGGAGCGTCGTGCTTCAGCTTCGCGGCCACCAGCACCCCGGGCACGAGGACCAGCAGCCAAAGCAGCCGGTTGTGACGAATCTCTGTCAGCAGTGCCGTCATTTGGACTCCGCAATCGAGCGCATCGCCCGTGACAACATGCCGCCTGAGATGTTCTTCGCCTTGAACCCGTTCTGAATCAGGATGCGCGTCGCGTAATAGGCACGCTGGGCGGAACGACAGATGACGTGAATTTCGCGGTCACGGGGCAACTCGCCGAGGCGCGATCGAAGCTGACCCATCGGGATATTGACGGCACCGGGTGCGCTCTCCACCGCAAGCTCGACCGGCTCTCGCACGTCGAGCAGGAAGGCTCCATTCAACGACTCCCAGTGACTGACCGGCATATCTCCCCGGAGGACATTGGCGGCGACCATTCCAGCGAAGTTGACCGCATCCTTCGCGCTGCCGAACTGGGGCGCGTAGCACAGCTCGGACTCTTCGAGATCATAAACCGTCGCCCCCAACTGGATGGCCATGGCCAAAGCGCTAATGCGCTTATCCACCGCGGGTCCGTCTTCACCCAGCGCCTGGGCACCCAGGACTTTCCCGTTGGACTTCCGGAAGAGGAACTTCAACCCGAGCATTTTCGCGCCGGGGTAGTAGCCCGCGTGAGAGTTCGGAAAGAGGAACACCTTCTCATAGTCCTGATCGCCAAGCCTCTTGAGGGTCTTCTCGCTCACGCCAGTCCAGGCTGCAGCGCCGCCAAAGAGTCCAATGATGGAAGTACCCTGGGTACCCCGGTATCGGGAGTCCCGACCGCAGATCACATCCGCTGCGATCCGGCCCTGCCGGTTCGCCGGCCCGGCGAGGGCAATCAAACTCCATTCCCCGGTCCCAAAGTCCTTCACCTCAATCGCGTCGCCCACGGCGAAGATGTCCGGGTCGCTCGTGCGCATCTGGTCATCCACGCGAATACCGCCTCGATCGCCGACCGTGAGGCCAGCGGACTTGGCCAGTGTCGTGTCGGGCTTCACACCAATCGCGAGAATGACGATCTCGGCCAGGAACGCCTTCCCGGAACTGGTCTGAACTTCGAGACAGCCGCCTTCCAGTTGCTTGAATCCGACCACGCCATCATTCGCGACCACCTTGATGCCATGCCGGATGATGTGGCCCTGTACGAGTGCTGCGATCTCGGGGTCCAAAGGGCCCAGCACGTGATCCGGCTTCTGGATCAGGGTCACGTCGAATCCCAGATGGATCAGGTTCTCCGCCGTCTCGAGACCGATGAATCCGCCTCCGACCACCACCGCCCGTCGAACCGGTTTCACCATCTGTATTCCGGAGTAGCAATTCATCCCGGTGAGGTACGCCGTGCCACGCTCGATCCACTCCCGGATGGTTCGCGCATCCGGCACGGTCCGCACATGGAAGATTCCGGGCAGATCAATGCCGGGCAAAGGCGGGTGAACCGAAGCGGCGCCCGGCGACAAAACCAGCTTGTCATACGACTCGGTGGTGACCTTTCCGGTCTTCGTATCACGCAGATCCACTGTTTTCTTCCGCGGATCGATAGAGACCGCCTCGCAGTGGGTACGGCAGTCCATGGCAAACTGGTTGCGAAAGGTCGCCTCATTCGCGACGAGAAGACTTGCCTCCTTTTCGATGACGCCCCCGACATGATAAGGCAGACCGCAGTTCGCGTAGGACACATACGGCCCACGCTCGACCATGAGGATCTCGGCCTTCTCATCCAGCCGTCTCAGGCGCGCCGCACACGACGCACCGCCCGCTACTCCACCGACGATGATCACTTTCATTCGATGTACCTTTCCGATTCCATGGATTCTGATTTTACCAGGCGGCCAACTCTCCGCCGCCCGGATATTTCGCACATGAAGTCACTTTGCAGTTGGGTCAGCTTGGCGAGTGCGGCCGAAGGCCTCATCAATGATCGCCTGGAGGTGCTTGACCACCTCGTCGGACGGCGTTTTGTAATCATCCAGTTCGTAAACCTTGCCTAGGTATTCATACTTACCGAGGCCGAAGCGGTGATAGGGCAGCAACTCGTAATCGATCACATTCTTGTGCGGCCGTATGAACGCGAGCACCGCCCGGATGTGTTCTTCATCCGCATTCACGCCGGGAATGAGCGGCGTGCGGGCGATGAAGTCCACGTTGGGAAAGGTCTCGTAGGCTCTCTTGAAGTTGGCCAGGATCCGTTCATTACCAACGCCGGTCCACTTCTTGTGCCGCTCGGGGATGGTGAGTTTGTGGTCATGCAGCATCGTGTCGACATGGGGCAGCACCTTTTCGATGTTGGTCCATGGCACATTGCACGCCGTTTCGACGGCCGTGTTGATGCCACGCTGGTGGGCGCCTCCAAACAGTGCTGCGCTGAAGTCCGGTTGCAGCATGCACTCGCCGCCGCTCAGGGTGATTCCGCCGCCGGTGGTGCGGTAGATGGAAGCGTCCTTCTCCACTTCGTTGAGCACCTCGTCCACCGTCATCGTCTTGCCATACATCTCAAGAGCGCCGGTCGGGCACAGGGAACACGAAGCCTCGTCGCAGCCGCTTGTAAGATCCCAGTTGACTTTGACGGGACCCTCCTCGCCCTCAGTGAAATAGAAGGCACCCTTCGGGAAGGGATCCTTCAAGCACAGGCTGCACTCCCGGCCCTTGCACTTCTTCGGATCGTAGGACAGTTCCGGTTTGACGCGGATGCTCTCGGGATTGCCACACCATTTGCAGCGCAGTGAGCAGCCCTTCAGGAAAACGTTGGTGCGAATGCCCGGGCCGTCGTGGCTGCAATAACGCTGGATATTCAGAACGATTCCAGTGGGGGCGGAAGGAGTTGTCGATGGATTGCTCATAAACGTCTCTCCTTAGTTCCCCAGGCAGATCCCGAGCGACTGAGCGGTCCTACGAAACTCGTTGTCCGGAGGCACCGTTCTGACTTTGTTGATCGCTTCCGCGAGTGGGACGAATCGGATGTCGGGTGGAACAAAAGCCACCATCACGCCGGTCTGACCGGTGTTCAGGGCTTGGACGGCGCCCGCGCCGTAAGCCAGACCCAGTTGGCGGTCCACGGCTGTCGGGGTGCCAGCCCTGGCCCAAGGTCCCACCACCAGCGGAAACGTCTCCTCGGCGATCAGGAGTTGCAGGCGGTTTGCCACAGTCTCGGCGGCCTGACCTGATCGCTGAATGACATGACTGCTGTTATCGCCCAAGGCCAGGGGCGCCAGAGAAGCCTTCAGAGTGGATGCCTTGTCTGTCCCGGCTTTCGCGTTGTCCACCAGGTTGGCTCCTTCGGCCACCACCACCAATCCGTACGGCCGCCGGGTGGTCATCTTTTCTTTCAACTTCGCAGCCAACTTCTGCAGATCACAGGGAACCTCGGGAATCAGCACGGCATCCGCGCCCGCCGCGATGCCTGACTGAAGCGCCAGCCAGCCGGTCTGCGATCCCAGGACTTCGACGACGGCAATTTTCCCTGCTGCCTGCGCTGCCTGGCGCGCCTTGTCCAGCATCTCAATAGTGAAGCTCAGGGCGCTGTTGAACCCGAAGGAAACAAGGGTTGCGGCAACATCATTCTCGATGGCCCGTGGAATGCACACCGCATTGAGTCCTTTGGCGTGGAGCTTGTACAGAATGGTCAGTCCCTGGCCACCCACCACGGAAATCAAGGCATCAATCCTTTCCGCCTTCAGCTTGGCCAGCAGTTCGTCGGACCGGTCCACCTCTTCGACCATCTCATCGGCGTCGATCTGGCGGACATGGAAGGGATCTACCCGGCCGGATTGCCCCAAGAGACTGCCAGCGGACGGGTCCAGATTCTCAATCAGATGGGGCGCGAGGTGCAGGAGTCCGCCCTCGGCGTAGCGCTCCGGACGCAGCAATCCTTCGAAGCCATCCCGAATGCCGATGACCTCCCAACCCAGATGGCCCGCCGCCAAGGCGACCCCCTTGATCACGGCATTCATGCCCGGCACGAATCCGGCACCTACCATGACCGCAATGCGCTTTGAGTTTGTCTTCACGATTCTCGCAAGTGTTTCGTCGATGTCCAAAAAGGATCTGCCCCGCCATGCCGTGAGGAACGCCGGGGCGGCGCCACGATTTCAGCACTGTTGCCCAGCAAACGATTGCAGGGTGCGCTCGATCACCTCGTTTTGTACGCCCGGCGCCAGCTTCGTGAAGAAGGCGCTGAAACCAGCTACACGAACGACGAGGTCGCGGTAGTTCTCCGGATGCTTCTGAGCGTCCCGGAGGATGGCGGTATCCAGGACGTTGAACTGGATATGATAGCCGTCGTTATCGAACAAGGTCTTGACCAGACGCAGCACATTGTCCCGGCCCTTGCGGGTCTTCAGCTGATCCGGCGGGAGCTTCATGTTCATGTGAGTGGCGGTGTACTTGATGGCATCCTGAGCCTTGGCCGCAGACATCACCAACGCGGTGGGACCGTTGACATCGGTTCCCGGCATGGCTGAAAGACTTCCATCGGTGAGGGCCACCCCGGCTCGTTTACCGTTAGGCAAGGCGCCCGTTACCATCCCCATGAGGTTGTGGATGCTCTTGGTATAGGCGTCCGGCGCTGATTTGATGTCTTTGCTGAGATAGTTTCCACCGCCGTCAACACCATTGAAGGCCTTGAAGATGCTTTCATACACCCGGTGCGTCATCCGGTTCACTTCAGGGATGTCGTTGCCATGCTTGGGCGCGTCCTCATAGCACAGCTTCCTCACCTTTTCGTATTCCCCCTCGAAGTTGGCTGCCAGGGCCTTCTTCAGTTCGGCCATGGTGATCTTCTTGTCGTCATAGACCAACTTCTTCACCGCCATGAGAGAGTTGGCGGCGTCGACGCCACCTACCACAATCTGTGCAACGGTGTAATAGTTGGCTCCGCCATTCCACACCTCGGTGCCGGTTTCAATGCAGCCCCCGGTCAGGAGCGAGCGCCAGGGAACCGGGAGGAAGTCCGCGCATAGCATGCTGGCAATCCAGGCACCCCGGCGGAGCACCTCCTCATTGAATTGCAGTTGTTTTTCAAAGGCCGTATACAATTCCTCGAAGCTCTTGAAGCTCTCGGGATCCCCGGTCTTGGGTCCGACCTGCTGCTTGGTGCGAGGATCGAACCCGTTGTTCATCACCAGTTCGATGACCTTGCCCAGGTTGGGCTGGCCTTCCACCGGGTGACCGGTCTCATAGGGTGGGTAAGAGCCAACGCAAGCACCAATGCAGGTGCGCCTGGCTTTCTCCAAAGTGATGCCCTTTTTGGAGTCCCCGAATAGATTCAGAGCCCGTTTGACCATCACATTACCATTCACGAACTGCGGCATGCCAATACCGGTTCCGATGACATCAAGGACCTTCTCGAGGAACTTGCCACTCATTCTCTCCGTGTAGACGCAGGACAGCGGCGGCTGTGGGAGATGCAGATAGTTGCATGCATCCAGAACCACATAGTCCATTTCCGCAGTGGCATCATCCCCATCCTCGGTAAATCCACCGAGTGAGATACTCTGTCCGAGATCGGCAGAGTTCTGCAGGGCAACCTTTTCGCCAAAATAGTAGCCTATTTCATTCAGCTTGATCACAAGGTTTTTGATCATGAACGTCGCTTGTTCGTAATCGACCAAGCCGGATGCCTTGTCGCGCTGATAGTAAGGCTCGAGATTCTGGCCAAGATAAGCCTCGGAGTAGCCACATCCGACTTGTTCAAGTTCCGCACAGATATGGCAAAAGAAGTGGCACTGAATGGCTTCCCGCAGATTCCTGGCCGGATGTTCCGGCACCCATTCGCAGGTCTCGGCAATGGCAATCAACTCTGCTTTACGAGTTGCATTCGTCGACTTGGCAGCCATTTCCCGTGCCAATTCCGCATAGCGATGGGCCAGGCGGACAATGGACCTCATGATGATGAGGCTGGCTTCATAGAAATAGAGCTTGCTGGCGTTGGGCAGGCGCATGTCGAGAGCCGACTGACGCTCCTCGACCTCCTTGATCATCGCGGCCAGTCCGTGGTTGTAAATCCTGGGGTAATTCAGGTTGCCCCCCCCACCCGGCCAGTCAAAGAAGCTGACGACAAAGCCGGAGTCATAACAGGGTCTTGGATCGAAGCCATACTTCTTCTCAAAGATCTCCAGCGTGCGCGGCTTCAGTGCGCGCTTATCCCAGTAATCGAGCGCCCACTGGTTCACGCGCTTGTCTTCGGGGTTCTTGCACTTCTCAACGGTATTGTCGTCCTTCATCCAGTCCACGTTCCATTCCGGGTACGTGTAGATTCCATTGACGGTGCTGGCCATGCTGCCGACGAAGAGGTTGTCGTCGATGTAGAGTTTTTTTCGCTGCAGGAGGGCGGCCATGAACTTGGCCCGACGCATGATATTTGGATCGCCCTGCGTCGCAGCGTAAACTTCCTCCATGATCCGGATCCGCTCAAAGTCTACTTCCGGGGTGGTGCTTCTAAGTTGTTCCTTCAGTCGATCAATGCGTTCCTTGTCGGCCTTTACGCGTGCGGTGGTACTGTTCGCTGTCTGTTCTTTGGCTTTCATATTTTAGGCTTGCTTGCGTTATTCATTTGCTCTTCTTTAAAGACTTTTTGGCAGTAACATCCGATCGGGCGTGAGTGTCTTCGTCCAGGGACACCCGGAGTTTTTCCAACCACCCCGACACTCACTCTCCGAATCGCCATTTCCGTCCCCCTCCATCCCGTCCACGATGTTGAAAACCTTTGTGAACCCTGCCTTCGCCAGCATGTTGGCGGCAATGGCACTGCGCCCTCCGGAGCGGCACATGACCATGAGCGTTTCGTCTTGCCCGGCGACCTGACGGACTCGTTCGGCAAAGTCGGGCAGGAGTTTCATAGGGAACTGCCTTTTGTTTTCGTCCCACGCGTAACTCTGAGCGGCGACAGGGATCATTCAGGCCATGGCAGGGTGACCGACAAAGAGCTGCTCTTCAGGGGTACGAACGTCGATGATCTTGACCTTCTCAGGTGCCGCCTTCCATCTGGCGTAGGCCTCCTGTGCGGTCACATGGAGTTCCAGAACAGTTTGCTTCTCTTTGGCTAGATTGGCTTTGATCTCGTCCATGTAGGTCTTTATTCGGGTTTGAGGTTTGGTGATCTGTCTCCGGTAGCGTGGTAGCCGGCCAATCCCATGGCAGAAAGGAGAGTATCTCGATCGACCGGCTTCTTCAGGTAGGCGACCGCGCCGAGAGCGCGCACTCGGAGCTCGGTGCCGGGTTCGTCATGGGCGGTGACGGCGATGGTAGGGATGTCTTGCTGTCGCGCGCGGAGTGTCTCCAAAACGTCGAAACCGTTAGCACCTGGCATGTGGAGATCGAGGAGGATGCACCCTGGAGGATTCGTCGCCAAATCTCCGATCAGGTCCTCGGCACGAGCGTATTCGCGTACTTGGTAGCCCCGGCAGCCGAGGAGACGGCGAAAGGCTTTTCGCATCTCGGCCTCGTCATCTAACACTGCCACTACTGGAAGGACGGCTGGCATCCGTCTTAGAGGCTATACCAAGCCTCCCATTCCCGACTACTATACCTTGGTATAGTGACGAGTTGGCGGCGCGGGGTTGCCGAAGAGGTGCCTCCGAAGGCTAAGTCGACAGACCGGTTCCTGGGACGGCGATCGAAGGACTATCTCCTGGTTAAGCCGAGGCGTTCAGTCACGCGAACGAGATCAGCGACGGATTCCACCCCCATCTTTTTCATGATATTGGCACGGTGCTGCTTGATGTTCTGTTCCCCCGTGCCGAGGGCTAGCGCGATCTGTTTGTTCAACTCGCCCGCGACCACATGCCTCATGACCTCTCGCTCGCGGGCCGTGAGGGCGGCCTCCTGCTCTTCCAGAGCCTTGACCTCTGCGTCATCCTTCCAGCGGGATCTCGCCACTTGAAGTGCCGCGGACACAGCCGGGATGAGAAGCGCGGCGTCCACAGGCTTGGTGAGGAAGTCCGTCGCTCCGGCTTTGATCGCACGCACGCTCATGGGGATGTCGCCGTGCCCGGTCAGGAAGACGATGGGGATGAGGATTCCCTGCCTCGTCAAGCGACGTTGCAGTTCCAGTCCGTCCAATTCCGGCATGGACACGTCCAAGACCAGGCAGGCGGGGCCCTCCGGCTGGCAGGCTTCAAGGAAGGCGTTTACGGAGCTGAATCCACGCACATCAAAGCGCTTCGCGCGCAGGAGGCGGGAGATGGCCTTCACCATCTCCGGCTCGTCATCCAGGAGATAAACGATTCCTGCGGTCGGATTCATCGCGCGTTCGGATCGTTGGCCATAGGTAACTCCACATGAAACACCGCTCCGCCCTCGGCGTGTGGCTCGGCCCAGAGACGGCCGTGGTGGGCGGAGACGATGGACCGGCAGATGGCGAGGCCCATGCCCAATCCCTGGGACTTCGTCGTGTAGAACGGCTGGAAGAGCTTTTCGATATCCGGTGGAAGGCCGGTCCCCTGGTCGCGAACGGAGGCCCGCACCGCCGAGCCGAGCGGCGAAGTCCGTACCTGGAGGAGGCGTGCGCCCGACGGGTTACCCACCATGGCTTCGGCCGCATTCAGAATCAGGTTCAGAATGAGTTGTTGGAGCTGTACGCGGTCACCGGCGATCAACGGCAGGTCGGGGGCGAAGCTGCGTTGGACCGTCACGCCCCGATCGATCAAGTCGGCCTGGGCGAGTTGCAGGACCTCCTCGATAACTTCGTTCATGGCGACGGGGCGAAGGGAGGTTTCGCCACGCTTGAGCAGGGCCCGCAGCCGCTGGATCACATCACCCGCGCGACGGTCGGCGGCAACGATATCCGCGAGAATACTCTGCACCTCAGGGAGGTCGGGAGGATTCTGAAGCAGCAGTTCCTGTGCAGCCTGAGCGTTGCTCAGGATGATACCCAGGGGCTGGTTTAGCTCGTGCGCCAGCGAGCCCGACAGGGCTCCGAGGGTGTTCACCCGCGTCAGGTGCGCCAGATTTCCGCGCAACTCCTCGGCCTCTCTCCTCGCGTGCTTCTGCTCGGTGATGTCCCGGATCACACCAAACGTCCGAACACCCGTTCCCGGCGGACGGTGGGCCGCCAACGCCGCCAGATGGTCGAGCCATTTTTCCCCCTCGATGGGATGGAGGTAGCGATACTCCGCCGAGATCGGGTTCTTGCTGCCATCATGCAGTTTCTGGCGCTCGTCGAGAACACGCTGGCGATCATTAGGATGGACATTCGCAAGCCAGAATTCCAATGCCTTCCGTCCCTCTCGGAAGCCCGGGGGATTCCCGCAGATCTGTTGGAACCTGGCGTCCATGAAGCACCGGTCCGCGCCGTAATCGACTTCAAAGTAGCCAAGGCCGGCAAGCTCGGTTCCCGCCTTCAGCCGGGCCTCGTCATCTCGCAGGAGTTCGTCGCCACGTTTGCGAGCAAGGGCGTTGGCGAAGATCTCGGCGACCACTTGCAGCCTACTCACCAAGCGACCCGACCAACTGCGCTCCGAGCGCGTGGTGTTGAATCCGAGCGCGCCCAGGAGGGACTCTCCCCCGACCGCAAGTGGAATGGTGAGGTTCGCCTTGATTCCGAATTGCCGGAACGTCTCCCGGTCCCGGGTCGCTCCTTCAGGGAGCTCGTCTATCGACGGTATCGCAACCGTGCGGCAACTCAGCATCTGGGCTTCCAGCCATGGGAAGTGCTCCTGCGCAAACATAGGATCCGGAGGTTTCGGGCCTTTGTCGGTTCGGAACAAATGGGTGAGCCTGAGTCCGGCTGGAGTGTCGTCGGACCATTGCCACAAACCGGCAAGGTCGAGCCCCAACACTCCGCAGATCCGGCGTTGTGCGTCCATGATCTCCCGTTCCACGTCGCCCGGGGGCAGGTTCACGAACTTGGACGAGATCTCAGCGATCAGGGTGGCCGCGGCTTCGCCTTCGCGGCGCCTGGCCCGGTTCACCAAAAGGCCGATGATCAGGGCGGCTTGGACCAGGAAGAACGTGGCGGCACCCGCGATGGGCCACCGGTAGCGTTCCCAGAAGTCCGGTTGACGGAAATGGAGGGTGCTGCCCGGCGGCAGCGTTCCCTCCCGAATGCCCCATCGCCGCAGTTCCCGGGCGTCAAAGATTGGCAACGTTGGGTCAATCAGACGTAGGGGGATTGACTTGGAATCCTCCCCGCGCAAGACGCGCACCGCGATGCGGGCCGCCTCCGCCCCCAATTGCAGGTCGGGATAGAGCCGCCCCCCGACGATACCCATTCCGAGATCGCTCTCAAAGTACCCAAAGATGGGAGCATTCGCGGCTTCGTGGAATCGCCGCAGCGGCTCGTTTCGTTCGAAAGGCCTGCCGACGGTGTCCACCAGGAAAAAGGTGTGCAGCAGACACGTCTGCGGCGGCAGGTTGGAACACGCCGCCACCGTCTGATCCAGAGACATCCCGGTCAGCCAAGTGAAGGTGACCTGATTCGTGAGCGGTTGAAATGCACGGCGGCAGTCCTCGGCCGTCAACTGTTCCAGCGGGGAGGCGCCGGCAATAACGACGACATTGGTGATTTGCGGCAGGACCTGGAGCATCCCTTTCACCAGCCCGGCCAAGTCCAGTGTGGTGGTGACTTGGAAGACGTTCGATTGTTGGAGGCCGCCATGGACCGTCTCTGGGCTACCGGCGATGAAAAGGGTCGGCGTGTTCGGAAAGAGCTCTTGGCGGTGCCGCACCACAAAATCCATGCCAGGACCGCCCACAGTGGCGACGAGGTCGACGGGCCGGGCCGCCATTCGGCTGCGGAGGAAAGCCACGAACACCTCATCGTCCTCAGGCTCCTGGAACCGCGCGCGATCCAACGAGACATCATAGAACTCGACCCGTTCCCCATACTCCCGACCCAGGACGTTGCGGAACTCCGACAACGTGCTGCCAAAGGGCGCAACCCCGGGTCCATAAGGGTCGATCACGAGAACCCGCTTCGGGTCGGCTGCCAACGTCGATCCTGAGAACGCGGCGAGCGCCGTCACCCAGACGACCATGGCCAGAATCCTGTACCCGTGTGGTTTGTGGGTGAGAGCTATCATGAAAGGGCCGCTGCAGACGCCCCGCGATACTGGCAAGGCGCACCCACAATTCCAAGCCGCCGGGCGCGCACGCGGGTCAGACATGGGACGCGCCCTTTGAGATCACAGTTCGAGGATCGATCGGGAGATTGCCCGAGGGCCCGTTCCTCCCTCATCTCACAAACCCCTGTCCATCATCTATCTACCCATCGGCAAGGAGGAGGAGATCTTCCGAAACATCTGGGGTTCACGACTCCCTAATGATCAGGGGGCCGACCGGTGATGAGATGCTTCGCGGTGGTTCCTTGCGACGACAACCGCATTCTTCAATGCAGGTCTACACACGGTATGACGCGCGGAGCATCCGGTTCGCCTATTGGCAGGACCCGCGCGATCGCACCGCCCGACGTTCATCGCCACGTGTCGATACGTCTGGCGAAATCTTCCTGAACCGTCTGCACCAGGGCGGTCTGGTCTGCTACAGGATGAACCCGCCGCAAGCTGGATTGACCATCGCCTCGACAGATTTCCAGGGACCGTCCGGTGCGCGAGAGTCGGCGAGGACTCGTCCTCGACCGGACTGTTGCTGATTGGCGATTGATGCAGGTCAAGGGCTCAAGCGGATGTATCCACCAAGGTTCGGTCTGGCTCCTCCAAGGAACGGGCCGTTTCGCACGAACCAACTTGATCATGTCCCCGAAGCACCTGCATGTGACCGACGCTACGCATTGGTCCGACTCAGGGCCGAGTCCGTCGGCACAGCAGCGCGATGCGGTCCTACCTTTGGTCTATTCCTGCTCGGGTGCCTCCAGTGCAGCCCAGATGGCCAATCATCTGGCCGTCCGACTGGACCGCTTGAGGGTCGCGGACATGTCCTGCATTGCCGGGTTGGGTGGGAATGTGGGCCCGCTGCTGCGCACCGCGAAATCGGGACGCCCCATCATCGTCATCGACGGATGCCCTCTACACTGTGCCTTGCGAACACTGCAGCGGCATGGGGTCCGGGCCGATCGGCACTACGATCTGGCCGAGCGGGGTGTCGCGAAACGGCCGCATGCAGATTTCTCGCCGGAGGAAGCCCAAGGGTTGCTTGGACAGTTCCTATTGGATCTGGCGGCGGCTTCGTTGAACGCGGGTGTAGGCAACCTCGAATCCAAGGCCCAGGAAGGAAGCGGCACGTGAGCGCACCGTTCGAATCCAAGCCCGCCCTTCCCCGCGACGACGCCCCAGAAACCGATTCCAAGCCCAAGCTGTTCGAACCGCCGGGCGGGATTCTGGTCTGGCTGATCGTCTGGGTGGAACTGCTCACCTTCAGCATTGGGATGGGGGTGTTCCTGATTCAAAAGAATCACGATCCCGAGGTGTTCCGAAACGGCCAGGCGGAACTGAGCCGGACGTTGGCGTTCCTGAACACGATGGTTTTGTTGACCGGAGGTTGGTGGATGGCGAACGCGATGG
>CAUJJW010000308.1 GCA_963205105.1 Verrucomicrobiota bacterium | reverse complement strand
CGCCGGTCTCGGCCGCTTCGGCAGCGGCTGGGTCTGGCTGCTCCGCAGCACGGCCGGCAAGCTCGAGATCGCCAGCACCGCCAACCAGGACAACCCGCTCATGGGCAAAGCCGTCGCTGGCTGCGAAGGCAAACCCCTGCTCGGCTGCGACGTCTGGGAACATGCCTATTACCTGAAGTACCAGAACAAGCGCGCCGACTACCTCAAGTCCTGGTGGAACGTGGTCAACTGGGCCGCGGTCGCGAAGAACGCCTGATTCGGGAAGCCACCACGATCCCGGGCGGTTGGTTCTGCCTTTTGCCCTTGAACCGTGGCTCCGTAGCGGCGGGCGTCCCGCCTGCCGTTGAGGGGGGCGTCTCGCCCCCCGGAATCCCCGGTTCAAGACCCGTCAGCAGGTAGGTTTCGAACAGGCTCTTCCCATCCACCCAGGGTGACTCGCCAGAGTCACCCTGGGTTTTTTGCGCCCGTTCAGGGCGTCTCCGCTTTCAACCGATAGAACCTCACCTCCCCGGTCGGTGGTTCCGGGTCCTGCCACGAAAGTTCTTCGCCCGTGCCCTGAACCAACCCAGCTCCCACCTCCACAAATCCGGTGCCCAAGCCCGCACTTCGCTCCACCCGATACCGAAACCCCGCCCGAGAACGCCACGTCAGACGGACCCACCCCAGGTCGGACCGGGCTTCGATCCCCAGTTTCAACGCATCCCCAGGCCGCGTCGGATCCGTGCCCGCCACCCACTCGATCAGGTCCGACGCCCCATCGCCGTCACCGTCCGTGCCCGTCCCGGCCAGCGTGGTGCCGCCAAAGAACCGCGTCTCCCAGGAGTCGGGCATGCCATCGGCATCATCGTCGACCGCCGCCGTCACCCGCACCCAATCGTTCCGTGAAGTGTCCGTCTCGGATTCCACCAGAATAGGGAGGTTCCAGTCCCCGCGGGATTCCGAAGCCGTCGACAGCGAAATCAAGACGTCCACCGTCGCCCCCGGGAGAACCCAACCCGTCCTCCAGGAAGTGCGCACCACCGGACCACCCAGTTCGGTCGTGGACACCCCTTCCCCCTGAACCCGCACATTCACATTCACGCCGGAGGGCGGTTCGGCCCGAATCCGGAAGCGATCGGGGGCGTTGCCATCGTTGCGAACCCGCAAGGTGAAAGCGGCACCTTCGGCCCCGGTCGCTGAACGAGTCAGCACCACCGCAGCGGGCCGTGTCTCCGGAGTGCCCGCGCCCTCTCCCCGCCAGTCCCCAGTCCCTTTCACCAGGGCATCGACACGGGCTCGCGCCAGATCGGCGACATACAACTGCCCCGCCGACGGACTGGGTTCCGATGCCAGGTTCGCCGCCCACGATTCGAAGGCCAGGTAGCGCCCATCCGCCGAAAAACGCAGCGGCAGACTGTGGCCGTCCCCAAATTCTCCACCCCTCAACACGCTCACCCGATCGAGTCGTGCACTGACCATGTCATAGACGAACACCTGCGCCAGCGATGGCCCCAACCCGCACCCGGGTGACCCGGTCAACCCGAGCCAGCGACCGTCCGGACTGACCGCCGCGGACCGGACTTCATATCCGTCGGGCATCCCACCGATCCGATCAGCCACCCGCTGACGCCGACCGGTGGACCGATCCAGCAGATAGCTGTGCCGCTCGGTTCCGGAAACACCGGCGACCAGATCGCTGGCGTACGAGTGGAAGGTGACCCAACGGCCGTCGTCGCTGATCGAACCGCCACCGCTGCTGCCATTGGCCGCAACCCCGTTGGTGTTCGCGCTCACCAGCTCCATGGTCCGCGTTGACCGATCCCAGAGATAAACATCCGCGTAAGGGTTCCGGTCCCGGGCACTCAATCCCCGTGCATACGACGTGAAGACCACCAACCGACCGTCGGCACTCACCACACCCCCTTCACTGTCGGCGTCGCCGAAAGCACCCGAGGCGGACCGGCTCACACACTCGGTCATGCCGGTCTCCAGATCGCGGAGGAACACGTCCTGGCAACGGTTCGTGTCTCCTTCCACCAGGTTCGAAGCAAAGCTGGTGAACACCACATGGCGTCCGCCAGCCGCCAGAAAGGCACCCTCACTGCCGCGGTTCGCCTGGCCGCCCACCGTGGAGACACTGACGCGACTCATCGTTCCGGAAGTGATGTCCCTCACAAAGATGTCCTCAACCTCGTTCGAATCGGAGCCCACCAGATTGTCGGCCTGCGACTGAAACGCGACGCGGGTGCCGTCCGCGCTCAGGGAGGGATACCGGCTGTCCCCATTGCCCTGGGCCGACGGCGAGGCATCGCTCAGACGGCTCACGGTTCCTTCGACGCGATTCACCAGGAACACATCGGACTGAAAGTTCAGGTCGCTCCGGGCCTCGAGCTGATCTGCATCCGACGAAAACGCCACCCGACTTCCGTCCCGGCTCAAACTGGCGGCTTCAGCCGATCGTTCCGCCAATGCGCCATCCGCGCCTCGGCTCACCAGGGTCCAACCGGGCGGCGGCAGGACGGTGGTGGTCACCAGGTTCACGGCATCCAGCAGCGATTCCTCCGCAGCGGCACGCACCTCGAAGCGGGCGGTGCCCTGACTTTCTCCAGCCACCCCGCCCTGCGTCACCGTGACCCGAAACACCTGCTGCGCCCCGGCCGGGATGGAAGGACTGGTCCAACCACTTCCAAGCAGTGCCGCCGTGATGTCCGCGCCTTCCCCGTTGCCTTGCGGCACTGCCCGAACCCGAAGGTTCCACCCAGCGCTCAGGGGCAACCCCTTCATCACGAACGCGCGCGCCTCCCCGGCATTCGCGAGCGCCACTTCGTACTCGGCGGTTCCGCCGATTTCGACGGCGCGCCCTGCGCGCTGGGATCGCAGCGGATTCAGAACCCCTTCGCCGGACCATGGGTTGGTGCCCGCCACCCGGACGCTCAGGTCGGCAATCGCTTCCCCCCGGTCGCGAACGAACACATCACCCACCGCATTGCCATCGCCGGGAACCAGGCCGGATGCGTTCGAAACGAACGCCACGAAGCGACCATCCGCGCTGACTGGCCCGTAGAAAGAGCTGTCCTCGGCCACCAGACCGGCGTCGCTCAACGCCACCCATTCGTGAACACCCCGCAGCCGGTCGAAGAGAAAGGTCCGGTAAAACCCGAGTTCACCGCCAGGCGCCAGCCCCGGCTCATCAGTGGTCACGCTCACGAACCGCCCGTCCCTGCTGATCCCGAACGCCAAAGCATCCGCCTGCGGCAACATGCCGGCCGCCAAACCGCCGGCACGCACCACCCGGTTCTCCTGCCGGTCCGCCAGCAGCAGCACCAGATTCCCGCCAGTGGGCCCTCCGGCGTAGTTGGTCGCCGCCGAACTGAACGCCACCCAGCGGCCCGTCTCACTCACCAGGGGATAAAGGCTGTCGTCGTCGCCCACCACATCGCGCACTAAC
>CAUJJW010000307.1 GCA_963205105.1 Verrucomicrobiota bacterium | reverse complement strand
TGAAGCCCCAGTCGTTTTCGGTGGAGCCATCGAGGATGAACTCATTGACCATCAGGCCGGAGAAAAAGATTTAGGTTCCCGAGGCGTGAACGGTTGCATTTGTCGGGGACACCATTCAGATCCTGGTAGGATTGGCGGGGGAAGCCGCGAGCACGACGGGCTTGAGTTCGGTGCCGTTGACATCGGTGATGCGGAAGCCACCGCCGCGGCCGGAGACACCGCCGAGGGAGTAGACAACCACGTCATAGCCGTTGCCGCCGGTGAGCTGGCTGGGGAGGGCCTTCACGGTCACCCGGGTGGTGGTGGCGTTGCCGGTGTCGAGGTAGCCCACCATGAGTTGGCGATCCGAGCCGGTGAGCATGTTGTTTTCCTCGCCGCGACCGGTGGAGGACCAGGTGTTCGGGCAGCTCCACTCGATGGTGGCGGTGGTGTTCTGGGCCACGCCGTTCACGTCGGCCTTGAGGCCGGTGACCGGGCCGCTCTCGTCGGTGTTGGCGCCGTCTACGTTGTTCCAGTTGGACTGGGCGATGGGGTCGGCGCCGGCGACTTCCGCGGGTCCCATCCAGGAGCCCTGGGCGTTGGCTTCGGAGCGACCGAAGGCGACGCCGATGGAATAGGCCTGGCTACCGCGGGGTTTGTTGGGCGTGTAGTTGCCGTAATCGCGGAAGCGGGCGGCCCAGTTTTCACGGAAGCCTTCGGTGTTGTTGCCGTTTTCGGGGCCGAACACCATGCCGACGTACATGCGGTTGGCGAGCGGGCCGTCCGCATTGGAGCCATCGGCGGGGTTGAAATCGCTGATGCCGAGTTGGTACCAGGTGGTGGCGTCCGCGCTGCGGTACATGTGCATCACGTCGCCGGCGCGGCGGAGACGAACCCAGGCATTGGGATAAGTCGGAGTGCCGCCGCCGCCGCTGCTGGTGGTGGCGCCGCCCTTGTTGAGGCGGCGGTTCGTTTCGTGGGAGAAGTTGGAGGCGGTTCCGTCGGCCTTGATGGTCGGGTTCACGTGGGTGTTCTGGAAGCGGGAGGCTTCCTCACCGGCACCGATCAGGGAATCACGGGCATGGAGACCGGTGCGCGCCCATTGGGAGGAGGCGTCCTGGTACTCGACGCGGGCGACCTTGTCGAAGTCGCCGGTGACTTCCTCGTACACGAAGGTGACGTCATCCTGGGTGCCCCAGAAGGCGTTGCCGCCGGAGTTCACGTTGAAACCGTCATCACCCACGGCAATCGCCGCGGCCGGGAACTCGGCAGGTTCGGTGCCGAGAGCCGCATAGGTCATGCTGGAGACGGTGAACGGCACCGTGGTGGCCGCCATGGTGTTGCCCTTGGCGTCCTTCACTCCGGTGACCGTGAGTTGGTAACTGGAACCGGCGGTCAGGCCGGTGGTGGTGAGGATCGCGCCGTCTTCCAGCGACGTCTTGCCACTGGAATTGGGGACGTGACGCGCACCCGAGACGGTTCCGGCGCTCAACGAGAAGTTCGCGGCAACCAACGAGGCGGCATCGACGGTTTCGTCGAAGATCACGCCGACTTCGATGCCGGTGCCCTTCCGGACGCCACCCGCGGAGACGACCTTGGGCGGGATGGTGTCAGCGGTGACCGTGAGGGTGGCTTCGGCGCTGATCACTTCGGCGCCCGGAACCGTGACCTTGACGGTGTATTTGGCGCCGTTGTCGGCAAGGGTCAGGAGCGGCGTGGTGTAGGAACTGCTGGTCGCTCCGGCGATGTCGGCGCCGTTCTTGCGCCATTGGTAGCCTGGAGCGGCGACGCCGGTATGGGTCGTTGTGGCGGAGAAGGTCGCATAAACACCTTCGATGGTGGCGACGCTGTCCGGTTGGTCGGTGATGGTGACCGTGCCGGCCGGAGCGAAGGCGCCGATCACGGACCCCGAGAGAATCGGCAGGTTGCCTGCCGCCGTGGTGTCGGTGGTCTTGCGCCAGGCGACCTGCATCCAGTCGCCGCCGCCGCCTTCCTTCATGACGGCGTAGACCGCGTAGCGCCGGTTGGCCACGAGGGAGATGGGAGCTGCGGTGGTTTCTTCCCCGACGCCGGGTTCCTTGAAAGCTTCGCAGCAGGCGGCGATTTCCTGGGCGACGAGTTGGCCGTTCGCGGGCTTGTCGTCGGTGCTCACGTACAACTGCGCCTGGTCGTCCGCGCGGATGAAGAAGTCGTAGTCACCGCTCTCCGTGGGGGTAATGAACCCGGAGACGCGGGCGCCGTAGTTGTCACCATAACCATCTGGTGACGAGAACGATGTCCGGTATTGGACGGCGTCGGGCTGGTTGTTCCTGTACTTGTCGGCGTCGAGCAGCGTGTTGATGTCCACGCCGTCCAAGCCGGTGAAGAACTCCACCTTCATCACCCCGGGTGCGAAGACCTCGGTTTGGGCTCCGGCGGAGAGCGCCAGTCCGGCGCCCAGGGCGGCTCCTGCGAGCCACCTGGAACCGGACCTAAAAATCTGGTTACTCATGTGCATAAGCGATTTGTTCGTCGGCAATCGTTGATCAGACAGGACTCCCTGGTGCTGGCATGCCATGGACCCGAAAACGCGGAGACAACCTCGGCGCATTGAGGCGGCAGGGCATGCCGAACACAGGGACGTCGGACGTTAGGCAAAATTCACCAAAAGATGTCAATGTCTTTGTGGCAAACATGCGTCGATGAAGGGTCGAGAATGTGCCGGTAAGTCGTAGCAACAGCTGGTTTGCAGAAAACGATGTGAGTCGAAGGCATCTGAACAAGGCGATTGGTCTTTAGAAACGCAAGAAATTGACAACCAGTGGCTTGCGGTGCTGATCTTCCGTTCTTGGATGCTGAATCACAGATTCAGCGTGTTTCTCAGAAACACCTTTGTGGATGGGTGGCCTTCAACCGGGGATTCCGGGGGGCGAGACGCCCCCCTCTACGGCAGGCGGGACGCCCGCCGCTACGGACGGACGGCTCATGGAGAGCGGCGTTGGCGCGGGCGCCATGCTCACGGACCATGAACCTGGGGAGGCGGGCGGATTACGATTAGGAGTAGGAGTACGATGACGAGGGGAAGGCAGGTTCATGGAGAGGGGGCAAGGTGGAGGCGGTTGGACGCGGCGGGCACGGGGACGCGTTGTTCCCGGCCTCCCGGCCAGCGCAGGCGGAGTTCGGTGGGGCGCTGGGGACCGGGGAAGAAGACCGCGGCCGAGTCCTTCGACCAATACCCGGCGGCCGCGCGGATTTCCTGGGTTGGGCCGTCCTGCGTTCCGTAGCGGGGTCGAACGGTAACGCCGAATCCGCCGGGATTTCCGGCCGGCCCGGTGACGGCCACCCGCAGCGCGGCTTGGGTGGAGGTGCGGGTCCACAGCGTGGTGGCTCCGCCGTTCTGAGCCACGGCGAGGTCGGGGTGGCCGTCGTCGTTCACGTCACCCAAAGCTGCGCCGCGTTGTTCACCGAGCAGGGCGACGCCGGAAGTGGAGGAGGGGATGGCCTGGAAGCGTCCGGAGCCGTCGTTGCGCAGCCAAAGTCCGCGGCCGGCGTCGCAGCGTGGCCATTCGATGCGCATGCCGAAGAAGTTCTGGGCGAGGAACAGGTCCAGGTGTCCATCGGCGTCGGCATCGGTGACGGTCATGCCGAAAGCTGGTGCGAACTGGGCTTCGGCGGGCAGAGGAACGGCGACGAACCCGGTGGGTGTATTCAGGAACAAGGTGGTCGCCAGGGTGGTGGCGGCGACGGTGGCTGGTGGGAAGGGAAGGTTGTTGAGGAGGTCGTCGATGCCGGCCTGGGCGAAGGCGGTGTGGGTGGGGAAGATTCCCGCGAGAAAGGGGAAAGCCCGACCGAGGGCATTGAGGCTGCGGCGTGGAACTTCCTTGCCGGACTCGGGGGCGAAGTACGCCTCGATGAGGTCCTCGCTGGAAGCGCTGCTGTATTGGGCGAAGTGCAGGCGGAGGGGTTGATACGTGGTGGCGCGGTAGCCGGTATTGAGCCCCCAATTGGCGCCGAGCAGGTCGAGCCGCCCGTCACCGTTGAAATCGCCCGTGGTCACGCCATTCCACCAGCCGGTGAACTCAGACAACAACCGGGCGGGTGTGGCGGGGCTTTCCGGTCCGTGCACCACGGAGGGGTTCCAGGTGGAGAAGCGGCCCTGATGGTTGCGCAGGATCCGGAGCGGGCCCCATTCGCAGGCCAGGATCAATTCCGGGTAGCCATCGTCCTCGAGATCGCTCCAGACGGCGCCGGACACCATGCCGGCGTTTTGCAGCAGCGGTGAGGCGGACGGTTCGGCCACGAAAGTCCCGCCGTCGCGCCTGAAGAGCAGCGACGCGGAGGCTCGAGGGTAGGCAGAGGGGATGACCCGGGAGCCGACGAAGAGGTCGAGGTCGCCGTCTCCATCGAAATCGGCCGCGGCCACGGGTCCTGGTGCGGGCGGCAGGGAGGGGACGTTGTTCAGGGGGGCGATGCGAAGAGTCCCGTTGCGGGAGGCGAAGGTGATTTCGACCAGGGAAGCCAGGGTTGGCGTGGTGTCTTCATAAGTGGAGACGGCCGCGAGCAGGGCTGATTGGCCATCGCGGGTTTGCCATCCGGTGATTCCCACGACATCGCCGGGAGCGACTCCATCGGAGGGAATGGGTGACGCCATGCCGTTGGTCGAGAATTGGAAGGCGGCGAGGCGACCGCCCTTGCCGGTGCCGATCACCAATTCGTCGCGACCGTCACCCGTGAGGTCCGTCCAGGCCAGGCCGGGTCCCAGGGCGCTCAGTTGTCGATGGAGCAGGGGTTGGCGGGCAAAATCGTCGAACACACCCTCGTGATGCCGGTGGGCGAGTTGCTTGGAAGCATCGGCAAACCAGGGAAGCGACTGCGGCGGGAGCGCGGGGGGAACCACGGGCGATTCCGGATCTTCGGTGATGACGAGAACGGAGTTGGGCACGGCGTGGGTCACCACCGAGGTGCGCCCGGAGCGCCAGGCCACGCGGACGGTGAGTTGGGTGGCGGTTCCGCAGGCGAAGGTGCGGAAGGGTTCATCGGCGGAAAGGTACCGTCCGCCGGCGACGATTTCCTGAACCTGAGGAACCGGTCCGCCTTCCACGCGGATGCTGGAGCCAATTCCCAAGGTGTTGGGGGCGCGCCCGCGCAATCGAACCGAGAGGCGTGGTGCCGGGGTTTCGTTGCGGTAGACGAGTGGTCCATCGTTCAGACAGTTGACGATGACATCCGCGTCGCCGTCGTCGTCGAGGTCGGCGAGGGCGATGCCCTGGGAGATGCGGGTCGAATCGAAGCGCCAGGATGCGGAGACGTCCTGGAACGAGAAGCTGCCGAGATTACGAAAGGCGACGTTGGGGGAGCGGAAGGGCGGGTGGAGCAGCAGGTTGGTGCGGGCGCTTTCAGGCGTCTGGCGTCCGAGGGCCTGGATGCGTGCGAAAGCGTCGCGATCCTGGGTATCGAAGAGCATTCCGTTGGCGATCAGGATGTCCTCGAAGCCATCCAGGTCGACGTCGAGGAAGACCGGTTGCCAGGACCAGTCGGTGGCGGCGAGGCCGGAGAATTCGGCGATCTCCGACCAGGTGTCGTCGCCGTTCGATCGGAAGAGCGTGTTTCGGACCACTTGAGGGCGGGCGTCCCAGCGTCCGGGGAGGTTGGGGGTGGGGGTCATGCCGGCGAGTTGGCGCATGACGCGCGAATGTTCGCGGCTCGCCATCTCGACCACCAGGAAGTCGAGGTGACCGTCGCGGTCGAGGTCGCCGAAGTCGACGCCCATGGACGAGAACGGGAATTTGCGCAGGGATGACGACGTGGTCTCCCGGAAGCGGCCGTGGCCATCATTGATCCACAGACGATCCGGCATCTGGAAATCGTTGCAGATGTAGAGATCGGGAGCGCCGTCGCCGTTGACGTCCCGGAATTGGGCGCCCAGACCGTAGTCGAGCGGGGGTGCTTTGGGTTGGCCGTCGATGCCGGTGAAGAATTCGGAACTCCAGGGAACCGGCTTGAATCGGCCCTGACCGTCATTGAGGTAGAGAACGCCGACTTCGCCGACCTCTTCGACTTTGCCATCCACGTACCGCAAGCGGTGCGCGTTGGGGCCGGAGAACACCCATTCGCCATTCACGCGACGGATTTCGGCGCGCCCGCCGGTTCGCAGCACGGATTCAGCGCCGTAATTCGCCACGTAGAGATCGAGGTCGCCATCGCCATCGACGTCCCCGAGCGGGAGGCTGGTGCTGCCGGAGGTTGAGGCGAGACCGGCTTCTGAGGTGGTGAGCTGAAACCTGCCGTTGCCGAGGTTGCGATACGATTGGGCCCCGGCGCCAAGTGTGGCGACGAGCAGGTCGAGGCGGCCATCACCGTCGAGGTCGGCGAAGGTGGCTCCGGTGGAAGCCCATCGTTCTCCCCCCACGCCGGCAGTCGCGGTCACGTCCTCGAAGCGCCAATTGCCCAGATTGCGGTACAGCGCGTTGGTTCCGGCGATGGCGCACAGGAACAGATCGCAACGGCCGTCGCCGTCGAAGTCACCTGCGGCGACGCCCGAGCCGTTCATGAGATTCTGGTTGTGCAGCACGCGCGCGATGGGGAGCTGGTTGGTGAATCGGATGCCGGTTTGCCCGGGGTCGAGGGAGGTGAAGCCGGCCGCCTTCGATGGCAGCGGATTCACGGGACGCATGACCACGGGCAGGCTGGTGGGTGCGGGCGCGGGTGCCGCCGGGAGATCCGGTGAAGCGGCGAGACTTATCAGAAGATTGCTGGCGATCCGGAAGCGCGCGGCCCGGAGAGACATCCTGGGGAACACGCCGCCAAGATTGTCGAAGCAAGGGCAGGATGGTCCAGAGGGCAATTCGGGAACAGGGGAGCGGGCGCATCTCCGTGTTGTCGGAGGACACCGCCCTCTTTTTGACAGGATGAACACGATGAACAGGATGAAATGCCGTTCCGCCTGGGATTCTGAACATCCTGTGAATCCTGTCCAAAACCCTCCGATGCTTGGATCTCACTTCCACAACTCGGAGATACGCCCCAGGGGAGCGACGTCTGGAATGGACACTGCCTTTCCGCGGCCTAGCCTGAGGTCCATGGGATCTCGATCCAGTCCGATGCGTCGCCCGGTACCGGGCGGGGCTGCCTTCACCCTGATTGAACTGCTGGTGGTGATCGCGATCATCGCGATTCTGGCGAGCATGCTGTTGCCGGCGCTGAGCAAGGCGAAGGCCAAGGGGCAGGCTGCGTTGTGCCTCAATAACCTGAAGCAGATGGGGCTGGGCCACATCATGTACGTGTCCGAGACGGGCAAGACGTTTCCGGTGGGCTACAGTCCCAGCAATTTCTGGATGGCGATCGTTCGACGGGATGTTCCCGCCGACAAGATCCGGCTGTGTCCGACGGCTCCCGTGCCGACGAAGCGCAATCCGACCGGGGAAGCGATCGGCACGGCGTCTGCCGCCTGGTATGGCCCGGTGGCCACGCCCATTCAGTGGAACACCGGCTACGAGAGCAGCTACGGGATGAACGGCTGGATGTATTCGCCGCAAGGGGAAGGGATCCAGGATCCGACGAAACATTTCGCCGGGGAGAGCCACTACGAAGAACCGGTGAAGACGCCGCTTTTCGCGGATTGCAACTGGGCGGATGCGTGGCCGTTGGCGACGGACCGTCCGCCGCGCGATGTCGCAGCCGGAGGCAACTCGTCGATGATGCAGCGATTCTGCATTGCGCGTCACGGGTCACGGCCGGCGGGGCGGGTGGTGAATGTGCCGGCGGGGTCACCGTTGCCCGGGGCGATCCAGGCGGCGTTTGCGGATGGTCATGTGGAAGCGGTTCGCCTGGAGAAGCTGTGGTCGCTGACATGGCACCGGGGATACAAGGTGCCCGACAAACGGCCGCAGTAGGCGGGGCAGGCTGCGGCCCCGGATGGCGCCGGGCGGCGGGCCGCAGGCTACGCTGCGGCGTTTCCGATTCGCCTCACGCCCGGCAGCGAAGCCGCGAAAAAGCCTTACGCCTGGTTCACCTCCGCTGGTTGGTTCGCAGCAGAATCAGCCCGACGGTGGTGGCGGCAAAGACATCAGCGGCGATGATCAAACCTCGCAGTCGCCAGTCCAAGGGCACCATGAGGGCGGTGACCACACCGCCGGTGACGAGCAGCAACGGGATCAGAATGACGTTCCACCTCACGCCGCGAGGTTAGCTTTCCGGGGCCGGTCGGGGAATCCCGGATCTACTTTCGCAGGCGATAGAATCGGGCGCCAGTGGCGGGAATCACCTGGGTGAGCCGCAGGTTGGCGCCTTCGGCCACGGGGGTGCCGGAAACGGTGGTCCAATTCGCTCCGGTGCCGATGCTGGCCGAACTTTGCAGCACGTAACCGGTGGCGGACGCGCTCCAGCGGAGCACGATTTCGTCGCTGGCCACGCCGCGGGAAATGGCCAGTGAGACGACGGGTTCACGGATGACGAAGTTGGAGGTGCTGACGGCGATGCCATCCAGGGTGGTGACGGCGATGAGTCCGGTCGATGCGTTGGCGGGAACGGTGGCTTCGACCGAGGTGGAGGTTCGAGTGCCCAGGACGGCGTCGACGCCGTTGAACTGGACGCGGGACGTGGTGGCTAAGCCTTTGCCGGTGATCACGACACGGGTGCCGGCGACACCTTCGGAGGGGGTGAATGACGTGAGGGTGGGGCGGGCGCCGTCGACGATGAAGGTGCCTGGGGCTTGGATTTCGTTCCCGTTGAGATTGCGGATGCGGAGGGTGCCACTGAAGGCGTCGAGGGGAACGATGGCGCGGACGGCGGTGGGGCTGAGCAGGGTGAAGCTCATGTCGACCCCTCCGAGTCGGACCCAGACGAGGTTGGTGAGGCCGGCGCCGGCGAGGGTGACAGGGCTGCCGACGGTGGCGTTGCCCGGGGAGAATCCATCGAGAACGGGGATCACGTTGAAGGTGCCGGAACTGAGCACGCTTCCGGCCGGGCTTTCGACGGTCACTCGGCCGGAGGTGGCTGCGGCGGGAACGACGGCGGTGAGGCGGGTGGGGGAGGTGATGGTGAAGCCGGCCTCGACGCCGTTGAAGAGCACCCGGGAGGTGCCGGAAAGATTCTGGCCGTCGATGGTGATGACATCGTCGCGTTCGCCGGAGTTGGGGTTGAAGGAGGTGATGCGGGAGGGCAGGTGAAAGAACTCGGTGGTGGTGAAGGTGCCGTTGGTGGTGATGAGACGGATGGGGCCTGTGCTGGCGCCGGACGGGACGACGGCATCCACCTGGATGGAGGAGCGGAAGGTGAAGGTGGCGCGGGTGCCGTTGAATTCGACGCCGGTGACGCCGTGAAAGCCGCCACCCTGGAGCACGACGTTGGTTCCGGTGGTTCCGATGCGTGGCTGGAAATCGAAGATTCTGGGGAGGACGACGAACGGTTGGGCGGTGGCGATGGTGCCGGCGGGGGTGCTGATCTGGATGCGGGCGTTGACGGCGTTGGTGGGGACGCGGGCGACGAGATTGGAAGGGGAGATGACCGAGAATGAGGCGCGTTCCAGGCCGAATTCGACGTTGATGGCGGTGCCGAGGTTGGAACCCTGGATGATGATGGGGTCGCCGGGCATGCCGTTGGTGGGAGTGATGCTGGAGATGAGCGGGGCGACGGTGAACGGGATGAGGGAGCTGGTGCTGCCGGCTTCATTGACCAGGGTGATGGGCCCGGTGGTGGCGTTGGTGGGGACGAGGGTCAGGAGCTGGTTGAGGCCGCTGATCTCGAACAAGGCTGGCTGGCCGTTGAAGAGGACACTGGTGACGTTGCCCCGGCTGCCGAACTGGCCGGTACCGAAGTTGAAGCCCGAAATGGTCACCAGGGAGCCGGGGGCGCCGGTGAGGGGGATGAAGGACTCGAACCGCGGGGTGGTGACAAAGATCGGGAGGCTGGTGGCAAACCCGCCGCCATTGATGAAGACCGAAATCTGGCCGGTAAGGGCATTGGGAGGAACGCGGGCCCGGACGCTGGTGGCGCTACGGGAGAGGATTTCACCCGAGGCCTCGGTGCCGCCGAAGTACACGAAGAGCACGTTCTGCAAGCCGGTGCCGATCACCGTGACTTCCGCCCCAGGCCCGCCTCGATCCGGGGTGAACCCGGAAATGGTGGCGGCCTTCGACAGGGTGGACAGGGCGAGCAATGCCGTCGCCAGGAACCCGAACTTCCAGAACCTCGGAAACATCATAAAGAGCTGCACGTTGCCACCACCCCGTGAACCGCGCCACTACCGCTTTCGGGGAGTTGCGCAGGAAGGTCAAACCGGCCTTTGACATGCCCTTGTGAACCGGCATTTTCACGCGATCTGCTGCACCCCATGAAAACCCCTTCCCACCTGACCCTGGCGATCTCGGCCGCCTGGGCACTCTCGATCGGCAGTTTGTGCGCTCAGGACTGGCCCCAATGGCGCGGCCCCATGTTCGATGGGTCGTCGCCCCAAGCCAAAGGTCTGTCCGCCAAGTTCAGCAAGACCGAGGGCCTTTCGTGGTCGGCACCTCTGCCCGGAGCGGGGGCTTCGACCCCGGTGATCGCGGGGGATCGGGTGTTTCTGACCTCGGCGGATGTGGCGACCCGGGAACTGCTGGTCCTCGCCTACGACCGCAAGACCGGCAAGGAACTCTGGCGCCACAAGGTGGCGGACGGCGATCGCAAGGATGACCGGAGCAACTACGCCTCCCCTTCGCCGGTGACCGATGGGAAACATGTCTGGTTCTTCTTCGGCCAGGGCGACCTGCTGGCCTGCACCGTCGAGGGCAAGGAAGTCTGGCGTCGGAACATTCAGAAGGACCATGGCGGTTTTGCGTTCGGTTGGACCTTTTCGTCGACGCCCCTCCTGCACGACGGGCGGTTGTACCTCCAGGTCTTGCAGCGCAACGTGGCGGTGCAGGGACGGGGCCGGACCGATGGCCCGAACGAGTCCTACATCCTGGCGATGGATCCGGCGACGGGTAAGGACCTCTGGCGGCATGTGCGACCGGCGGAGGCGCGGGAGGAATCCCTGGAGGCGTTCACCTCGCCGGTACCCTACACGCACGCGGGTCGTTCGGAGTTATTGGTGACGGGCGGCGACTGCATCACCGGGCATGACCCGGTGACCGGCAAGGAGCTGTGGCGCTGGGGCACCTGGAATCCCACCAAAATTCCCCATTGGCGCCTGGTGCCCTCGCCGGTGGCGGGAGCCGGGATCGTTCTTGCCTGTGCGCCCAAGGGATCGCCGGTGTACGCGTTCAAGCTCGGACAGAACGGCAATTTGGGCGAGGAAGGCTACGCCTGGAAGAGTGCGGAACGGGAATTGTCGTCCGACGTTTCCACCCCGCTGTTTTATCAGGGGAAGTTTTTTATCCTGAACAGCGACCGGCGCTTGATGCTTTGTGTCGAACCCGCGACCGGCCAGGTGGTCTGGCAGGGGGAACTTCCGGGCCGCACGAAGTACGAGGTGTCACCCACGGCGGGTGATGGGAAAATCTACACGATGAACATGGCCGGCGACGTGGTGGTTTTGGGTGCGGGCGACCGTTTTGAGGTGCTGCACACCGTCCCGATGGGCGATGAAGGCGATCGGGACGTGCGATCGACGATTGCCATCGCGCACGGGCAGCTGTTCATCCGGACCGGGAAGACCCTGCATGCGGTGGCGCCGGGTTCGTAAGGATCGGAATCACGAAGATATCCGCGGGCGCCACCTGACAGGACAGGGAGGTGCCGGCGCTCCGGAGCGCCTCAGGGTTTTGTTCAAAGGCTTTGAACGTGGAGCCGTTGGGCCATCGCAACCGATACTGCTCCGTTTCTCCCAGGTAGGTGACCTGTTCGATCACGGCGTCGATACGGTTGTCCGGGCCCGTTGGGCGCAATCGGACCGCTTCCGGACGAAAGCCGACTTCGACCTGGGAGCCGGGAGCGACCGAGGCGGGGGCGGAGTTGGCGAGCAGGGTGCCAGCGGCCGTGTCGATGGCCACCACCTCGGGGGTGCGTGAACGGACGGTTCCGAGCAGCCAGTTGGCTTCGCCGATGAAGTCGGCGACGAACCGGGAGGCTGGGGAGCGGTAGACGTCACGGGGTTTGCCGAGCTGTTCGATCACGCCATCACGGAGCACGGCCATGCGATCGGCCATGGACAAGGCCTCCTTCTGGTCGTGGGTGACGTAGAGGGTGGTGAGCCGGGTTTGCTCGTGAATGCGGCGGATTTCGTCGCGCATTTCGAGGCGCAGCCGGGCGTCGAGGTTGGACAGGGGCTCGTCGAGCAGGAGGACATCGGGCCGGATGACCAGAGCCCGGGCAAGGGCGACGCGCTGTTGTTGGCCGCCGGACAGTTGGTTGGGGGATCGTTCGGCCAGGGCTTCCATCTGGACCATGCGCAGGGCCTCGGCGACCCGCTCGCGCTTTTCCTGGGGAGCGATGGCGCGGACGTCCAGGCCGTAGGCGACGTTCTCGGCCACGGTCAGGTGGGGCCAGAGGGCGTAGTTTTGAAACACCATGCCGGTGTTGCGTTGGTGTGGTTCGACGCCGTTCATCCGGCGGTCGCCAAACCAGAGCTCGCCTTCGTCCGGTTGGTAGAATCCCGCGACCGTCCTGAGCAGGGTGGTCTTGCCGCAACCGGACGGGCCGAGAAGGAAAAACAACTCCCGGTCCTCGACGTCGAGGGTGATGCCGCGCAGCACCGGCGTGGATCCGAACCGTTTTCCGAGCTGGCGTATTCGGAGTTGCATGGGGAGGGCACAGTCGTGGACAGACAAGTTTGGCTCAAGCACCCCGGGGGCGGCACAGCGACCGGTATTTGGATTGAGCCCAGATTTGCCATCGGGTTTTGAGCTGTTGGCGCAGGCCGGGATCCTTCCAGGGGTTGCCAGAGAGTTCGCGAGCCTCTGCTTCCGTGATGGGCACGCTGCCAAAAGCCTCGAGATGGGAGGGAGTGAGTCCACGCTGGATCACCACATTCCACGCGGCTTTCAGGTCGTCGTGGACGTCCACGAAGATGGCCCCGGCCAGGGTGGCGACCACCCCTCGTCGTTGCTGAGCGAGGCGGGCGTCGTAGCGGAAGCCGGCGGGAAGATCGAAGGGAGAGTGGGCGATGTTGCTGATGTCGCGGTAGGCGGTGTAGAGGCCCGGGCGAACGGGCATGCGCTCGATCGAATGCCGCGCGGGACCTTCCGGATGCCCTCGGGGCAGCAGCCAGAGCTTCTGGCCTTCGTCCGACAAGACGTACTCCAGAAACCGTCGGGCCAGATCGCGGTGGGGTGCGCCACGGAGGATGGCGATGCCATCCGGGTTGACCGCGGCGAAGTCGACCGGGAGCAGGAATGAGAGGTTCGTCCTTCCCGCGGCCGCGATTTGGGTGAAGGCGTAAAAATCGATCGCCAACGCGTAGGCGGTTTCCCCGACGGCGGCGTCCTTGGCGGTGGTGGAGGAGATGCGGTCGAAGCGTCGGGTGTTGCCGGCCATGCGGGTGAGCAGGTTCCAGCCGTCGTTCCATCCGCGCGCCTGGAGGAACGATTCAAACATGACGTGCATGGTGCCGCTGCCGCGCGGATCGCCCGCGCCGACCCAGCCTTTCAGGGCGGGTTGGGCGAGATCGGCCCACCGCTGGATCGAGGGCAGGTGAGCGAGCTGCTGAACCCGAAGATTCTGGAGAATGCCGAAGCTGGAGATGGCGGCACCGTACCAGGCGAAATCGGGGGCGCGCAGCTCGATGCCGGCCACGTCGGGTGCGAGCCCATCGAGTACGGCTGCGGGGAGTTGGAAGGGGTCGATGAGGCTTTTTTCGGCGAATTCGTAATAAGGCTCCTGGCCGCCGCCGAAGAAGATATCGATGCCGATGCCGTCCGGTTTTCGGGCGTACTCGGACTGCACGAAGCGGATGGATTCGGAGGAGCCGCCGACCATGCGCCAGTCGATGTCGACGGGTTCGCCGTGGTGGGTGGTGTGCCAGCGTGAGAAGCCGCGTTCGAATTCCTCGCGAATGGCTTCGTTGTGGGGGGACAGGATGACGAGCGGACTGGCGGCGCGAGTGACGAGACAGGCGAGGGCGAGGGATGCGAGGATGAAGCCGCGGATGGGATGTGAACCGGGGCGCGAGGGTTGGAGCGGGCGGCCCTCATCCCGGCCTTCTCCCGGAGGGAGAAGGAGACGATGCGCCGCGGGTATCGAAGGGTTGAGCCGGGCATTGGCTGGAACGAGGCGAGGCGGCTCGGGCGGATGGGGTGTTGGCGGGTTGCAGCGTGGGATACGCGACTCCCTCTCCCCCCGGGAGAGGGCTGGGGTGAGGGAGCTCGGTTGAACCCTTGCGACGGCACGCCTAGGAAGGTTCAGGGAGAGGCCCCTGTTCAAAGATGACCTGCTCAAGGGCCATGAACCGAGGACTCCGGGGGGCGACACGCCCCCCTCTACGGCCGGCGGGACGCCCGCCGCTACGGACACACGGTTCAGGGAGAGGCCCGAAGGGCCGAAAGGGCGGTAGCCCATGGCGCCGAGCTTACCCGGGGTGGTGGCCGGGTGAAGTGCGAATGCGGTCTAATCCGGACCGTGGGTGTGTCTGATGGCCTTGGGCGCGCACTTGCCGGGGGAGGTGAAAGCCCGGCATGATACGCGGACAGCAGTTGCTGAACCTCCATTTCGACATGAACCCCTCCCCTATTCGCGTAGCCGTCACGGGTGCCGCCGGCCAGATCGGCTACTCCTTGCTCTTCCGCATCGCTTCCGGCGCGATGTTCGGGCCGAACCAACCGGTCATCCTACACCTGATCGAGATTGAGCCGGCGCTTCCGGCGCTCCAGGGCGTGGTGATGGAACTCGACGACTGCGCGTTCCCGCTGCTCAAGGGCATCGTGCCGACCGCGGATTTGAACGAGGGCTTCAAGGGCGTGAACTGGGCACTTCTGGTCGGTTCCGTGCCGCGCAAGCAGGGCATGGAGCGCAAGGACCTGCTCGGGATCAACGGCAAGATCTTCACCGGCCAGGGAAAAGCCATCCAGGCGAACGCCGCCAGCGACGTGCGCATTCTGGTGGTCGGAAACCCCTGCAACACCAACTGCCTCATCGCGATGAACAACGCCCGGGCCGTTCCGGCCGATCGTTGGCTCGCCATGACCCGCCTGGATGAGAACCGCGCCAAGTCCCAGCTCGCCAAGAAGGCCAGCGTCGACATCACCGCCGTCACCAACCTCGCGGTGTGGGGCAACCACAGTTCGACCATGTTCCCGGACTTCTACAACGGGAAGATCCACGGCCGCCCGGTCACCGAGGTCATCGGTCATCACGAGTGGCTGCACGGCGAATTCATCGCCACCGTCCAACAGCGCGGCGCGGCCATCATCAAGGCCCGCGGGGCGTCGTCGGCGGCCAGCGCCGCCAACGCGGTGGTCGACACGGTGCGGTCGGTGGTCACCCCGACTCCGGCCGGCGATTGGACCAGCGTTTGCATCGCGTCCGAGGGCAGCTACGGCATCGATAAGGGCCTGATCTGCTCGTTCCCGATCCGCAGTGACGGCAAGCGTTTGGAAGTGGTTCAGGGGCTGCCGATCAACGAGTTCGCCCAGGGCAAGATCAACGGCACGGTGAACGAGCTGAAGGAAGAGCGCGAGATGGTGAAGGAACTGATTCCGGCCTGATCCCGGTTGAACTCAGGGTCGTCTTCGAGCGGAGGAAATCCTTGTAAGATTTCCTCCGCTTTTTACGTTTTCAGCAGGAGAAAGCGTATGATGACCTCCTCACACGTTCGTGGGTTGCTCGACGCCCGCCCGTTTCGCCCCTTCAAGTTGTGCCTGACGGACGGAACGATTCATTCGGTGCCGCAGCCTGAGTTCGCCTGGGTGTGGGGCAGCCTGGCTTACGTCGGGCAGGCGGGTGGTTCCGGGTCTGG
This sequence comes from Verrucomicrobiota bacterium, assembly GCA_963205105.1. Taxonomy (GTDB): domain Bacteria; phylum Verrucomicrobiota; class Verrucomicrobiia; order Limisphaerales; family CAIMTB01; genus CAIMTB01. Next base: position 8,203 of record CAUJJW010000307.1, on the reverse strand, counting down.
AAGCCGATCCAAAGTCAGCCAGATCGCGCTGCTGCACGTGGCCCGGGTGGAATTCGAGGAGCCGAAGGCGGGTGGCTAGAAGTCAGCCGCGCCAACCCCAACGCAGGATTTCGGCGAAGGAGGGCAGTTTGCCCTGCATGAGAATGCCGACGCGAAAGATGCGTCCGGCGATCCAGAGGGTGAAGGCGGTGGTGACGAGCACGCCGGCGAGGCCGGTCCAGACCTGCCAGGTTGGTACTCCCGCGGGGGAGCCCAGGCGGAGGACCATGAGCAGGGGGGTGAACGGAGGAACGAGAGAAAGCACGGTGGCGATCGTGCTGTTGGGTTCCTTCACGAGGGGCATCATGATCATGACCGGCAGGAGGAGCGGCATCATGACGGGCATTTGGAGGTGCTGGGCGTCCTTGGCATCGCTGCAGGCGGATCCGAGCGCCACGGCGACCGAGCCGTACATGAGGACCGCCGCGATGCTGAAGGTCACAAACCAGGGGATCATCCCCAACGGCACCACACCCGACACCGCGAGCGAACTCATGGCGGTGAAGCCGGCTCCGCCGTAGAACAGCATGGCGGTGAGAGTCACGGCGACGCCGCCGAGCAGTTTTCCCGCCATGATCTCCCAGGGTGTCGCACAACCGAGCAGGACTTCGGCGATCCGCTGGGACTTTTCCTCCAGCACGCTCTGGAGCAGGGGCATGGAGCCCATGAGCACGAGCATCATCATGGCGAGAATGGCCAGCAGGGGCACACCGAGGGTGGCGAACTCATTCTCCCGGCGGGCGGCTTTGACCTCGCCGGTGGCGCGGTCCCGCGATGGCAGGGTCATGCCCTGGATGCTGAACCAGGCTTCCAGCGTTTTCAGTTGCTCGGGCTCGATGCCGGCGGCGATGAAACGGCGTTTACGCAGTTCATCGTTGAGCGTCTGCTCGATCCATCCGCGGGTTTCGTCCATGGCGGAGCTGAGCGCATAATACTGAATCGAGTTGCGCGAGCTGCGTGGCGCGGGCTGGAACACCTCGGGGGCGATCTCGACGAAGGCGTGGAGCGAGCCGGAGCGGATTCGGTCGGCGAGTTCCAGTCGTTGGTCCTCCAGCGCGTTGGTCTGGGGGGCTTGGAACTCCAGAATGAGCTTGGGACCGGTTCTGGGTTTTCCGGATTTGGGGGTGTTGTGGGAGGTGACGGCGGACTGGATGGGGCCTTCGAGGCTGCCGGACGGATCGAGAATCAGGAGCCGGCGCTCGCTGGGTTCCACGTGCTTCATGACCGGGATGGCGAGAAGTCCGCCGCACATGAGGATGGGGGCGAGGACGAGGCCGATGAGGAATCCCTTGGTGAAGACGGCGGCGATGTAGTCGCGGCGGGCGATGCGGAGGATGCGGTACATCGGGGTGGTATCAGCGTGGGGCGACGCAGCCGGCAATGCGAACGAAGATGTCGTGGAGGGAGGGTTGGGTGACCTCGAAGCTCTCGACCCGGCCGGCGGTGATGAGGCTTTGCAGGACGCCTTGGGCATCGGCGCCGGGTTGGAGCTTCAATTCGCGGCGCTGTCCTAAATCCCGGACCGATTCCACGCCGGGAAGACTCGCGAGGACGGTGGCTTCGATCGGGGTGCGTACACGCACCGTGTCGGTGCCGTAGAGGGACTTGATGCCAGCGAGCGTGCCATCGAGGACCTTGCGCCCACGGAAGATCATGAAGATGAAGTCACACATCTGCTCGGCCAGTTCCATGTCGTGTGTGCTGAGGATGACGGTGGTTCCCTGCCGGCGCAGTTCGAGGATGGCGGTGCGGAGGATGTCGGCGTGAACGGGATCCAGCCCACTGAAGGGTTCGTCCAGAATCACCAGATCGGGGCTGGCGAGCACGGCGGCGATGAATTGAACGCGCTGGGCGCTGCCCTTGCTGAGCGCCTCGATTTTTTTGTCGGCGTGCTCCATCAGGTCGAGCCGTTGCAGCCATTGCTCGACTTCGCGGTCGACCCGACGTCCGGCCTTGAGTTCGCCGTAGAAGCGGAGCATGGGGCGGACCCGCATGCGTTTGTAGAGACCGCGTTCCTCCGGGAGATAACCAATCCGCCCGGAGACGGCGCTGCGGAGTTCCGACCCGAGGACGCGGATGGAGCCGCGGTCGGGCCGGAGGATGTGGAGGATCATCCGGAGCGTGGTGGTTTTACCGGAGCCGTTGGGGCCGATGAAACCGTAGATGGCTCCCTGAGGGACGCTGAGGCTGAGATCGTCGACTGCGAGGGTGTCTCGGAACGCCTTCGAGACGTGGGTCAATTCGACGGCGTTCATTCAGTTGAGGTGGCGGAGCGACGGGCTATTTGGTGGTGGGCAGATGCTTTACGCCAAGTTTTTCGGGATCGTCGACCTCGAACTGGAGCGTGGTGCGGGAATCGGTCTGTTCGTTGCGGATCTCCATGTCGCGGAGTTCGTAGCGGGAGCCGATCTTGGCGAAGCTGCCGGGGGTGAACTCCTTCAGGAGGCGGTTCTGGGAGTCGTAGGCTTCTGCGCGGACGATGCCGCCGGTTTCCTCATCGACCCAGGTGACGACCCGCTGGTAGGCACCGGGGCCGGGGAGTGGATTGCGGCTTTCCAGCACGCTGCATCGGCGGGTGCGGCGCGTTTCATGGCCGGTGACGCGTTGATCGGGCCAGTGCAGGAACGTCATGCCGAGGTCGACGAACCAGAAATCGGTGCCGGCGAAGCCCACGAACATTTCGTCGGGTCGTTGAGGGCGGATTTCCGTGATGTTTCCGTCGCCGCCGGCCCGGTGGAGGATGAAGTGGGGCATGGCTTCGGAGAGGTTCACCACGCGGAGGGTTTCTTTTCGGCCATCGGGGAACTTGGCCTCGTAGATCGTGGTCCAGGGGAAGGCGTTGGTGCCGAGTTCGGCTTTGACCTGGACCGGAATGGAGAGACGCCGGCCGTCGGCGTGTCGGACGCGGAGGGTGCCTTTGGAGAGGGTGGGTTGGGCGGGGCGTTGGTCGCGAATCGCAGCGGCCAGCGCACGGCCTTCGGCGGCGGCCTTTTCGGCACGATCGGCGCCCCGGGCATGGAAGGGTGTGCAGGCGAGGCCGGCGAGGGCGAGGACCAGGGCTGCGGCGAGAAAGGGATGGCGATGGAGGGTAGGGCTCACGGTGGGCAAAGGGCTTGGTTCAAGGCGTCGTCCACGGTTCGAACGAACAGCAGTTGGATATGTTCAAGGGCTTCCGGCGGTAGATCCGGGAGGTCCTTGCGATTGCCTGCGGGCAGGATGATGCGTTTGAGGCCGTGCCGGTGGCCGGCCAGGACCTTTTCCTTGATGCCTCCGACGGGCAGGACGCGGCCGCGGAGGCTGATTTCGCCGGTCACCGCGGTATCGGATCGCGCGCGACGGCCGGTGAAAAGGGAGGCGAGCGCCACACAGACGCCGAGTCCGGCGCTGGGGCCGTCCTTGGGTGTCCCGCCGGAGGGCACGTGGACGTGCAGGTCGAAGCGCTCGTGGTCGGCGGGCGACAGTTGGGAGGAGGCGGGGAGGCTGCGCAGGAAACTGAGGGCCGCCTGGGCGCTTTCCTTCATGACATCGCCGAGGGAGCCGGTGAGGAGCAATTTACCGGAGCCGGGCATGCGGCTGGCCTCGATGTGGAGCAGTTCGCCTCCGACTGGAGTCCAGGCGAGGCCCAGGGCGATGCCGGGTTGACCGATCTCGGTGGCATCCTCCCGGGTGAATCGAGGTGGTCCAAGGAGGGAGGGCAGCGAAGATTCGTCGATTTCGACCGGGGCCTGGCGCCGGTTGCCGTTTTGTTCGGCGATACGTCGGGCGGCTTTGCGCAGGATGGCGGCGAGTTCCCGGTCGAGTTGCCGGACGCCGGCCTCGCGGGTGTAGTCTTCGACGATGTGGCGCAGGGCGGCCGGGGCGATGCGGACATCGCGGGAGGAGAGGGCGTGTTCGCGCAACTGCCGGGGCAGGAGATGACGTCGGGCGATGCGGACTTTTTCGTCGACGCTGTAGCTGGGGATTTCGATGACCTCGAGGCGATCGCGGAGGGCTGCGGGAACGGGTTCCATCCAGTTCGCGGTGGTGACGAAGAGCACGCGCGAGAGGTCGAAGGGCACTTCGAGGAAGTGATCGGTGAAGGTGGTGTTTTGTTCGGGATCGAGCACTTCGAGCAGCGCGGAGGCGGGGTCGCCGCGGAAATCACTGCCGAGCTTGTCGATCTCATCGAGCAGCAGGACGGGGTTGCGGCTGCCGGCGCGGCGGAGGGCTTGGAGAATGCGTCCGGGCATGGCGGCCACGTAAGTTCGACGGTGCCCGCGGATTTCCGCTTCATCGCGAAGGCCGCCGAGGGAGATTCGGACGAACTTGCGACCGAGGGCTTCGGCGAGGCTGCGGCCGAGGGAGGTCTTGCCAACGCCGGGCGGACCGACGAGGCAGAGGATGGGTGCCCGGGAATCGGGCTTGAGCTTCATGACCGCCAGGAATTCGAGCAGTCGGTCCTTGATGTGCTGGAGCCCGTGGTGCTGTCGGTCCAGGAGGCTGGCTGCGGCGTTCAGGTCGAGTCGGTCGGGGGTGGTGGCTTTCCAGGGCAGTTCCAACAGCCAGTCCAGGTAGTTCCGGAGCACGGTGTGCTCGGCGACGGCGGGTGGGATATTGGCGAGGCGCTCGAATTCGCGGCGCGCCACCAACCGGACTTCCTCGGGCAGATCGGCGCCATCAATACGGTCACGCAGGGCATTGGACTCCGCCTGGGTGGGGTCGCCTTCGCCCAGTTCACGCCGGATCACCCGGATCTGTTCCCGGAGGAAATAGTCACGCTGGCTCTTGGCGAGGGTGCCGGTGACTTCGCTCTGGATTTTGGCCCCCAGCGAATTCAGTTCGAACTCCCGCTCCAGGAGCGGACCCAGGAGGTTGAGTCGATCGTGGACGGAAGCGGTTTCGAGCAGACGCTGCTTTTCCGGCAGCGAAAAATTCATGGCACCCGCGATCAGGTCGGTCAGGCGCCCTGGCTCGGTGACGTTGGTCGCCGCCATCTTGATGTGGTCGCCGACGGGCGGGGCCACCTTGAGCAGTTCCTGGAACCGGGTCTGGAGGGTGCGAGTCTGGGCCTGGATGCGGGGGGAAGGGGTGAGCTTCTCCGGCATTCCGAGGACTCGGGCGCGAAGGTACGGTGATTTCGACGAGAACCGGCCGAGTCGCACCCGTTGCAGCCCCTCCACCAGGATGCGCGCGGCGCCATCCGGGTACTTGAGCATCTTGAGCACGCGCGCGGCGCACCCGACGGGATACAGGTCGTCGGGGGCGGGTTCGGTGACGTCCTGGGATTTCTGGAGGACCAGGCACAGGAAGCGATCGCCGGCGACGACGTCGTCGACGAGTTTTGTGCTGGAGCCGGAGTCCACGAGCAGGGGCGTGACGTTCCCGGGGAAGATGACGATGTCGCTGAGGCCGAGGACGGGCAGTTCGGAGGGAAGGTCGGCAGTGCGGTTTTCCTCGCTGCCATCCAGGCCGGTGGCTTTGACGAGACTGATGAACTCGGTGTCGAGGCCGCCCATTCAGGAGGGGTACCGCGTCGCGTGGTGGATGACGACCGGGCCGGGGCGGGCCGTGGAACGGTTCAGCTCACCTCGATCCGCTGGGGACCGGAGGCACCGGTGTCTTCACGGGAGAATTCAACCCGGAGAAAGCCATTGAGGTAGACGGCGCGGGCGCTGGTCATGTCGAGACCTGCGGGGAGTTCGACCGCGGCTTCGAAGGCGCCGTAATCGATCTCCATCATGAGGAAGCGAGCCTCGGCCGATCGTGGTGAATCCCGGCGTATCCCACGGATGCGCAATCGGTTGCCATCTACGGTCAGGGTTAAATCCTCCCGGCGAATGCCGGCCAGTTCAGCTTTGACGACGACGCCGCCGTCGTGGGTGAAGACATCCATGTTGGGCACCCACGCCACGCCACTGCCAGCTGCCTTGATGGGGGCTTGCGGACGGGTCGTCACGAAATGCACCGCGGTGCTGATCTTCGAAGATGCCATGCCCAAGTGCGATAAGGCTACGCCACGGCTTCGAAGCACGCAAGCCACGGAACCAATCCATTCCCGTGTCAACCCCGGCTGGTTGCCCGAGCGCTCAGGCCCCCGGTGGTTGGGGTCGGGGGCCCGCCGGAGACCTGTATTTAGCGGACGGAACCTCCAGACGCGGTTTCGTTGGACAACATCCGCCACCGCAGCCCGGCGCCTGACGCCGTCGCCAACGCGTGAAAAGTGCGATGGCGACCGCCACACCGACCAGTCCCAGCGCGGCCCATTGTTGCCAATCCATACCCTGAGTGTAGGTGCGAACGGGATTCATGGAGAGGAGCGTTTTCCAAAAATTGGACACGTCATGGGACCATGAACGGGATTCCGGGGGGCGGGACGCCCGCCTCTACGGCAGGCGAGACGCCCGCCGCTACGGAAAGCAGGTTCATGGAGAGCCGCCTGTTCGAAATCGACCTGCTCACGGGCCATGAACCGGGATTCCGGGGGGCGGGACGCCCCCCCTCTACGGCAGGCGGGACGCCCGCCGCTACGGAAAGCAGGTTCAGGGAGAGTCCGAGGCGCGGATTGCCGGGGGAAACTTGTTGTCTCGAACTTCGCGCTTCTAGCCGTGCGGTGGGCCCGCCTAGATTGGCGGTGCTTTGGGCAAACGATCTCCTGCGGCGGAGCCAAGTGCCCTGGTTTCTGCTGTTGCCGATTCTCCCGCGGTACAGGACCTCCGGTCGCGATTGGAGATGGGAGGAGTGTGTCGATGGGCGGACGTTTCCGTTGGATCGCATCCCTTTGTGGCGGCCTTGGTGCGTGCATGGTTTCCCCGCCGTCCCGTTGTTCTGATCGTGGAAGGGCTGAAAGCGCAGGAGGCGGCTTTTCAGGACATCCAAACCTGGTTGAGATCCGCGGAAGCCGCGCCGCCAGCGTCCCTGTTTTATCCGGACTGGGAGATTCTGCCGCACGAACCGAAGCTGCCGCATGTCGATGTGATTTCGGATCGGCTCTTGGCGCTGGAGGAAATGCACAAGCGGCGCGGAGACGGGCGGGCTTCGATGGTGGTGGCGTCGGTGACGTCGCTGTTGCAGCGGACCTTCTCGCCGGCGCAATGGGAAGGGCGTCGGCGCCCGCTTCGCGTTGGAGACCGTTGTGACCCGCTGGACCTGGTGGAGTGGCTGGAAGGGCAGGGATACGAACCGGAAGCGCAGGTTTCGCTGAAGAGCACGCTCGCGCTGCGGGGCGGTATTCTGGATGTCTGGCCGCCGGGGGCGCCATGGCCGCTGCGGATTGAATTTTTTGGCGATGAGGTGGAGTCGCTGCGGGAGTTCGATCCGCTGACCCAGCTGTCGCGGGAACAGGTTCCGTCCATGATCCTGTCGCCGGCCGGGGAATTGGGGCTGTTGAAGCGCATGGTGGGTGATGGTGCTGAGGGTGGCGCGGGAGCAGGTCTGGGACTGCTGTTGGATCATCTTCCGCCGGGGGCACTCCTGGTGTTGTCGGAGCCTCTCCGGCTTTTGGACCGATCCCGGGCCTATGCGGAGCAGGTGCCGGCAGGGGATCCGTTTTTCGTGGCGTGGAACGAGGTTTTGGCCAGGGCGCTGGAGCGCGGGGACACGGTGGTGGAACTGTCAGACCTGCCGGACCTGGAGTATCGGGAAAATCACGAGCCGCCAGCGCTGAAGTTCGAAGGTTTGGAGGCGTATCGCCCCATGGGAACCCGGGTTCCCGAAGCCGCGGTCGCCGAGGCGCAGCGGCGCGACTTTTTCGGGCAGCTTCACCGTTGGTTGCGCCGCGACATCGCCGTCCATGTGATCTGCAACAACGAAGGCGAGCGCGAACGGTTTTTGGAGATCTGGAAGGACTACGGTTTGTCGGCGGATGCGGGAGCGGTTTCATCGGAGGGTCCCATCCTGCATGTCGGAGCGCTGAGCCGGGGATTTCTGGCGGAGTCGGCGGGCTTCGTGGTGGTCACTGACGCCGAGATTTTCGGCAGGTACAAGGTCCTCCGGCCACGACGTCTCAAATCGGTGCATGCACAGACGTCGAGGTCGCTACTCGACATCGATTTCACGGAACTTGAGGAAGGCGACCTCGTGGTGCACATCGAACATGGGATTGGCCGGTTTCTGGGGCTTCAGACCTCGCCGGTTTCGCTGGGACATCGCGGAGTGAGCCAGGGGGCGGGCCAGGAGTGTCTGGCCA
>CAUJJW010000306.1 GCA_963205105.1 Verrucomicrobiota bacterium | reverse complement strand
CCCTCCTACGCCTCGTCTCCGCTCTCCTCACCGAGATCTCCCAAGATTGGGAGACCGGAAAAATTTACCTCAGCATGGCCTCCTCCAACCCACCCACGACCTAATGCCCGTTGAAACTACAGAAAGAAAATTGCGCGGCCGATTGGAGATCGCATCTTACGGGGAGTCTATAGAATTTGAACGCTGACAGGGGCCTCAAAGCGGGACGTCCCGGCACCATTGTTCCAGTTGGTAGGCGATGCGGGTGACTTGTTCCGGGCTCAGAGCAGGTGGCGCGCTGACGAGTTCTTTGGCGAAGTATTCCGGGTTTCGGACCAGCACATTCGACGGTTCCGATTGGCGGACGAACCAGCCGGGCAGGGCCACCACCGGGCGGACGTCCACTATGGTGCCGGTGGATCGGCTCAGGGAGTCAGACAGCCAGTTGGCGAGGGCTTCGGCCTGATTCATGGCCTTGGATTCGACGCCGCCGCCCGTGAAACGAATGCGCTTTCCGTCGACGATCGCTTCCATCGACTTGCCATCGGTGTTCTCCGGTTTGGATCGAGCCTTGGTTTCGATGACGAAGACGCCTCCCTTGCCGACAATCACGTGATCGATGTTGCAGTCGGCGTTCGTGGGAATGTCGTGGAACAGGTAGTATCCCGCCCGGACAGCAGGTTGCATTTCCTCGGCCACCGCGCGCTCGCCTCTCAGGCCGGTCCGAAGGCGATACTCGTCCCGTAGCCAATCGAGGAAGCGGTATCGACCCCACACCACCGCCGCTATGCCTCCGATCAGTCCACTCAGGAGGGACAGGATCGTTGGCCAAAATTTAGGTGTGTCTGTGAAGATCACCCACCCCTCCGTTTCAAGACGGGCACGAAGAGGGCCGGAGGTTTGGATATTGTACCAGGCTCGGCCGAAGGTCCAAATGACAGCACCAATGATCCCGCTGCCCATGAAGAGTGCAAAGATCGGGCGCAACACCGCTTCCCCATGATCCGAGTGCTTTTCAGCGAGGGTGTGCCCCGGTGGACGGAGCAGATGGCCTTTGTCGCGACTCCAAAACCGGCGTCGTGCACGGAGGGCTTTGCGGAAGCCCCAGGTTAGAACCACCACCGCCCCAAGAATCCCTCCTACAACCATGGGCAGGGCACCCAGGACCAGATTTGGGCCTTCGGGTTTCATGGTTGCTTGGGTTCTCCGGTAAGAAGTCCAAAGTACTGGAGGATGCCGTTGGTTCGGGCCTCGATGAGGTTCTCGAAGACGCCGGCGCGTTCGCAGACGGCATTCATGGGGGCGAAGTCGCGCTTGAGGAATTCGATCAGTTCCAGCGGATCGTATTCCACCTTCACATTGGGATTGCCGTCCTCGGAGAGGGCGGTGAACGACCGCAGGCAACAGAGGACCATGGCTCGGAGGGTGTCGACATCGAGGCTGCAGAAGTAGAGCCAGTAAGGCCACGCCTCGTGGAAGTCGCGGTAGAAGGCGCGAATCTCCGGAATGCAGTGGATTTCGCGAGAGTCGTCGTCCCAGCCATGGATACAGAAGACCATCGAGTTCATCATCACCCGCAGGCGTCGACCGGTTGGCAGGCGGTCGAAAGCGAACTGTTCCAGAAATGCCGAGAAGTCGCCGCGTTCCACCTTGGGTCGGCTGAATTCGTAAACGATGGCCTCCGCTTGGATCACCGGCTCAGATTAGCCGCCCCGCGGTTGGCGGGCGACGCCAAAGCCGGAGCTTGAAAGGTCGCCATTCGCCTGGCCGCCCCCTACGATTTCGGCAGGTGATGATGAAGAATGGCCCCGCAGATCAGGTGCTCCAGTTGGTTCGAGAGCGAACCGGCAGACCCGTGCACGTGGAGCCGGATCACAGCCTGCCTTCCAACGTCCTTGCCAAGCTGGACGTCGCGCGTGGCGGATCACCGTTTCACCGGATCGCCATCCATCCCAGCGTCATCCAGAAGCCGGACTATTTGATCGTGTATCAAGCCGGGTTCCTCCTGCGCCGGTTCGCCGTGCTCCCGGACCAGCGGCGGGACTTTTCGGAACACCCCAGGGCCGAGGAGACGGTGCGCCGCTGGGTGGAGAATACCGCGAGAACGCGGAACCTCGCCGAGTTGATGAATCCGCGCATGATCCGGTTCCTCTGCTCCGGCCTGCTCAGCCAATTGCGGTCGATGCCGGTGGGACTTCGGGTGGATGACTGGATTCGCAAGGATTACCCCGAATTGGAGGGCCTCCAGCGCAAGGCCGTCGACCGGCAGTTGAATGACAATGCCGCCGGGTTGCAGCCAGAGGTCCAACGGGTCATGCCCGCGGAAGCTCTGCGGGCCAGCCTGGGAATGAACGCCGCCTTTGCCCTATATTGGGCGCGGACCCTCGATTTGCCGCAGGTGGTCATTCCGTACCGCGCCGCTGGATTTGAGAAAGTTGGGAACGCTCTTCTCGAATGCTGGGATCGAATCCCGTCGGGACCGGAGGCCGATGACGCTCTGGTGGATGCGTGGGCAAACCTTCTCGGCATGGCCGATTGGTACCGGTGGAGCGAGGAGCACCTGCCGTGAACGATGATTTTCAAACCTTCTCGTTGCCCCTGGACCGGTTCGATCCCGACCTACTTCCCGCGGACGCACGGACGCCGGGAACGGAGTCTTTCCGGGTGGCGGTCAACGAAGCGTTGCTGGGAATGTTCCGCGATTTCCGGGGGCGGGCCACGGTATCGGTGGATGATCAGCGGATTTCGGTCCGCTGGACTTCGGAAGCGGCGGCTGCGGCGACTCCCTTGGACGTGGCGATCACCCACCTGCGCAACGGCCGCACCGCCGAAGGGGTGCAGATTCTGGAATTCCTCCTGAGCGCCAACCCCGACGACGTCAACGTCCTCTTCAACCTTGGTCTCGCCCTCAGCGAGGCGCGGCGACTAGCGGAAGCGGAGGATCATCTCGCCCGGGCGGTTGAATTGGCCCCGGATTTCGTCAACGCACTCGTGGCGCTCGGTGTCGCCCAGTTGCGACAACAGAACAACGAAACCGCGATCGAGACCTTGGAACGCGCTGTCGTCCTGGAACCCGACAATCCCTGGGCGAACCGGAATCTAGGCATCGGCCATCTGAAGCTGGGCGAACATCCAGACAAGGCCGTCGAGCACCTGAGGGTAGCCGTCGGCGCGCAGCCCGGGGACCAGGGTGCCTGGCTGGCGCTGGGTGACGCTCTGAGCCAGACAGGCCAAAGGAAATCGGCTGCCGACGCGTACAAGGGGGCCATCGATATCCATCCGCACAACGACCTCGCCGAAGTGGCGCGGAAAGCCAGCAGCCAACTTGCCCAGGAATCCCTTCAACTCGCCTCACCGGCCGGCATTGCGCGTTCGGACGCCGTCGAGTACTGCGTCGCCGCGATCCGGGAATTCCGCGGACGACCGAACGAGGAGGTCCAGCAAATCGCCTTCGAGATCGCGACCCTTGGCCGCTCCGGACTGGAGGTGAACAACGCGACGAAGCGGTATCGGCTGAATTCGCTCCCCGGGGAGTTCACCGCCCTCCACCTCGTCTGCCTCATGTACGTCGGCTTTCAAATGGTCGCACCCGGGACGGATGTGGGGTTTGATTTGGCGAAGGCGTACTCGCAAGCCATGGAACGGGTCGGCACCGAGAATTGATTCTGTCTGAGGCCAGGTCTTATTGGCTGCACAGGAATCGGGGTCTCGGACCATTGTTGCCGATCGCCTTCTCCTGAATCCCCCCGGCTGCTTCTTGCTTCGTAGACAGAGAAATCCGTTGGATTTCCTTCAAAAACCAGCTGCGGGAAGCAGCCTTTCGAAGGGGATTCAGCCTGTGCCGTAACCCACAGCGGCCGAGGCGCATTCCGCAACCGCAGGGACATGGATGCTTGTTGGCGATACGCTTCCTGTGGGACAGCGCCCTGATTGCCAGCTTCGCCTGCTTCGCCGTCTTGAGTCCAATTAGGTCCCGGTAATCCGCCAAGGCGCCTTGCGTTCCGTGGGACAACTCGCCAAACGGAAAATGGCGTCCGGTGTTGAGGGATTTCGAGACGGAGAAAAGGAAGGATACGAGGGCTTGGTCCACGAAACCGAGGAGGGTCGGGTGGGTCGCGGCAATGGTGAGCAGCCGAACCGGCGATCCGAGGCAGAGCGAACCGTCTGCATTGACGTGGAACTCGGGCGACCTGGGTATCCGGCCTCCGGTTTCGAACACGACTGGAATCTCGCGAGGGAAAACTCGTGGAACTTCGATGGCGATCTGAAACTGATCGGTAATGGTCGTCCCTTCGCGGGGGCAGCTTGCCGAGAAACGAAACAACCCGCTCAACCGAATTCCGCCGCTCCCGGTTGGCTCCAGGGCCATCTCTGGGTAGCCCTCGAGGAAATCAGAACAACCCCACTGGGCGGGAATGATGGGATGCTTCACGCGCACCAGGGTTTGGGCGGGGGCTCGGAAATCACGGTGTGGCGTGCGGGTCTCGGGGCCGACGCCGGACGTAGTTGGCCGAATCGGTTCTTCAACCATTCGTCAGAGACGCCGACTTGGAAAGCAGCCTGAGCGGAGTGGCGAAAGGCATCGGCAGTGCGTGCTGCTGCGATTCGATCAAAATCCCGGATCGCTTGCTGAATCCAACGACGAAAGGTCCCCTCCAGGTCCAGGTGCCCTTTGTCCGCTGCATACCATTTGTCCGCGAAATCCTCCTCCGGCTGCACCGGATTGGGGACTTTGGGGAATGATTCACGAATACCCGCTTCCATGTTGGGCAGGATTTGGCTTAAGGCCTCGGCGGCATCATTCGCACCGTTGTAGGCGTGTGCGGCCAGTGTCGTAATGATGATCGAGATGGGTTGGCGATCCCGATCGTCCCTGAACGCAACGTCTCGGTGCCGTTTGAGGATCTGGATCGCCTGCTGAAGCGGGGACTTCCAAGTGCTCGCCGGAAGCTCCTCGACCTTGCTCTTGCCTTCGATGACGAGCGTTCGCGAAGGAACCCGGAACGCCTTTTGGCGGATCCGGCTTTCGAACCACCGTGCATACCCCTCGGAATTGCTGATCCTCCAGTTGGGAGTAATCACGCGGTATTCTCGGTGAGTTGTGTCGGTGATGGCTCCGGCATGACGCGCGATCCCGTTAGCGAGTTCCCTCGGGATCCCATTTGCGACCATCCTGTAGGCAAGGTCCGCTCTGCCGTTGTCGTCTACTGGAATCGATGGGACGGCATCCAAATGGAATCCGACCTCGTCCTTGTAGCTGAGCCGCCAACAACGGTTTTTCTCGTCGAGGGATTCCTGAATTCGGTTGGCAACCCGATAGGCTTCGAGGTCCTGACCCACCATCTGCTTCAGAACTTCCTGGGTATGTGTGCTCTTCGCGACGCCGCGTTCCAGGCGACACCCCATGTCGAGATCGTACTCGTCTTCCTCCGACAGTGGTCGGACGACGGTGCCCAGGCGGAACGACCCTTGGGGGTAGATCCGCGGGTTGTAGCCGCTGCACCTCCGGCCCGGCTCTCCGAACCACTCGCCCAGCCTTTTGTAGCGGGCTTCGGCCTTCTGTCTGGCCGAGTCGGGGAGGTCTATTTCCTCGAGAATTGCCGTGAGGACGGCGTTGTCGATTTGGGGTGTCATATCAACGGATCGTAAGCGCTTCGATAAAGCGGTTGTGGGTGTTGTTCTGGTCGAAGAAGCGCCAGGGAAGATCGGACTTCGGGAGGCGTACCCGCCCCATTTCCACGGCACATGCGGCCGGCATTGCCGGGAAGACGAGGATTTCCTCCGCTGCTGGGCAGGAAACCCGGATGTCATCAACCACCTTGCGGATGGCCTTCCCGAAATCGGTCAGTTGCTCTTTCGACGTGAGGAAGTGGGGACTCGGGGAAGGGATCGTGATCTCCCAGATCGAATGCGGGGTGGGAGCGGAATCTGCGATCCGGATCCGGGCGATGGTGGCGCTCAACGATACCACGAGTGCCGGGGTGCCTTGGTAGTCGTCAGGTCGTCGGATTTGGTACTCGGTTGTGCCTGAGGTGGCGGGCCAAGCCCATCGATGAGGGTTGCGGTGTGGTTGGTAGACCTCGGCTGGAACTTGGTCGGTGAAAAGCGATCCGAGGAGGACGAGGAGGGGCTGGCTTGCGAGCCCGAAAACCGAGAAATGGAGGAGTCGATCTTCTTCAATCAGGGGCTTGATCTCCCGGTTGAATCGCCGCCTGAGGTGCTCGCCTTCGGTCGTCCAAAACTCCGGGTTGCTGTCGTCCAGCTCCGAAACCATCCTCAATTCAATGGGACGGTCGCTTTGTGGGAACCAGCCCTCCTTGAACAAGGCATCGACCGCGAGGGGATACTGTTGCTGCGAAGTGATGGCTCCGATGCGGCCGCGATAGAGAACAACCTGAGATTTCCTTGATGGCTTGATTCCTGTGACTCGACGAACTCGGTCTTCGTGATCTGCCTTCCATTTCCGAAGTTGGGCTTCCGAATACCTGCCTGAGGTGGTTGGGTCATCGATGGTCTTGTGGCAGCCCTTGCACAGGAGCATGAGGTTGTCGGAAGCGTTGATGCTGGCCGATCTCGGTTGCCCGTCCCCTCGCGGGCCTTCCGATGCGAACGGCCGAATGTGCGCTTTGTCCGCCACGTTGACTGGTTCCGAGGTCGACTCCGACAGGTAAACGACCTTGTTGCAGGACGGAAACTGACAGCGCCCAGCTGCCCGTCCCCACAGTTCAGCTTCCGTCCGAGAGGGGATCGTTCGGCGCGCCTTCGAGGTCTTTCGATTCGGTTGGTGGTTTGATGGCCGGGGCATGACGGCGAGGTCAGTTCTTGGGCGGGAACGGGTCATTTCCGTAACTGTCCCGGGCTCGAATCCGGCCATCGCGTCCGTGGATGATCAGTTCGCTCCGCTGGTTTTTCGCGATCTGGCGTCCGCCATCGATCGCCTCCGCCTGCGTGTCGACCACCCGCGTGTCTCGCGTTGCGTTTTCGGCACGGATCGCCCACTGGGCACCTCGTCTTACGATGTGTTGATTGGCCATGATGATGGTTGGTTCTACCGGACCCAGATCGGATCGCCTGTTTGCAGTGTAAGCGTCGGAAGCTTACACTGCAACTGCATTTTTTCTGACTTGTTCGACGAGGCAACTAAAAGGTCAGTTGAGCGGCTGACCCTGGGGGAAAGAATTCAGCCAGCCTGATCCTGGCGACGGCCTTGCTGACGTTGAAAACCTCTGACACCAACGACTCAGCTTCGCTGCGAGCCGCCTCCGGGAGGCCGAGAGTACCTGTGATAGGTGAGGTTTGGATGAATGGTCCTAAGACTTTCATCACAAGTATTTTAGGTAACAGAAATCCTCCGATGCAGCGGTTGGCCTGCCACTCCCACCAGCGGCCATCGTAGCCGCAGTGGGCTCCTTGCACTCTGAAGTCCTGATCCCGGCACAGGAAGCGCCCCTCGGAAGTGATGTTGTCGCTTCCTTTTCCCCATAGCGCCTGCGCCCGGTTGCTCGGATCCCGGATGAAGAGGATCGGGTGGAGGATGCAATGCCCGGCTTCGTGTGCCCAAGTGGATCGGATCCGATGATCGGCCGATGGAGACCCATCGTCGAGGGTGCTCGAAACTCCCACAAACTTGATGGCGCCGCTGACCTCGAACGCCGTGACGCCGAGAACGCCATCGGGAAGGTCTTCGTATCCGTAGTTCTTGCACAGATGCTTGCCGATGAAGCCCTCAATGTTGATCGGCTGCGGGGTAGCAGGGAGTGCCTTCGACTTCTCCAATTCGTCGACGCAGATCTGATCGACCTCGGCGCGCTCGAAGCGGAGTTCGATCCCGAATGGAGGGCGATTGGTGACTCGCTGCTGCATCGTGTCCGGCTACTTGGGATTCAGTTTCCTGGCAAGCTCTGCGGCTGTCATGGAGCCTGTTTTCACCTGCTTCAGCTGGGTGCGAAATGCCAAGGCGAGATCGGCATTGCTTTCGATGATCGCCTTGAAGTCGCTCACCGTGTCGCGGTGATCGTATTCCTGGATTTCAGCGAGGGTGACCCCAAGTTCCTTGGCTATCAGGGCGAGGTTTTTCTCCGCAGGGGCTCGGCGTCCCAACTCGATATCCGACAGGAAAGGCGCAGTGATATCGACCCTTCTGGCGAGTTCTCGAAGGCTCAAACCCGAGGCCTCGCGCTTCTCGCGGATGAATTCGCCAAGAGTTTTCATTGGGGTGCGTTCACAGCGTAAGCTTATGACGACTTGCCAACGCTGTCGACCGCGGGATTTTTCGCGGGGGCACCGGCATTAAGGCAGGTCGCCCCTCCAACGGATGCTAGAGCCTTGCGGCTTTCTTGGGGGGAGCTGCAGTGACAGATGGGTCGCAGTTTCGACCCGCCAGTGAGCCGCTGCACCCTTTCGTGGAGGGTGCTCGGACGGGAAGTCTGTGGCTGGCACTACGTTGAGTCGACCTCCTGAAACGCACCCACATCCATTCGGTCGCCGTCCCCGTCTCGAACCTTCCTCCGCCGTGGTTTGTCCTCTACGATCAAGAGCGTCTTCCGAGTCCCCATGCTGACCGCCTTGGACAAGACGACCGGCGCCATCATCGTGCTCCCGGATCTTCCGGACCCAAACGCGGTGAGAACTCCAACCAACGAGGGACAACTGGTCTGTTCGACATGCCGGGCCGCCTTGTGGCTGCGCGTCGGGCCAGTCCGCGTTCCGCATTTCGCGCATAGGGTCCTGGCCGAATGCCCAGCCGCTCACGCCTCCGCCGATGTCATTCGCGCACGGCTCCTCCTCTACAACTTCTTCAAGCAACGGATCCATTCTGGAAAGCTGTTGGCGACCGTGGATCTCGAACCCGTCACCCCCGGCGCTCCAAAGGGATTCCGCGTCGACCTGCTGTTGCATCGAGATGGTAAACCGACGGTGGCTGTAGTCCTTCTCGAAAAGCGGCTGTCCCCCGAACTTAGGGTGGAATTCGAGTCGCGCCTCAAAGCACCCGATTTCGCATTCCGGCCCGTCTTCCTTTCAGGATTGTTGCGCCCGGTTGATGGCGCGGATGCGGAATTCAACCTGGACACCACCCAACGAGCCCTGCGAATCCCGTCGGCATACGATCTGCGATCCGACTTCGTGGCGGACGTGCCGGGAACCCTTCACTTCATCGATCCGTCCGAAGGCACTTGGGTGAGCCTTCGTGGTCTACAACTACGTCACTCTCCCCAAGAATTTCGCGCCTCAAAGGTCTTGCGCTCGCCGGTGTCGGCCTTGCTTTGGAGTGAATTGCATTCGGAATGGTGCCACCCGGGCGAAGCCGAAGCCCTTCGGAACTGGAAAGCCCGCGAACAGGGCCGGTCTCGGCCAATCGGCGGACGCGTGCAATCGGTTGCCGCGCCAGGATCCCGGCCGTCGACGGCGGGTTCCGTTGAGGAAGCACCCTACGAACCCCCAGCTTGGTTGAAGGACGGACTTCGATGCGTGTGCTGCGGGAAGGTCTCGCTCGACTGGCAGCAAGCCCAGCCGGGTGCGGGGATCTGCGTCTGCCGAGGCTGTTTCTCCAATGGAGAACGCCTCTCGGAGTTCTCCCGGTGAACGACTTTGCGATCTCCGGTTGATCCAGACGGTGTATTGCTCCGGCACTGCTCCCCGCCGCCGCTCTCCGCCGCTTCCGGCTTTGTTCTGGACGAATTGGACATTCGCTGCCTCGCTTGGTGTCCAGCATCCACCCCCGCAAATCCTTCTCCCGCCCATGCGCGTACTCGATCCACCCTCAACCGAGCACTGGCTCTCCGTCGGGCAGATCGCCGCGCATTTGGGCGTCAATCCCGACACGATCTACAAGTGGATCACCCGGAAGAAGATGCCGGCCCACAAGGTGGGGCGTCTCTGGAAGTTCATGGCCAGCGAGGTGGATGCCTGGGTTCGGGCTGGAAAGGCTGCTGAAGGTGCCGCCCATGATTAGCTCCTTCGCTCCCGGCAGCCGCATCATCGCCCGCGACGAGGAATGGCTCGTCCGACGGGTCGACCTCACCCCGGCGGGGGCCTACCTCCTCACCGTCACGGGCCTGTCGCCCCTCGTTCGAAATCGCGAGGCGAAGTTCATCGACCGGGTCGAGGAACTGGATGAACCGATCAAGCTGGTGGACCCGAAGGCGACCGCCCCGGTTCACGATTTGTCGCCCTTCTTTCGCGATACGAGGCTCTTCCTCGAAGCACTCCTCCGCCAGAGCGTGCCGCCGGACACCCGCCTGACGCTCGGCCACCGCGGGGCCATGGACTTGCTGCCGTACCAGCTCGATCCAGCGCGTCTCGCCCTCCAGCAACCGCGACAGCGCATCCTCGTCGCCGACGCCGTCGGCCTCGGCAAGACGATCGAGTGCGGCATCCTCCTCACCGAGATGATCCGGCGCGGCCGTGGTCGCCGCATCCTCGTGCTTACGGTGAAATCGATGATGACGCAGTTCCAGAAGGAGCTCTGGGCGCGCTTTTCGATTCCACTGGTGCGACTGGACTCGACGGGACTGCAGCGGGTCC
The DNA here is from genome assembly GCA_963205105.1 of Verrucomicrobiota bacterium. Taxonomy (GTDB): domain Bacteria; phylum Verrucomicrobiota; class Verrucomicrobiia; order Limisphaerales; family CAIMTB01; genus CAIMTB01. The sequence continues at coordinate 6,489 of CAUJJW010000306.1, read as the reverse complement.
GCAACCGAATCCCGACCAATCACAACCCGTTCCACTACTTCGACAAGACGATCATCTCGATCGATACCATCAAGCAGGACGGCGAGTACCGGAACCACCTGGAGAACGCGTGGTGGGACATCATTGTTATCGACGAGGCGCACAACGTCGCCCGGCGCGGCACCAACTCCATGCGCGCCCGGGTGGCGGAGCTGCTCTCCTCGCGTTCGGATTCGCTGATCCTGCTCTCGGCCACCCCCCACGACGGTCGGCGCGAGTCGTTTGCCAGCATTATGAACATGCTGAACCCGACCGCCATCAAGGACGACCGCAACTACGGGCCGGAAGACATCGAGGGTTTGTTCATCCGTCGGTTCAAGAAGGACATCAAGGCCCAGGTCCGCGGCAGTTTCCCCGAACGGGTGGTCCACCGGGAACGCCATCCAGCCAGTCAGGCGGAGGAAATCGCGTATGCCTGCCTCGCGGACCTGCGATTCCAACGGCTGGATGCGGAGCACAAGACCGGTGAACTGCTCTTCAAGACCCTTTTGGAGAAATCCCTGTTTTCCAGCCCGGTTGCCTGCATCGACACGATCCGCCACCGCATCAAGCGCACGCGCGAACGGGTGGACCCGGATCAATACGCCGCGGATATCGAGGTTCTGGAAAACTTGGCCAGTGTCCTTGAGCGCGTTCGGCCCGCCGACTTTTCCAAGTACCAAGCGTTGTTGGAAATGCTCCGACCCGGTTCCCCGAGGTCCGTCAGCTGGAGCGTCCGCGGCACGGACGACCGCCTGGTCATCTTCACCGAACGTATCCCGACTTTGGATTGGCTGGCCAAGTACCTCCCCGTGGATCTTGGACTCCGCTCCAACCAGGTCGCGGTCCTCCATGGTGGCATGAGCGACATGGAGCAGCAGGAGGTCGTCGAGGCTTTCGGCAATGAAGCGTCCCCCCTCCGCCTCCTGATCGCCTCCGACGTGGCCTCCGAGGGTATCAACCTGCACTACCTCAGCCATCGGATGATTCACTTCGACATCCCCTGGTCCCTGCTCACGTTCCAGCAACGGAATGGCCGTATCGACCGCTATGGCCAGGAGAAGCAGCCGCAACTCCACTACCTGCTCACGGAAAGCGTGCACCCGAAGATTCGTGGCGATCTTCGCATCCTGGAAATCCTCATCCAAAAGGACGCGCAGGTGCAGGAGAACATCGGCGACCCGTCCGAGTTCACCGGCCTGCACACCCCAGAGGACGAAGAGGTCGCTGTGGGCAAGGCCATCGAAGAAGGCGCAGGCCCCCAGGCGTTCGACCAGTCCTTTGGCGGCGCCCCGGCGACCGATGATCCCTTCCTCGCCGCCCTGCTGGGCCAACTGCCATCGTCCTCAGGCCACTCCACTTCGCCTGATCAGCACATCACCGAGCCGCCTTCCCTCTTTCCGGACGATTACATGTGGGCCAAAGCCGCCCTGGCATTCGCCCAATCGAAGAGCCGCACTCGGTTCCAGGTGGAGTGCCTGGATGATCGCAAGGAGGTCCACCTGTACCTCCCCGAGGACCTCATCCAGCGCCTCAAACGCCTCCCCCCGGAAATCCAGCCGAAGGACAAGCTCTGGGTGCTCACCACCGACCGTGCCGCGGTGATGCGCGAGATGCGCGCGTGTCGCAAGGAGGACCAGCGCTGGCCGCAGGTTCAATTGCTCTGGCAACAGCAGCCCGCCATGGAATGGCTAAACGACAAGATCCTCTTCGCGTTCGGCCGCCAGGACGCACCCGTGGTTGACGTTCCGGCACTGAAGGCTGGCGAAACCATCGTGCTTGCGACCGGCATCCTGCCGAATCGCAAAGGGCATCCGCTCATCCAACGGTGGGCGGGCCTGCGGTTTCAGGGCGATAAGCTTCAAGAGCAGCTAGAACTCAGTGATGTCATCGATAGAACCGCTTTCGGTCGGGCGGAGATTCCCAACCCTGCCGCTGAAGGTGACCTTGCCCCCTTGAAATCCCTGATGGGTCCAGCCGTGGATGCCATGCGCGAAGAACTCAAGGGGGCCCGTCACGCCTTTGATACTGAGGTCCGTCCTGAACTCGACCGCCAATTGGAACGTCTCGCCGCTTTCCGCAAAGCCCGGGATCAACAGCTCGAACTTCGCTTCGAACGGATGAACCACGTTCGCGAAGCCGAGAAACGCAAGGTGGCCAACCTTTACGAAGAGTACAAAGCGTGGATTCGCGACACGCTCACCACCGAAGATCACCCATCGATCCGCGTTGCGGCGATCTTCGTCGGGAAAGGGGGGCGTTAGGCCATGGCTCTTGATCTCACCGGCATCACCAATCACAACGAGTATTACTCGCAGCATTACCTGCTGGCCTTGTTCGAGGGGGATTTGAAGGACGTCCTGGCGCGTTGGGACGGGGTGGCCTCCGAGCATCCGGATTCGGAGGCTCACCGTCCGCCCCCGGCTCAACTGCGGTCGCTGGCGCCTTCGTATTTCCGGCTGCACAACCGCTTGAACCGCCTCCGCGACGCGGAGACACGGTGGAGCGAACAAGCCCGATGGTTGGGCGATTGGCTGGTCGCCCTCGGCTACACGCCGCAGTCCACTTGGCGCACGCTGACCCCGGGTGGACTTCGCATCCCGGTGCTTGCCTCGATAGACAAACCCTCGGGTGCCCCCCTCCTTTGGGTCTTGCCAGCGCTCTGCCCGGCGGATGAACCGGAACAAGATCCGCTCACGTTGACGGTGGACGACGCCCAGTATCGCAGTGACCCCGGAAAGTCGGATCCTCGCGAATCGCTCCTGCACCCCGACCAGGACACACCGTGGGAAACCGTCATCACCAAGCACATCTTCACGCTGGATGAACCGCCGCGCTGGATCTTGCTCTTGTCGTTCGGGCAGCTCTGTCTCCTGGACCGCACCAAATGGCCCGAGCGCCGGTATCTCTCGTTCAATCTCCAGGAGATCCTGAACCGCAAGGAGGAGGGCACGCTCCGCGCCACGGCCGCGTTGCTTCATCGGGAGTCCATCTGCCCGGCCGACGGTTTTGCGTTGCTCGATTCACTCGATGAGAACTCCCATCGGCACGCCTTCTCGGTTTCCGAAGACCTCAAGGATGCCGTCCGCGAATGCGTGGAACTGCTGGCCAATGAAGCGGTCTATTTCATGCGCGAGGTGCGCAAGGATGCCGTGTTCTCCTCGCCCGACCAGAATCTGGAACGCGAACTCACTCGTGGCTGCCTTCGCTACCTCTACCGCCTCATTTTCATCCTCTATCTGGAAGCGCGTCCGACGCTCGGTTACCTGCCCATCAAGAGCGATGCCTACCTCGATGGCTATTCGCTGGAATCTCTCCGCGATCTGGAGATGGCCGCGCTCGATTCTGATGCGGAGCGAAATGGCCTGTTCTTCGACCGTTCCATCCGCCTGCTGTTCCGCCTGATTTTCGAAGGGTACGGTCAGGACGCCCAGGCCTCTCTCGGCAGCCAGTCCATCCGGGACGACTTTCGCATCGCGCCGCTCAAGAGCCACCTGTTCGATCCGGACAACGTCCACCTCACCGCCAAGACCCGCTTTGACGTAGTGCGCTTCCGCAACTTCGTTCTGCGCGACGTCATCCACCGGCTTTCACTCGGCAAACAGGGCAAGGGTCGCCATGCCCGCGCGGGCCGCATCTCCTACGCGCAACTCGGCATCAACCAGCTCGGCGCGGTTTACGAGAATCTCCTCTCCTACAGCGGCTTCTTCGCCAAGACAGACCTCTATGAAGTCAAACCGGCGGACGAGGACTACGACCCGCTCAAGCACGCCTATTTCGTCACCGAGACGGAGATCAATTCGCAATACAAGGAGGAGGAACGCGTTTACGAAACGGTGGAAGGCGAGAACCGCGATCAGAACCTCCGGCGTTTACTCAAACATCCCAAAGGCAAGTACCTCTACCGTCTCGCCGGTCGTAACCGCGAGAAATCGGCCTCTTATTACACGCCGGAAAGCCTCACGCAATGCCTCGTCAAGTACGCGCTCAAGGAACTTCTGCCCGGAAAATCCGCTGACGAAGTCCTACGCCTCACCGTCTGCGAAATGGCAGTCGGCTCGGCGGCGTTCTTGAACGAAGCCGTCAGCCAGCTCGCCGAGTCTTACCTGCGCCTCAAGCAGAGGGAGATCGGCAAGACCATCGCCCACGACGATTACGCCCGCGAGAAGCAGCGCGTGAAGATGCGCCTCGCCGACAACAACGTCTTCGGCGTGGACCTCAATCCCGTGGCCGTGGAACTGGCGGAAATCTCCCTCTGGCTGAACACCATCTTCGAAGGCGCACACGTCCCGTGGTTTGGCCTGCAATTGGCCAACGGCAACTCCCTGGTCGGTGCACGCCGTCAGACGTTTCCTGCCGACCTGCTCGCGGTGCGGGACGGTCGCGGAGGCGACAAGGCGCGGTGGACCGAATCCGTGCCCGAGCGTGTGCCGTGGCCGCAAACACCCACCGCTCCGGAAGCCGATCCTGTTTTGCCGCCAAGATCCGAGGGCGCGATCTACCACTGGCTCGTGCCCGATCCCGGCATGTCCGTGTACAGCGACAAGGTGGTGAAGAGCCTCAGGCCAAAGGAAATCGCCGCCATCAGTGCCTGGCGCAAACAGTTCTGCCGCGCGTTCGATACCAGCGACCTGAGAACGCTGCGCGAATTGAGTGCCGCGGCTGACCGGCTCTGGGCACGGCATCTGCAATCATGCTCCCGACTCCGGCAGATGACCACGGATCCGTTACCCGTGTGGCCTGATCCAACGCCTTTCAAGCCGCGGACCACCACGCAGGAGAAGGACGCGCTTTGGGCGAAAGAAGTGCTCCATCCCTACTCACCATACCGCCGCCTAAAGCTGGCCATGGATTACTGGTGCGCCCTCTGGTTTTGGCCCATCGAGGAAGCCCACCTGCTGCCCACGCGCGACCAGTTCCTGATGGAGCTGTCCGTGCTGCTGGGCGTCACGCCGCAGGCGGTGGACAAGGCTGCGCAAGGCGAGTTTGCCAGCCTGATGGTGGAGGTGGGCGGCGCACCCGTGCAAGTGCAGCCCAATCTGGACCTGAACGATCCCTCCGGCGTGGTGAACGTGGGGACGCTGTGCGAAAAACTGCCCCGGCTCGCGCTCGTGAGCGAAATCACCGAACGCCGCCGGTTCTTTCACTGGGAACTGGAGTTCGTGGACATCTTTGCCCGACGCGGCGGATTCGACCTCATTGCCGGAAACCCGCCGTGGGTGAAAATTGAGTGGAACGAAGGCGGCCTGCTTTCCGAACGCAATCCGACGTTCGCGATTCGAAAGCTTACCGCGCCGCAAATTGCTGCCGCCCGAGCCGAGCAAATCACTGCGCCCGCACGCCTGGAGGAATACCTTGCGGAATACGAGGACTTTGAAGGTTCTCAGAATTTCCTAAATGCTCTTCACAACTACCCGCTGCTGGTTGGGCAAAAGGCGAATCTATATAAGTGCTTCATTTCCCGCGCATGGGATTTATGCACTAAGCCCGGCATAACTGGATTCCTCCATCCCGAAGGAATCTTTGATGATCCGAATGGAGGCGTATTGCGTCGCGCGTTATATCCGCGACTCCGTTACCACCTGCAGTTTCAAAACGGCATGTTCCTTTTTGCGGAGGTGGCACATCGCGCAAAGTTTAGCGTCAACGTCTACACCGAGCCCCGCGACCATGTGACATTTATATCACTAGCCAATTTATTCTCGGTCAACACGGTGTACGCTTGCTTTGACCACGAAGGAGTTGGGCTAGTTCCCGGCATCAAGAGCAGCGGCGACGAAAGTGACGAGTCATCCAGCCAAGGATGGACTGTCGCGGGACATAAAGATCGGTTGATAAGAGTGGATGCGTCTGCGCTTTCTCTGTTTGCCCGTCTTTACGATGAAGCTGGCACCACGGCAAGCGAGGCGAGGCTGCCTTCGCTTCATGCCGTTCAACTAGTCAAGGTCTTGGACAAGCTTGCCAACTATCCGCGGCGTCTAGCAGCGCTTAACGACGAGAAGTTCCAAACTCAGCACTGGAATGAGGTTGGCCAGCAAGAGGATGGCACTATGCAGAGACAGACTCGGTTTCCGACCTCCGCTGCCGAGCTTATTCTGAGCGGACCGCATATTTATGTCGCAAACCCCACTTACAAGACACCGCGCGAGGTATGCACTGAAAAGGGTCACTATGACATTGTAGATCTTGAGACAATGCCTGACGGATACCTTCCTCGAACGAATTACGTGCCCGCCTGTGAGGAGGCTGAATACAGACGACGAACACCAGTCGTTCCATGGGAAAGCCGAAAGCGATCAACGGAATATTACCGCATTTGTTTCCGCGCGATGCTTCCTCCTCCAAATGAGCACACGCTCGTCGCGGGCTTAATGCCACCGGAGGTGAGCCATATCAACGGGCTTCAGAGCATTGCATTCCGTCATTCGACTGATTTGCTAGCTTTGACTGGATTCTCGATTTCAATCATTG
>CAUJJW010000305.1 GCA_963205105.1 Verrucomicrobiota bacterium | reverse complement strand
AAGGCGCTGGCCGCGGAGGCCATTTCTCCGCCGGGAGTGTCGGCGCGGGTGGAAAGGAACGATCCCGCGCTGACAAAGCAGGCGAGGGCGGTGGACATCCATGCTCGGGTCATTGCGGGCGGACGTTCACGGGGTTGGCGGGTTGGAGGCAAACGGAAAATGGATGGAAGTCCGATTGAAACAAGGGCTGCACCGGGTATCCCGGCCCGATAAACTGACGTCATGACGCTGCTGTTTATCGGGGACATCGTGGGATCGCCGGGCCGGAAGGCGGTTCGCTCGTTGTTGCCCAAACTTCGCGCCCGATGCGGGATCGATATGGTGATCGCGAACGGCGAGAACTCCGCCGGAGGTTCGGGAATCACTCCGGAGACGGCGTCGGAGATTTTTGCGGCGGGGGTGGACATCATCACCAGCGGCGACCATTTGTGGGACCAGAAAGAGGTGACGGAACTGCTCCTGAAGGAATCGCGGTTCGTGCGGCCGATCAACTATCCGGCGGGCACCCTGGGCCAGGGCAGCACGGTGTGGCAGCGGCAAGGTTACGCGTCCGTAGGGGTGATCAACGCCCAGGGACGCAGCTTCATGGCCGCCCTGGAAAACCCGTTCGTGCTGGTGCCGGCGGAGGTCGAGCGTTTGCGTAAAATCACGCCGGTGATCCTGGTCGACATGCATGCGGAGGCGACCTCGGAGAAGATCGCGATGGCCCGGATGTTGGACGGCATGGTGAGCGCGGTGGTGGGCACGCACACCCATGTGCAGACCGCCGATGAGCAAATCTTCCCGAAGGGCACCGCTTTTTTGTGCGATGCGGGATTCACGGGGCCGCACGAGAGCGTATTGGGTCGGGAAATCGAGCCGGTGATCCGGCGTTTTCGGACCTGCGCTCCGCAGCGCTTTGCCGTGGCCAAGGATCGCGTGCTGCTGCAAGGCGTCATCGTGCGGGTGAATCCCGAAACGGGCCATGCGGTGGGCATCCAACGGGTCTCCGAGGCGTTGCCGGCCGGTGGCGATTCGCACGACTGAACGGCGGGAAACCGGCGAGGACCCATCGAATGCCACGCAAGACCAACAGCGGCTGGGATTTCGGCGAACTGTTCCCCGCGCAGGACCTTCGCCGGGTTTTGTCGGTGACGGAACTCACCTCGAAGGTGAAAGGTTTGCTGGAGGGCCAGTTGGGGGATGTCTGGGTGTCGGGGGAGATCACCAACCTGCGGCTGCAAAGCTCCGGCCACATGTATTTCGCGCTGAAGGACGCCGGCGCCCAGCTCAGCTGTGTGCTGTTCCGCGGCACGACGGTTCCGGCGGCGATGCGCGCGGCCATGAAGGATGGCCAGAAGGTGTCGGTGCAGGGGGCCGTCACGGTGTACGAGCCACGGGGCCAGTACCAACTCATCGTGCGCTCGGTGGAGGTTCAGGGCATGGGCGCGTTGCAGGCCGCGTTCGAGCAACTGAAGGCGAAGCTGGCAGCGGAAGGGCTTTTCGACAGTGCTCGCAAGCGGCCGATTCCCAAGTTCCCGCGACGGATCGGCATCGTTACCTCGCCGACCGGCGCCGCGCTTCGCGATGTGCTGCATGTGCTGGGTCGACGCTATGCGGGGTTGGACCTGCTCCTGGCGCCTTGTCGGGTCCAGGGCCAGGGGGCGGAACGGGAGATCGCACTGGCACTGAAGCAACTGAACACCTGGTCGTCGTCGACAGATTCCCGGCAACTTGACGTGATTCTGGTCACCCGGGGCGGCGGGAGCCTGGAGGATCTTTGGGCCTTCAATGAAGAAGCCGTGGCGCGAGCCATCCACGCCTCGGCGGTGCCGGTGGTGTCGGCGATCGGGCACGAAATTGATTTCACCATCGCGGATTTCGTGGCGGACCTGCGTGCGGCGACGCCGAGTGCGGCGGCTGAAGTGCTGACGGCCGGCTATGTGGAAAGCAGAGAAACCCTTCGGCAATGCTGGGATGCGCTGGGTCGGCGGTTCTGGAATGCGCTCGAACTGTTCCGGGAACGGGTGGAGGGGTGGGAAGGTCGCCTGGGACGGGCCCATCCGAGGCGGCGCCTGAACGAACAGGCCCAGCGGCTCGACGATCTTCAGTCGACGCTGACCCGCTGCGGTCGGGACGGTTTGAGGGTGCGATCCCAGCGGTTGGAGCACCTGACGGCCCGCTTGGCGGCGACTCGGCCGGCATGGCGATTGGCTCGGGAACGGGAGCGGTGGATGCGGTCGCAACGTGCCCTGCTGGAAGCAGTTCAGCGGGCCAAAGACGTGGCTCGGGAACGGCTGGAGCGACTGGAACTGCGCCTCGCGTTGTTGTCGCCGGAGCAGGTGCTGGCTCGCGGCTATTCAATCACCCGGGATGCGGCGACCGGGCGGGTGGTGCGGCGTGCGTCGGACGTGGTGGTTGGTATGCAGTTGCGGACTCGACTGCATGAAGGGGACGTGACCAGCATTGTGGCTCGCGCGGAGCCGGCGCCTGAAGCCGGCCCGCGTGGAAGCCCAGCATGATCCGACGCACTGAAAACCTCCGAGTCACCGAAGTCCGCCGACTGATCACCCCGGCCCAATTGAAGTCCAAGCTGCCGATCACCGAAGCCGTGAACCGGACGGTGGTCGAGGGGCGGGACGCGGTCCAACGGATCCTGGATGGGGACGATTCCCGTCTGCTGGTGGTTGTCGGGCCCTGCTCCATTCATGACGAGGCCAGCGCGCTGGAGTATGCGGGGCGGCTGGCGGAACTGAGCCGGGAAGTGGCGGACCGGTTGTTCGTGGTGATGCGGGTGTATTTCGAGAAACCGCGCACGACGATCGGCTGGAAGGGGATGATCTATGATCCGAACCTGAACGGATCCGACGAGGTGGAACTTGGGCTGCATCAGGCGCGCGAACTGCTCCTGAAGGTGAACAGTCTGGGATTGCCGGCCGGGACCGAATTCCTCGACCCGATCGTGCCGCAGTACATCGACGACCTGGTGGCGTGGGCGGCAATCGGAGCGCGCACTACCGAATCCCAGACGCACCGGCAGATGGCCAGCGGGCTTTCGATGCCGGTGGGTTTCAAGAACGGCACGGATGGCGGGCTGCAAGTGGCTTTGGACGCGATGCTGTCGGCGCGTCATCCGCACAGTTTTCTGGGCATCGACAGCGGGGGGTTGACGAGCATTGTGCGGACCACGGGGAATCCGTCGGGTCACGTGGTGTTGCGGGGAGGCAAGGCGGGGACGAACTACGATCCTGAGAGCATTGCGGCGGCGGCGGCGGCGCTGAAGAAGGCGGGATTGCCGGCGGGTTTGATGGTGGATTGCAGTCACGCCAACTCGGCCAAGGTTTTTGCCCGGCAGGAGGAAGTCTGGAACAGCGTGGTGGAACAGCGGTTGGCGGGGAACCGTGCGCTGGTGGCGGCGATGGTCGAGAGCCATTTGCATGAGGGAAGCCAGCCGCTGGTGGCAGACCGTGCCCAACTGAAGTACGGGGTGTCCGTGACCGATGCCTGCGTGGGTTGGGAAACGACGGAGCGGATGCTTCGGCATGCGCACCGGGCGTTGGGTGGCGCGCGGTAGGCAAGCTTCGGCTTGCAGGCCTTGGAGGGACGCGCACTCTGTCGGGCCGCCACCCAAGCATCCATGAACGGCACTCCCCCCAGTCCCGGCCCGGTCCGGCTCGCATCGATCGACGGCTACCGTGGCTTCGTGATGTTCCTGATGATGGCCGAGGTGCTGCACCTCGGGCGGATGGCCCGGAACTTTCCCGAAAGCGGCTTCTGGAAATTCCTGGCGCACCATCAAAGCCACATCGAATGGGTGGGATGCACGCTCCACGATCTGATTCAACCGTCGTTCAGTTTTCTGGTGGGCACCGCGCTGGCGTTCTCGGTGGCGAACCGCCAGGCGAAAGGTCAGCCGTTCCTGCCCATGTTGGGCCATGCCATCTGGCGGGCGTTTGCCCTGAGCCTGCTGGGAATCCTGTTGAGATCGGTCGGGGCGAAGCAGACCAACTTCACCTTTGAAGACACGCTCACCCAGATCGGCATGGGGTATGTGCCGCTCTTCCTGCTGGCGTTTCGGCCGCGGCGCGATCAATGGCTGACGCTGGGCGTGTTGCTGGTCGGTGTGTGGCTGGCTTTCGCGGTGCATCCGCTGCCCGGAACGGACTTCGACTACTCGAAGGTGGGGGTGTCCGAGAAATGGCTGGCGGATCACGGCTTGGTCGGGTTTGCCGCGCACTGGCAGAAGAATTCGAACCTGGCGTGGGAAGCGGATCTCTGGTGGATGAACCTGTTCCCGCGCGAAACGCCCTGGGAATACAACGGCGGCGGCTACTCGACCCTCAGTTTCGTGCCGACGCTGGCAACGATGGTGCTGGGGTTGCTGGCCGGCGGCACACTTCGGGGGGACAAGGAACCCAAACAGAAGCTGAACCGGCTGGTGTTGCTGGGCTTGCTTGGTCTCGGGCTGGGCGCCTTGCTGGGGTGGTTGGGCATCTGCCCTGTGGTGAAAAGGATCTGGACCCCGTCCTGGGTGCTCTTCAGCGGCGGTTGGTGCTTCCTCCTGCTTGCCGCGTTCTACGGCGTCATGGACTTGCAGGGTGTGAAACGCTGGGCCTTTCCCCTGGTGGTCATCGGCATGAACTCGATCATGGCCTACTGCATCGCCCACCTCTGGGATGGTTTCATCGTGAGCGCGTTCAAGACGCACTTCGGGGCCGGCGTCTTCCAGTTCCTGGGCGAGGCCTACGCGCCGCTGGTGCAGGGAGTGGCGGTGCTGTCCGTTCTGTGGCTGATCCTTTACTGGATGCACCGCCGACAGATCTTCCTGCGCATCTGACCTGACCCACTCCACCGCGCCTTACGGCGAAGAGGGCACCAACTTCCACACAGCTCCCGTGCGGTCGACCAACCCGCCGCGCTGGGTGGTGAGCACGTACAATTCACCATCGGCATCCTCGCCGAACGCCAGAACGTAGGCGCCGAGTTTGTGATCCGGAAAGGCGGCCACGGGCAGCCGGCGCACCGACCAAGCCCGGGCGGCGGGTTCCGTCGGGCGGCTGGCGGCGAGCAGACATCCGTCCGCGACCCCGAACTGCCGGCTCCAATCCCCGAAGACGTACTGGCCAACCAGGTGAGGGAGCGCCTTGCCCCGGTAGACATGCCCTCCGGTGACACTGATGCCGAATGCCTCGGGGTCCTTGTTGAACGTGTTGAAGTTCCGGTACTCGAGGATGGGATCCATGAAACCGCTGGGGTCGGACGGAATCGCCACCTGGGAAACGGTCAGTTCGGCGGGGTTCTTGGGGTCGAAGGCGTGGAAACCTTCACGCGGGTTCCAGCCGTAGTTGCCACCGTTGCGGATGATATTGACCTCCTCGTAGCGGCTCTGTCCGACGTCCGCTGCGAAGAGTTCGCGGGCGCCGCCGCGGTCGAAGGAAATGCCCCAAGGGTTCCGGATACCCCAGGCGAAGATCTCGGGACGGGCGGGGGATTTTCCAACCAGTGGGTTGTCGGTCGGAATGCTGTAGGGGCGTCCGTCGGAAGGTTGATCGACGTTGATACGCAGGAATTTACCCAGAAGCGTGGTCAGATCCTGGGCGTTGCCGGTGGGACTGCGATCAAACCCCTGATCGTTGGCATTCCCGCCATCGCCGAGTGCGATGTAGAGGAAACCATCGGGACCGAAGGCCAGCCGGCCGCCGTTGTGATTGAAGTAAGGCTGGTCGATCTGGAGCAGAAGTTGTTCGGAGGCGGGATCCACCCGTTGAAGGTCCGGGGTGACGGTGAAGGCGCTCACATGGCTGGTGTGATCCCAGTTGGTGGGACAGGTGGCGCTACGGGGCGCACTGTAGTAGGCGAACACCCGCCGATTTTCGGGGAACTTTGGGTGGAGCACGAATCCCAGCAGGCCGCGTTCTTCAAAGCCCTGATTCAGGCGGGTCAGTTTGGGGCGGATATCGAAAAACGGTTCGGCGCGACGAGCGCCGGCGGCATCCAGGACGTGGACCAGCCCGATTTGGTCGCCCACGAGGAGATGCTTGGCGTCGAGGGACAGGAGGTGCAGGGGCGAGACCAGGCCATCGGTGATCTTGCGGAGGGTTTGGCCCGGGGCCTGGGCGTTGGCGAGCGGCGTGAGAACGACTGCGCAGCTGAGAAGGACGGCAAGAACGGCCCAACGCGAACGCGAGGGTGCCGATGGGGCGAGTGGCGACATGGTCCCGAAGAATAGAGAGGCCGGGGCCGGTGACAAGGCGAGGGGCGGTGCAACGCTGGAAATTGGACGGGACCGGGGGGATTGCAGACTTGACCGCAGGCGGGATGTCACCCAAACAGCGCCGGTCATTCATGGAATTGAGGCGCGCATTACTTCCGATACTGGTGGGTTTGGCGGTGGGTTGGTTGGGGCTGACGGCCCGGGCTGCCCAGAAGCTCAATGTCTTCATCTGGAGCGAGTACATGGATCCGGAGGTGGTGAAGGAATTTGAGAAGCGTTTCGACGCCAAGGTAACCCTGGACCTTTACGAGGACGCCGAGGCGATGTTGTCGAAGATGCAGGGAGGCGGTGTGGCTGTTTATGACATCGTGGTGCCGCCGGATTACATGGTGTCGACCCTGGTGAAGCTGAAGATGCTCGCCCCGTTGCGGCACGAAAGGATTCCGAACCTTAAGAATCTCGATACCCGCTTTCGCGGATTACCTTGGGACCTGAAGAACACCCACACCGTCGCCTACCAATGGGGAACGCTGGGGATCTACTATCGGAAATCCTTGGGGAAACCGGCCCCGGATTCCTGGGCGGCGATCTTTGATGCCACGCGGCAGCCCGGCCCGATGGTGATCCTGGATTCGATGCGGGACGCGATTGGGGCGGCCTTGAAGTACCGGGGACAGAGCTTCAACGCCACCGACTTGCCGGCGCTGAAAATGGCGCGCGCCGCGCTGCTGGATGCCAAGAAACGCTGCCTTGCCTTCGAGAGCAGTGTGGCGGCCAAGAATCGGGTGGTGAGCCGGAGTGCGACGGTCGCCATTGTCTTCAGCGGCGAAGCAGCGCGCGGCATCGCGGAGGATCCTGATACCGCTTATGTCATTCCCAAGGAAGGCAGCCAGATCTACATGGACAACCTGGCGGTGTCGGCGAAGGCGCCCAACCGGGATCTTGCCGAAACGTTCATCAACTTCCTTCTGGAACCGG
>CAUJJW010000304.1 GCA_963205105.1 Verrucomicrobiota bacterium | reverse complement strand
GGAGGGCGTCTCGCCCTCCGGACTCCCCGGTTCACGCCACGAGAGCAGGTCGCTGTTCAACCGGGGCCTTCCCACGACCCGCCCCTCCGTAGCGGCGGGCGTCTCGCCTGCCGTAGAGGAGGGCGTCTCGCCCTCCGGACTCCCCGGTTCACGCCACGAGAGCAGGTCGTTGTTCAACCGGGGCCTTCCCACGACCCGCCCCGCGCGGGGAGAACAGTACGCCTTCCAGGTCGACCTGGACGCTTGCTCCGGCTGCAAAGCCTGCGTCTCCGCGTGCCATTCCATGAACGGCCTCGAGCCCGGCGAATCCTGGCGCTCCGTCGGCCTCCTGCTGGACCAACAACACACACCGGCACCCCCCTCTTCCATCGCCGTCCAACACGTCACCACCGCATGCCATCACTGCGTGGACCCCGCCTGCCTGAACGGCTGTCCGGTCCTCGCCTATGAAAAGGACGCCGCCACCGGCATCGTCCGTCATCTCGACGACCAATGCATCGGTTGCAGTTACTGCACCTTGATGTGCCCCTACGAGGTCCCCCGCTATTCGTCCCGACTGGGCATCGTCCGCAAATGCGACCTCTGTTATGGACGTTTGGCCGCCGACGAAGCCCCTGCCTGCGTGCAAGGGTGCCCCAACGAAGCCATCCGGGTCACCCTGGTGGATGCCGCGACGCTGGAGTCCACGCTGCGCCGACCACCCGTGTCGACCGCCCCCCGTCCCACGTTCGTTCCGGATGCCCCTGACGTGTCGTTCACGGTCCCAACCACCCAGTACGTCTCGGCTTCGAGGCGCGTGGACCGATTGGGCGCCGCCGATCGCACCCATGCCGCTCCCGCCTCCGCCCACACCCCGTTGACCGTCTTTCTGGTCCTCTCGCAGGCCTCGGTCGGCATGGCCACCGCCGCGACGATCGCCACCGGGTTTGGCCGCGTTCCCGCGTCTTTTGCGCTGTTCACCGCGTTCGTCCTTCAACTCATCGCGCTGGCCGTGGCCACCGCACACCTCGGCCAGCCGCTCCGGGCCTGGCGCGCTTTCCTCGGGTGGCGTCGGTCCTGGTTCAGCCGCGAGGTCCTCGTGTTCGGCGCCTACACCGGCGCTCTCGCCGTGCCCGCCTTGGGAACCTTCGGCGTTGCGCTGCCGGAAACGGTGCGTTCAACCGCCCTCGTCGTCCTCCCATGGCTGGGCCTGGTCGGTGTGGTCACGTCGGCGATGATTTACGTGGCGACCCGACGGCGCTTCTGGAGCGCGGGACCCACCTTGGCCCGCTTTCTGGGAACGGTGGCAATCCTGGGCGGAGCATCGCTCGAGTCGCCCATTGGAGCACTCTTGCTCATCCTTCCCGGGTTGGCCGCCAAACTCCCCGCTGAACTGTTTCCCGTCTTCCGCCGAAACGCCGACGCATCCTCGGAAACCGAACGCACGCGTTCCCTTCTCCTCGGGGTGCTGCTCCCGCTCCTCACCACGCGCCTGGCCCTGGCCGGACTGGGCGTGGCTTGTTTCGCCATAAGCCTGCTCGCCACCCCGATTCCAGAGACGCCACTCGCTCTGCTCGGGACGGCGCTGTTGCTGGCCGGCGAACTGATCGAGCGCCATCTCTTTTTCGTCGCTGTCGCCCCCCAACGCATGCCTGGAGCTGTTCCCTCATGATCCCCATGCCCTTCGAATTTCTAAGGCGGACCGCCGGTCCGATGACCGCGGAACTCACCCGCGTTCCAGGCGGTTTCGGATTGGGAGCCGTCCCGCGCCGACTTGCACCCGCCGGCACCGCGGACCTCGTGTGTGGGTTCTGCGCCACCGGATGCAGTCTGCGTGCCCATCTCCAGGACGGCGTGGCCGTCAACCTCTCCCCCGACCCGGATTACCCCGTCAACCTGGGCATGGCCTGTCCCAAAGGCTGGGAGGCACTGGCTCCCTTGAACGCCCCCGATCGCGCCACCCATCCCATGGTCCGCGGTCCCGGCGGCTCCCTGGAACCGATCGGCTGGGCCGAAGCGGCCCGTCTCTTCGTGGATCGCTTCCGCCGCATCCTCGCCGAACACGGCCCGGAAAGCGTCGCGTTCCTGAGCACCGGGCAGATTTGCACCGAGGAAATGGCCCTGCTGGGCGCGCTGTTCAAATTCGGCATGGGTGCGATCCACGGGGATTCCAACACCCGCCAGTGCATGGCCACCTCGCACGTCGCCTACAAGGAGAGTTTTGGGTTCGACGCACCGCCCTACACGTATGCGGACTTCGAAGCATCGGACGTACTCGTCTTCGTCGGGTCCAATCCGTGTCTTGCACACCCCATCATGTGGCAACGGGTGCTGCGCAACCCCAATCGCCCGGCCATCCTGGTCCTCGATCCGCGCCGCACCGAAACCGCCGCCGCCGCCACCCAACATCTCGCTCTCCAACCCAAGTCGGATCTCACGCTCCTGTACGGCATCGCCCACCTCCTGATTCAAAACGGCTGGATCGACATCGATTTCATCCGGCAGCACACCTCGGACTTTGAGGCGTTCAGCGATTTCGTCGGTTGTTTCACCCCGGACTATGTCGCGTCCAAAACCGGGCTGGGTGTCGGGGAGATCATTCG
>CAUJJW010000303.1 GCA_963205105.1 Verrucomicrobiota bacterium | reverse complement strand
AATCCTTGGCAGACCGATTCCGAGCCCTAACCTGCGCGCATGCACCGGTTCTGCCTGGCCCTCGTTCCCCTGGCCGCCTTCGTCTCGACGGCGTCGGCCGCTCACTGGCACCAGTTCCGCGGCCCCGAGGGCGATGGCGTCGCCCGCCACTCCAAACCGCCCATCGAATGGTCCGACACCACCCACATCCGCTGGAAGACACCCATCCACGGACGCGGCTGGGCCTCCCCCGTTCTCTGGGGTGACCGGATTTGGATCGCCACCGCCACCGAGGACGGACGGGAACTCTCCCTCGTCACCGTCGATGGCAAGACCGGCGCGGTGGAACGCGACCAGAAGTTGTTCGACGTCGCCGCGCCGCAGTTCTGCCACAAGTTCAACAGCTACGCTTCCCCCACACCCGCCGTGGAACCGGGCCGCGTCTACGTCACCTTCGGATCGCCCGGCACCGCAGCCCTCGACGCCGAGACCGGCAAAGTCCTGTGGGAACGCCGGGACTTCGTGTGCAACCACTACCGGGGCTCCGGATCGTCCCCCATTGTGTACGGCGACCTCCTGATCCTGCATTTCGACGGCAGCGACCATCAGTTCATCGTCGCGCTCAACAAGAAGACCGGTGAAACCGTCTGGCGCGTGAACCGTTCCGTGGACTTCCAGGACCTCGGTCCGGACGGCAAACCCACCATGGAAGGCGACCTTCGCAAGGCCTACGCCACCCCTCACGTCACCGAGATCGACGGCGTCACCACCCTGCTCAGCCAGGGCGCCAAGGCCTTCTACGCCTACGACCCCATGACCGGCGCCGAGCTCTGGCGTATTGATGAACGCCAGAATCATTCCGGCAGCACCCGGCCCCTTTACGGCCTCGGCATGGTGTTCTTCCCCTCCGGCTTTTCTCAGGGACAACTGCTCGCGGTGCGACCCGGCAAGAAAGGCGAATCCCTCGACGCCAACGCCGCAGCTTCCGACGCCACCCAGTTGAGCGTCGTCTGGAAGAGCAAACGCAGCATTCCCAAGAAACCGTCGCTGCTCCTCCACGATGGATTGATCTTCGGCATCGAGGACGGCGGCGTCGCCACGTGCTGGGACGCCAAGACCGGCGATACCGTTTGGAACGAGCGCGTCGGTGGCAACCACTCCGCCTCCCCGCTGCTCGCCGACGGCCGCATCTATTTCTTCAGCGAGGAAGGCAAGACCGCGGTCGTCGCGGCATCCCGGGAGTTCAAAAAACTCGCCGAGAACGCCCTGGGCGACGGGTTCATGGCCTCCCCCGCGGTGCTGGGCGATGCCCTGATCCTCCGGTCCCGGACCCACCTCTATCGGGTCCAGAATTAGCCCCGGCGCACGTCCCGCAGCCGGCGCAAGCGTTCGCCCGCGGCGTTCAGCGTTTCCTCGCGTTTTGCGAAATGGAACCGGATCAGATGATCGACCGGTTCCCGGAAGAAACTCGAACCTGGCACGCCCGCGACGCCGACTTCCCGGGCCATCCATTCCGCGGCCTCCGTGTCCTTCGCAAATCCGAGACTGGAGATGTCGACCAGGACGTAATACGCACCCTGGGGCGTGGTGAAGGGAAGCCCGGTGGCTCTCAGGTGGTCCAGGAAGAGGTCCCGTTTGGAACGGTAACCTTCCAGGAATTCCGCGTAATACTCGTCCGGATAATCCAGCGCGGTCACTGCCGCTTCCTGGATGGGAGCCGCCGCTCCAATCGTCAGGAAGTCGTGCACCTTCCGGGCCTGCGCGATCACCGATGGCGCGGCATGGACATACCCCAGGCGCCAGCCGGTGATGGAATAGGTCTTGGAGAGCGAATTGCAGGTGATCGTGCGCTCGAACATTCCGGGCAGAGCCCCGAAATACACGTGTTCGTGCGGCGGATACACGATGTGCTCGTACACCTCGTCCGTAATCACGAAGGCGTCATGCCGCTCCGCCAGGGCCCCGATCGTCAGCAACTCCGACCGGGTGAACACCTTGCCCGCCGGGTTCGACGGGTTGCAGACCACGATCGCCTTCGGCTTGAGCGCAAACGCGCGCTCCAACTCCGCCACATCAAACCCAAAATCCGGCGGCCGTAATGGCACATAGATGGGTTCCGCCCCCGACAGAATCGCGTCGGCAGCGTAGTTCTCATAGAACGGCGAAAACACCACCACCCGATCCCCGGGATTACAGGCGGTCATCATCGCCACCATCATCGCCTCCGTCCCACCGCAGGTGACCACCAGGTCTCCATCCGGATTCACCGGCATCCCGGAAAACCGGGTGATCTTCCGCGCCAGCGCTTCACGAAAACGGGGCGCCCCCCAGGTCACCGCATACTGGTGATGCGGCCCGCGCGCCGCCCGCTCCAACGCCGCCACCAGCGTCTCCGGCGGGTCGAAGTCCGGAAACCCCTGGGCCAAATTGATGGCACCATGGCGGTTGGCGATCCGGGTCATGCCCCGGATCACCGATTCGGTGAAATGCGACAGGCGTGTGGCGGTCTTGGGCATCGTTAGGCGCCCGGACGATGCCGCAACCGAGTCCGCCGACTCAAGGAACCGGTGCAACCCCGTCCCCAAGCTTGACGCCAGCCCCACCCTGGCTTGTTATCCCGACGACAACTCTCCCACCTGCCGCCATGAAAAACCGACTTCTCGCCACGGGCTTCGCTCTTTCGGCATGGGCCGCTTGTTCAGCCACCGCCGTCGATGTGATCGTCTCACCTCTGTCGTCCTTTGGCAGCGGTGATGGCTGGTATGCCCCCGGTGAAGGTGGCTACTCCTACCTCGGCACCGGCAACCTGGAGCGGGGTCTCGCCTTCGGGAACGGCGAACTTTACCTCGTCAGCCGCCAGGGCGGCGTCAACGTCCGACGCCTGTCGCCCATCACCGGCACCGACCTCGGCGGCCTCAACGTCAGCGGCATCGCGGGCGGCACCTTCGCCGCCAACATGGTCGGGGTCGGCGGCGACGGCGCCATCTACGTCGGCAACCTCTCCACCGCCGCCAATGCCAACTTCAAGGTCTACCGCTGGTCCGACGCCGATGCCGGGCCCACGGTCGCTTACGACGCCGCACCCGGAGCCCCGCGGCTCGGGGATTCCTTCGCCGTCCGCGGCTCCGGCGCCGACACCCGCATCGTGGCCAGCGGCACCGGCACCACCGGCTTCGCCCTGATCGATCCCACCCTCAGCACCGGTGCCCTCATCTCCCCGGCAGGCACAGGCAGCGGCGACTATCGCCTCGGCATCACCTTCGTCGACAGCGACACCGTCATCGGGGCCCAGGGTTCCGCACCGTTCCGAGTGACCGACATTGCGGGCGACACCGGCACTTTGATGGCCAGCCTCGCCACCGCCGCCGCCAGCGAACGCCTTATCGGCTACACCGTCATCGCCGGGGTTCCCCTGTTCGCAAGCGTCGACACCGTCAGTTCGGCCGTCCGCATCTACGATGCGTCCGATTTGAACGCCCTCCAGCTGCTGACCACCGTCAACAACACATCCGGCACGCTGGCGGCCAACGCGAACGGAACCGGTTCGGTGGCCTGGGGACCCACCTTCGGCGATACCGCGTTCCTTTACACCATGAGCGCCAACCAAGGCATCCAGGCGTTTGTGGTCACCGTCCCGGAACCCGCCACCACCACCTTGCTGCTCATCGGTGGCGGCCTGCTGCTCGGCGCCCGCCGTCGGCGGTCCTGATTGCCGTCAGACCACTTCGACTGGGCACTTCGGAATCGCATCCAAAAAGACCCGGCCGTAGCGCTTGGTCAGGACCCGGTTGTCCAGCACCACCACGATGCCGCTGTCGGATCGGGTCCGAATCAACCGTCCCACCCCCTGCCGGAACTTCAGCACCGCCTCGGGCAACGAAAACTCGCTGAACGCATTCCCCCCACGCGCCTCGATCGTCTCGATCCGCGCCTCGATGAGCGGATGATCCGGCACCGCAAACGGCAGCCGCGTGATAATGACGTTGCTCAAGGAATTCCCCGGCACATCCACCCCCTGCCAGAAACTGTCCGTGCCGAACAACACCGAGTCCACGTCCTCCTTGAACTTCTCGAGCATGGTGGACCGAGGAATGCCGGTGCCCTGCACAAAGCAGCGAATCCCCAGACTGTCGAAGAACCGGGTCATGCGCTCCCCCAGTTCCTGCATCAACCGTGTGTTGGTGAAGAGCACGAACGCCTTCCCGTGCGTCTTCCGGATGTAATGCTCGATCCCCTTCTGCAACGCGTCCCGATAGTCCGGATCGCGTGGGTCCGGCATCTTGTTCGCCACAAACACCCGCATCTGACTCTCAAAATCAAAAGGCGACCCCACCTGCAACTGGCGCGCCGACTCCGCCCCCACCCGCCGCGCAAAATAGGCCAGCGGGTTTGCCTCCGCACCCGGCGGTCGGCGAACCGGCGCTGACCTCGGCCCGGACGCGGCGGTCGCTGGCGGCGCGGACTGCACCGCCTCCCGCGGCGGCGCCTCGGGTGCGGTCTTGGCTGAGGCGGTCGCCAGGGTCGCGCTGGTCAAAATGATGGACGTGTCGCTTTCGAACAGCCGTCGACGGAGGTACGCCGCCACATCCACCGGCGCCGCGTTCAGCGTGAGGTTGCGATGCGTGCGCCCACCGCGTTCCACCCAGTACACGTGATCCTGGAAATCCTGCTTCAGAAACTCCGCGATCTGATCCCGCACCTCGGCCAGGCGCCGGTTGCAATCCAGCAACTCCTGTCCCGTCTCCGAATCTTCGCTCCGCTTGATCATTTCGCTCATCGCCTCACGCAGGCGCTGGAGCGGCAGAGTCACGTTGTCCGCAACCAACTCCGGGCGGCGGATCCGCAGTTCACTCCAGGTGCGCCGACCTCCTCCCCCTTCCTTGCCCTCCTCGGATCGCGCCTGCTTCGCCCGGGCTTCGGCAGCCATTTCCTCACACGCCGCTTCCACTGACTCAAAAAACCGCTCCCCCTCGCCAATCGCGCTCGCCACCAGTTTCACCGCGTCCCCTTCCCGCAGCGTCGCCAACAACCCCTTTTCCGTCCGCGGATTCCACAGCCGGTTCAACGTGAACCGAAACTGGCCGCTCGAAACGTTCAGCCCGATGTGCCGCGAAGCCACCTGCTCCACCGTGTGCGCCTCGTCAAACACCACGAAATCGTTCCGAAACAAAACCCCGCCCTCCTGATCCTCATCCACCCCACCCAGGAGCGTGAAGAACAGGGTGTGATTCAGCACCAACACATCCGCCGACAAAATCCGCTGCCGCGCCCGCTGGAAGAAACACACGCCGTGGTCCTTCGCGAAATCGCTGGGAAACCCGCACACCTTGGGCGAACACAACCCGCGCTCGGAACAGACGTGCGACCACACCTTCGGGTCCGGTTCAACCTCGAAGTCCGACAGCGTCCCGTTCTCGGTCGTCGCCGACCACGCATGGATTCGCCGGAGTTCCTCGTGTTCCGGCGAGGTGAACAGGCCGTCCGCCTGCTGCATGGCACGGTGCAATCGCCGCCGGCACAGATAATTCGACCGCCCTTTCAGCATCTGATACTCGAACCGCACCGGGAGCACCTGGGCCAGCATGGGGAGATCCTTCTCCGTCAGTTGCTCCTGAAGATTGATGGTGTGCGTGCAGATGACCGCTTTTTTCTGCTTCGCCACCGCAAACAGAATCGATGGCACCAGGTAGGCCAGACTCTTGCCCACGCCGGTCCCCGCCTCCACCGCCAGGTGCTCCCCACGTTCCAACGCTCGAGCCACCGCCACCGCCATCTCCTGCTGCTGCGGCCGGAATTCAAAGTTCTTGGCCTTCGCCAACGGACCCTTCGAAGAAAAGAATTCCGCCACCTGTCCTTCCAGGTCCGACTCCGGCACTCCTGCCCCGTGTTCCGCTAGGCTGATCATCCGCGCCGCCATCGTGCCGCCTCCCAGGCCCATTGCAAAGCGAGGTCTCGCCCAATTCCGTTACCGTTCATTATTCTCTTTGCATGTACCGCGTCTGCATCACCGACTGCCTGCCCGCGCCCGCCACCCTGGAGGAGCGCGAACTCGCCGGTCTCGCACGCGTCGAATGCCTGCTCGCCTCCCACCATCGGGATCTCGAGGGCCGTATCGAGGACGCCGATGCCATCATCCTGTTCCACGAAATCTCCCTCCCCGCCGAAGTCATCCACCGACTCCAACGCTGCCAGGTCATCGTCCGCGGCGGCGTCGGCTTCGACAACGTCGACCTCGCCGCCGCCGCCGCCGCCAGGATCCCCGTGTGCAACGTCCCGGATTACGGCGTGGACGAAGTCGCCGACCACGCCCTCGGCATGGCCCTCGCCCTGAATCACGGCTTCACCCGGGTCGAACGTTCCCTGCGCCGCACCCTCACCCCGTGGGACAAACGGGCCGTGGAACCTGTCGAACGCCTGGCCGGCCAGACCTTTGGCATTCTCGGCCTGGGACGAATCGGTGCCGCCACCGCCATGCGCGCCAAAGCCTTCCGCATGCGCGTCATTGCTTGCGATCCCTTCCTGCGCCCCGGCCTGGAGAAATCCTTCGGCGTGCCCTTGGTCGATTTCGATACCCTTCTGAAGGAGAGCGACATCCTTTCTCTCCACACCCCGCTCACCGATCAAACGCGCCATATCATCGACGCCGCCGCGCTCGCCCGCATGAAACGCACCGCCATCCTGGTGAACACCTCCCGTGGGGCTGTGGTCGATGTCGACGCCCTCGCCCATGCCCTGGACGCCGGTCGTTTGTTCGGCGCCGGCATCGACGTCCTGCCCACCGAACCCGCCACCACCGCGTGCCGACTGGTCCGCTTATGGCAGGAGGACCGCCCCGTTCCGTTGAACCTCATTCTCACACCCCATACCGCGTTCTACTCCGAGAGCGGGCTGGAGGAGATCCGGATCAAGTCCGCCCAGGAAGTCGCCCGTGCCCTGCGGCGCGAACCCCTGCGCAACGTGGTCCACGCCACAACCTGACAAGGCCACCACCCACCGCTATCGTCGTGGTGTGTTCCTCAGGTCCCCGACACGCCGCGCGCTCCCTGTTTCGGCAATCGCCCTCCTCTCGGTGGTGTTCGGCGCCTGCCAACCTTCGACACCCCCCAGCCTTCCCGTGTCCCACACGCCCACCCCCGCCGGTCATGCCTTCACCAACCGCCTGGCCCGCGAAAAATCCCCCTACCTGCTCCAGCACCAGCACAATCCCGTCGACTGGTACCCCTGGGGCGATGAGGCGTTCTCCAAGGCGCGCGCGGAAAACAAACCGATCTTCCTCAGCATCGGTTATTCCACCTGCCACTGGTGCCACGTCATGGAACGGGAGTCGTTTGAGACGCCCGAAGTCGCCGAAGTCCTGAACCGCCATTTCATCAGCATCAAGGTCGACCGCGAAGAGCGCCCCGACGTCGACAAGATCTACATGACCTATGTCCAGGCCCGCACCGGCAGCGGCGGCTGGCCTCTCAATGTCTTCCTCACTCCGGACCTCAAACCCTTCTACGGCGGCACCTACTGGCCCCCCGAAAACCGCCAGGGCCGCCCTGGCTTCCGCGATGTGCTCACCCAACTCGCCGGGGTCTGGACCGAGCGCCACGGCGAAGTGCTCGAGTCCGCCAACGAAATGGCCGAACGCCTTAAAGCGCATGCCGAACAACCGGCGCCCACCCAAAACCACCCCCTCTCCCCAGCCGTCCTCACCCACGCCGCCAGCGTCATGATGGAGGAGTACGATGCACGCCACGGCGGCTTCGGCGATGCCCCCAAGTTCCCCCGCCCCAGCCAACCCGCCTTCCTCCTCCGTCATGCCCATCGCACCGGCGACACCAACGCCGTCCGCATGGTCCTCCACACCTGCGACCGCATGGCCGCCGGCGGCATGCACGATCAACTCGGCGGCGGGTTCGCCCGCTATTCCGTCGATGCCCAATGGCTGGTCCCGCACTTCGAAAAGATGCTCTACGACAACGCCCAGCTGGTGCACCTCTACCTCGACGCCCACCTGCTGGCCGACAACACCCGCTTCGCCGATGTCGTCCGCTCCACCGTCACCTATGTGCTGCGCGACATGACCCATCGCGACGGCGGATTCTACTCGGCCGAGGACGCCGACAGCGAAGGGCACGAAGGCAAGTTCTACTGCTGGACCCAGGCGGAACTGAAGGAACTGCTCGAACCCGACGCCTTCGCCCTGGTGGTCCGCTACTTCGGCATCACCGAACGCGGGAATTTCGAGGACCACAGCAACCCGGCTCCGCTCAAGCACCAGAACGTTCTCAGCCTCGTCGATCCCAGAATCTCGGCCACCGAAGCGCCGGTCCTGGCCGCCGCCAAAGCCAAGATGCTCGTCACCCGCACGAAACGGGTCCGCCCGCATCTGGACGACAAGATCCTCGCGTCCTGGAACGGCCTGATGCTGGGGGCGCTGGCGCGGGCGGCGATCGTGCTCGATGAACCGGCCTGGACCATCGCCGCGGAAAGGAACCTCGCCTTCCTTCGCGCCCAACTCTGGGTCGCCCCCAGCGAGGGCAGCCCGGGAACCCTGCATCATCGATGGCGGGACGGTGAACGCGACGCCGCGCAATTGCTCGATGACTACGCCTACCTGCTGGACGGCGTGCTGCACCTCTACGAGGCCACCCTCACCCCGGGGCATCTGGAATTTGCGGTTCAGCTCGCCGATGCGATGCTCGCCCGTTTCCAGGACACCGAGCGGGGAGGCTTCTGGCAAAGTGGATCCCAGGCCAACGATCTCATTCTTCGAGCCAAGGAGGATTACGACGGCGCCGAGCCCTCCGGCAATTCGGTGGCCGCGGTGGCGCTACTGCGCCTGGCTGCCATTACCGAAAAACCGGAGTACCGCCAAGCCGCCGAACGCACGTTGCGCCTGTTCAGCGAGCGCATCATGGAAGTGCCCCAGGCCGTCCCGGTGCTGCTTCAGGCATTGGACTTTTCGTTTCAGGATCCTTTTCGGGTGGTCATCGCCGACAACGGAACCTCGAAGGACCGGCGTGGCCTCCTCCAAGCCGCACACGCCGTCTATCAGCCGCACCGTGTCCTTCTGGGGACCTCCGGCCCCGTC